>NZ_JAUZUW010000010.1:0-124388 GCF_031844245.1 Exiguobacterium sp. BRG2
AGTTTCTATTTTGACTCTTTCTGATGTGGTAAGATGAACATAGCTCATAACGAATCCTCCGTTGAATTTGGTGTGGTAACTCTATTCTACACGAGGTCGGTATGGGTTTTTTTGTGTTTTCAGCTAGGTGTTGCACTTAATATTACAATTCGTTAGACATTAAAAAATGTCATTTTCAAAAAGTATCTTCTACCATATATTATATATTTCATAATACATTTTTGGGATTTTTTATACCTGTTACTTTAATGTTTTATTTAGTTGCACAAGATGGACGCCTTAGTTCGAAAATAAGAACTGCGCTTCATATGAAAGACGATTAGAAAATCGATGAACTGTAAGCATAAAATCCTGTAAAGCGGTATTCCTTACTTAGGTAAAGAATATCGAGACATCTGAAAATGTCAAAAGATGACTCCGGTTCAATACCGAAGCCACCTCATAGTAACGAAAAAGTTAAAACGACTTTTTTAAAGCGTCCATTTGTTAGGCTGTACTCACATGTACCGTTTTCGTTCGAAGAACTTTCCTTCGATCCATGTCCAAATCCGAATTGCTAGGTAAACATCAATTATGCCAATGATTAATGTAACAACAATCATGAGAACACCACTGTATTCAAAAACGAGTAGAGGATGCAAAATTGTAAAAACGACACTCAAAAGAATTGGAATTGTGATACCCATCCAAATAGAATTAAACAATAGTGCCTTCCACATCCAAATCATTCCTTTACTTAGAAATAGATTGTTTAAGTTTAGCATGTGATAAACGGAAAATGTGAAGTATGTGTAGATGCTTTAATAGCACAACCGCTAGAACTCAAAATATGGTTAAAAGAAGATGTGCTACGAATCCTTCAAAGCAATCCATCGAAGAGTTTGAGGAGTTTTTTATTTTTATATTTCTTCGCATAATCAATGACCGTTTTCCCATTGTATCCTGATGATTTGAATCTACTCCGTACTGTAGCAACACTTGAACGACCTTAGCGTGATCCTAACTAACTGCTAACATCAAAATATGCCTCATTTGGATTGAACGGATGTATAGGTACAGGTATTCCTCTTTCTTACAGTCCTTCCTCGAAATCTCTATAAATCAATATCCAATTTAGTTGATATATTCCATTTTGATTACAATTTTAATTTAAAACACTTTTATGTAAGCGTTATCATTATACTGTATACGGTACTTATTCTTTATTTAGGAGTTGAATTAAATGGATACGGTCATCAGTCACTATTCGAAATTCAAATGTCCACGTTGTCGCGAGAAATTCAAGGATGAGATTCTCATTGAAGATTTACATAGTGTAGCGTACGAAAACCGGCGCTTAGGTCTCGAAATCCAGTATGACTTTTCTTCGGAAGTCGCTTGTCCGAACTGCCACCATCAATGGCTCATTGAAGGCAACGTCTGGGAGTATCCTGAAGGTGTCATCGATGCCATCGAACTATAATGCGATCAACACGAAACACTTCCCTTTTTCTCAAGTGCACTACATATGAAGTGTTGCCTTGATGTACACTATCGATAATACAGAACGTGTACTTCGGAGGTGTTCGCAATTGAAAAGTAAACTTTTATTTTTACTGCTATTTTCGATCGTCTGTCTAGCAGGGTGTAGTGATTACGATCAAGACGGAAATACGACGAGTGAGGAAGCAAAAAAGAAATACGATGTAGCCATCAATCAAGTCTTTAAATCTGAAAACCAGTACTTGAAGCAGCAACAGATCAACCAGCACCTAGAGCGAAACACTGATGAAACGGGCGTCATCGTCTATGAGGATCAAGATTTAATCGAAATCTATTACGATCAATCATCTGATAGAGAAAGAGCCATTTATCAGAAAAAAGGATCGACTTACGCGCGGAAGACGTATTCGAAACAAATCAACCGTAAAATCGATGCCTCTGAAAAAAAATACCTTGAGAACATTGGAATCAAGTAATTCTAATCCTATAAGGCTGATTTGTTAATTGTCTAAATGGTCGATGACTCTATTATTTAATGGAGTCATCGACCATTTTCGTGTTTTCTTACCTTTCTCTTTCCTTCATCTGTTTTAGGGCACAGTTCAGGGGGTATTTTTTAATATTTAGTTTAAGGTGGGAATTACTAATGGAAAGAACCGTATCAATCATTATTCCTGTATACAATAAGGCGACATATCTCTCAACTTGTATCGCATCGATCCAAGAACTCTTGCTCGATCACTCAACAATCGAAGCGATTTTCGTTGATGATGGTTCGACGGATGAATCGTTATCGATTCTCCACACGGCTGCACAAACGATGGATTTCATTCGCATCATCGAACTTCCTGAAAATACGGGCAGTCCTGCACAACCGCGAAACGTCGGAATTGAAGAAGCGACAGGTACCTACGTCACGTTCTTAGATGCTGATGATCGTCTCGATCCAGTCGGATTCCCTCAACTCGTCGCACAAGCCGCTTCGCATGATGCCGATATCGCATTCGGTCAAACGATCAAACATACCAACACGTCGATTCAAAAGGTTGGTCGCTTTGCATCGTTTACGACAGCGAATCAGCTTGTTCCGTATGAAATCGACAAAGTGTTCCGCGCGGTCGGACCTCCGGGGAAAATCCTGAAGCGCTCCGTCTTGCTTGAACATAACATCCGGTTCAGCCCGATGCAGTACGGTGAAGATAAACTCTTCTTCTTTGAAGCCATCTCGAAATGTCAAACGGCTTCGATGAATCCGGCACCGGTCTATCACGTCAATCGTTTCGCGATGAATGATTCGCTTGTCGGACAAACCAATATTTTCGAAAAGACGACCTTCAATTTACAAGTGCTTGAGAAAACGCTCGAACTTGATATTCCGGCAGTCGCTAAAACGCATGCTTTGAGTCGGTTGATCGAGATGGACTTCCTCTCCCGACTGTTCAACAACAAGCGTTTCCTTGAGCATCCACAACAACAAACCTTTTTTGATCTGTTCCGCGAGATGATTGGCGTCTTTGAATGCCATGATGCAGATCCAGCGGATTTCATTTTCGATGACATCTTCCAAAAACAGTACGCCTTGCTTCAGCAAAAAGATTATGACAGCTTCGTCGCCTTCATCACGCTACTCGTCCAAAAGCATAAAGCCCGGCGATATGTATCAGAGAATCGTCTCTATTACCAGATGCCAGAATCGTTGCATCATCTCGGACCTGTCCTTGAGCCATTCTTTGCTACGTATGCAGGCACCCGTCTCGTTGATGGTGTCTTCTATGAAGTCGTACAATTACTCAAAGACGACACGTCTTCGGTCGATCAAGTTCTCTTAATCGCACCCAACGATGAAACAACGGAGACCGACGTTCCGTTCCATATCGATGAGAACGAACTGTTCATTCCGACCGAGGCACTCGAACCGCGTTCAGATCCATTCCAATTGATGCTGATCCATGACGACTATCATCCGTTCGTCGTCCGGATGACGTTACCGAGTAGTGTCGACGAAATGCATTTGCATTATCAACAGCTTAAAGTCGAATTTCGTCCCGAGGAACAAAAATCACCGTTACAGAAAATCGACGCGACGAAGTATCATATCGAAGCACCGACGCAAGTCGTCGTACTCGAGAAATCATTGAGCATGGAACGACTGGTTTTATCATTCCACCTGGAGACTCGTCAGCCTTTGCTGACGCAGCGATTCGCTTGATGGAACAACCATCCCTAAGACGTCAAATGGGCGAAGCCGCCTTGCATTCGGTTGAGCGTTTTTCGGATGATCTTTTCACGAAAAATTGGCTGATGCTTTTGAATCAGCTCGACGAATAGTTAGTCGACCTCCTCCCCTGTGAGGAGGTTTTTTTGTCTATCCACCAAAGTCCGCATTGTTTTTCAAATTTTAGGATGTTTTAGCTATTGATTATGATAGAATGCTAAGGGAAGATAACGCTTTCATAAAACATCTTTTAGTAGGAGGTTCCTTGATTCCATGCTTTTTAAATCTGCTCTCCGGGTGCTCCAATTTGGACATTCCGTACTTCCGAAAAAACAAAAAAAGCTTAAACGATCGGCATTAAAAGAATCGTTACAGATTCAATCTTCGCCGACAGACTATACGCTATCCGGTCAATTGAATGATCCGTTGCTGACGATCACGTCGTTACGTATCCGCGATCGATCGCAAGAGACGGTCCTTGAAGTGCCGAACCAACTGGACGATCATCGCTTCACCTTTCAGCTGTCGCATTCAATCGTGTCTCAATTGAGTCAGCATGTTGCTCAGATGCAAGAAGAGGCGGACGTTCCGACGGTCGAAGAAGACGGTCTCGCTGAGATCGAGTCCGTCGAAGCCGATCAAGATACGCTCTATCCGATTGATCGTTTTTCGCTTTGGCTTACGTTCACGAAAAAAGTTGAACACCTCACACCGGAGCAATTACAGAAATGGGAATCTGACGGCTTACCGAGTCATGCTACGCTCGACGCGTCTGTCTTCACCCGTGAGATTCTGCTAGGACGTTTCCTTGATACACAGATCCCTGCGCCGCTCGCACCGTTGATGGATGAGACGTTCAACGAATTCGTCCAGTTGTATACGGACCTAAAAGGCAACCTGCGTCTGTTGCTGAACAAAGAACCGCAGACGAAGCCGAAGATTCAAATCGATGCGGTCCATAATGAGACGAAGGCGACGACAGTCATCAGCGGAAAAGCCTTTACGCGTCATGCGTTCATCAAGACGGGACGGTTGCTCCTTGTTCACCGAGAGAGTGGCGATCAAGTCCCTATCCCAATCGATTGGTTGTACCAAAACGAGGTAAGTGCGAAAAAATTCGGATTGTATCTCTATCATTACACGGCGAAGATTCACTGGTCGCACCTCTATCAAGCAGCCCAATTGCAAGAAGGGGTTTATGATGCTTTCATCACGCTCGATTTCTATCACCGATCGGAACCGAAATTACACCGTCTCGGTCGTGCCCGTTATATCACGCGTCAGCTGACACCGGAAGCGTTAGGGAAAGATGAGACGTCGACGATGCATATCATTCCGTACTACACGGTCGGTCACCGGAATCTATCATTTGAGATGACCGAGTTCACGAATGAAAATTACGCCTATCTGAATCATCTGATGACATTTGCCCCGCTCTACCGGCTGTTTGCCGAGAAGAACACGTGGCTCGTCGGAGAACGTCCATATAAAGCGCAGGACAATGGTTACCACTTCTTCAAATACATGCGCGAGACCTATCCGGAGCGACCGGTCTATTACGTCATCGATCCGGCGTCGAACGAATATGCGCAAGTCGCTCCGCTCGGAAACGTCTTGCCGATCAAATCGAAGGAACACATCTATCACTCTTTGATGGCAAAGAAGGTCATCGGGACACACCACGCGGAATACTTGTATCCGCTTCGCTCGGAGCCGTTCAAACGCAAGATGCGTGCAGATCGTGTCTTCATCCAACACGGGGTTCTCGGAACGAAGAACATGAACAATCAATACGGGAAATTTGCTGCTGCCTTCGACACGGATTTGTTCCTTGTCAGCTCGGAGCGGGAAAAACGACTCGTCACACAAGATATGGGATACGCTGAGCGCGAGGTCAAAATTACTGGCTTGTCTCGCTTTGATGCACTCTTGAAAAATGACGTCCCGGTCAAACGTCAGATGCTCGTCATTCCGACGTGGCGGTCGTGGTTACAGACGCCACTCCAGTTCTTCGAATCAGAATACTATCAGCAGTACCAAGCGTTCCTATCGAGTGATCGTTTGCATGCGTACGCGAAACAGCATCGTCTCGAGATCGTTCTTTGCCTGCATCCAAACATGCAGCAATATTCGAGTCACTTCGAGAACTTACCGATCACGGTCATCCATCAGGGCGAACGCGATGTTCAAGGATTGTTAAAGGAGAGCCTCTTGCTCGTCACCGACTATTCGAGTGTCGCTTTTGACTTCAGTTTCTTAAAGCGACCGGTCCATTACCTGCAATTCGACCCGAAACGCTTCATCGGTCCTCTCGGTTCGTATCTCGATCTAGAAAACGAATTACCAGGTCGGATTTCAAAAACAATCGATGACTTGTTCGAGGATCTCGACGCGACGGCACGCCGTGATTTTAAGATGGCGGATGAATACAAACGACGCGCTGACGTCTTCTTGACGAAAACGGATACGACTTACTCTGATCAGGTCTATCAAACAATCGCTAATTATACGAAACAGACGAGTCTTTTAGAGAAGATTCAGACGAACGAGGCGGCGAACATCCTCTTTAAGGTCTATCGCCGAAGCCGGTTCTACTTCCCGACGATGAAGGCAGGATATCGACTCATGCAACGCGTCTTGCCGGTCGACCCGAAACTCGTTGTCTTCGAGAGTGGGCTCGGTAAACATTACGCGGACAGTCCGCGTTACATTTATGAGGAACTGAAGCAACAAGCACTCGGCTACAAAGTCGTCTGGATTTATAACAAGAAGCTTTATCTCGGAGATCCGAACGCAAAAGTCGTCAAACGCTTATCTCCTGCCTACTTTTATTACATGGCGACGGCGAAGTTTTGGGTCAACAATCAGAACTTCCCGCATTACATGACGCGGCGAAAAGAGACGACCTACATTCAGACATGGCACGGCACACCTTTGAAGAAGATGTTGTTTGACTTAGACGAGATCCATGGACGGGACGAAGGCTATATCGAGCGTGTAACGAACGCAATCCAGCAATGGAGCGTCCTCTTGTCTCCGAGTCCCTATGCGACGAACATCTTTAGAAGTGCGTTCCAGTACGGGGGACCGGTCGTCGAATCTGGTTATCCGCGAAACGATCTCTTCTTTACGGCGAATAATGCGGCGACAATTGAACGGATCCGGACGCAGCTTCAACTGCCGGAAGACAAGAAAGTCATCTTGTATGCACCGACTTTCCGTGACCATCAGTCGCTCGGTAAAGGGAAGTTCTACTTCGACTATCCGTTTGATTTCGACCGGGTCGCGGAAGCGTTAGGCGATGAGTATGTCTTCTTGATTCGGACGCACGTGCTCGTCACGAAAAAGCCGAAGATTCCAGCGCAGCACCGGGAACAGTTCATCGATGTGACGGCCTATCCGGACATTCAAGAACTGTACTTGATCACCGATCTACTGATCACAGACTATTCTTCTGTTTTCTTCGACTTCGCGAACATGAATCGTCCGATGATGTTCTATGCGTATGACCTTGATCTCTACCGCGATACGCTGCGCGGGTTCTACCTGGATTACTACAATGACCTTCCGGGACCGATCCTAGAAACGGAAGAAGCATTGCTTCACGCCTTATCGGACATTCCGCGTCTGACGAAAATGTATCAAGCGCAACTTGATGCATTCCGTGCGACGTATGGTCCGATGGAGGATGGGTTTGCCGCTTCTCGTGTCGTCGATGCGTACTTCAAAACGGATCAAATGATGCGCACTCAAACCCTTGAATTACTTGAACAACCAGACGGCAGTTACTCTGTTTGACCGATGATACGAAAAAA
This sequence comes from Exiguobacterium sp. BRG2, assembly GCF_031844245.1. NCBI lineage: Bacteria > Bacillati > Bacillota > Bacilli > Caryophanales > Exiguobacterium > Exiguobacterium sp. BRG2. The sequence continues at coordinate 7,513 of NZ_JAUZUW010000010.1, forward strand.
CGGCTTGCACCCTTTTCTGGATGCAAGCCGTTTTACATATTTTATTCGTCCGTTGCTAATTTTTCTGCGAGGACCTCGTTGAGCTTTTTCTTAAACATCGGAGCAAAACTTTCCGCATACGTATTCGTCATATGGCTGTTATCGCGATAGATGACGACATTGCCGATAACGGGACGGTACTCGCCTTTGACGTGGAAGTAACGCGTCAAATCCAGCTTGTGGAGCGACTGGTTCGTTTTTTCGAATTGTTTCCAATACCCTTCATCCGTTTGATTCGGTTGTGTGTTCATCTGTTTCGTCGTATCAGCGATGCTCGTCGTCTCCAGTGCCTCGAGTACGTTAAAATCGTATCGTGGATTGTCTCGAAGCGCCAATCCATCAATACCATACTCGTCCTTGACGAACTGCATCTGGTCGACCATTTGTTGATGGATGCTGTCTTTTGAAGCATCCGCTGCCGTCACGTGCGAGATGATCAAATCGACGTCAGCATCCTTCAAATAGTTCAAGACGTTCTGGTTCCAGATCCCTTTTAAGGAATTCGGTTCATAGCCGGTCGAAAAACGTGTTCCTGACCGCGTCAGATTGAGTAAACGGATGTCCGTTCCTTTGATTGCTTCATGTAAGGCACCGAACCATTGCTCCGAGTGTGAGCTTCCGACGAGTGCGATCGTCGCTTTATAATCCTTCGTTTTCCCGTATACACCGACTTTCGCTTCCGTCTTTTGCAGCCCTTGGTTGCTACCATCCGTATGGACGAGGGGTAAGTCATTGAAGACGTTCGCATATGACGGGAATGGGGCTTGCTTCGGTACAGACAGTGCCTGTTCAATTGCTAAGGCACCCGGATATTTATTCTTACTGACGGCTTGTTTCAGCTCTTGTTCTTCCATATAAGCGAATCCGAGTAATGATCCGATTAACAAAACGTTGACCGTCAACAGCGCACCTAATTTCTTGAACGCTGTCCGATTGACGGTCGAAGTCCGGATCGGTTTTTCAATCCATTCCGTCATCAGATTCGATAAGCCGATCGACGAGACGATGATTAATGTGCCGACGAGCAGACTAGGTGTTTGTTGGACGTTGTAGCGATAGAACTCAAGCAGTACCCAGTGCCAGAGATAAATCCCGAAGGCAATCCCCCCAAGTTTGACCATTGGTTTAGATCCGAGGAACCGTTTTAATCCGAACCGTGTCTCTTGCGTCCCTGATAACACGATCATCAAGGCGCATGTCATCGGCCAGAGTGCGATGTAGCCAGGGAACATTTGCGAGACATTGAACAGAACACCAGTCGTTAGCAAGCCAAGCAGACCGATCCAACCGATGATTGTCGCTACCCATTTCGAGATACGAATAGCGGATAAGTTCACGCATAACAAGCTGCCTAAGGCGAATTCCCAGACCCGTGTCGGCGTAATGAAATACGCCCATGGCTGATTGACTTCAGTCAGATAGATCGAGTACGAAAGTGACGTGACGAACAAGAATCCAAGGAGACCATTGAGGACGGCTTTAACTGATCGAATCTGATATTTGTTCATCATCCATAAGATGAACGAAAACAAGACGAACCAAATCATATAAAATTGCCACTGGATCGATAACGCCCAAAAATGTTCGACGGGTGACTTCATTTGCGTCACGTCCAAGTAATCAGTACTTGAGACGGCGAGTTGCCAGTTTTGATAAAAGAACATCGAGGCGACGACTTCACGAATCGTTTTACCGAGAATCGATGCTGGTAATAAAAACGTACTTAATACCAAGACGACTCCTAGGATGAATAAAACCGATGGCAACAGTCGTTTCAGCAACTTTGTCACATACGGAAGGAACTTGAACTCTCCTGTCCGGTTGATCGTCGAGATGATTGATGTCGTGATTAAAAAACCCGAGATGACGAAGAAGACATCGACACCACCTGAGACACGATTGAACCAAATGTGATACATTGCGACGAGTAAGGCAGCTACCGTGCGTAGCCCTTCGATTTCTGGACGAAACCGGCTTTCAATATCAATCCGTTTCTGACCAGATACTTTCCATTCTTGCATGCTTCTATGTGCCTCCATCTACTTCTACACCTACGAAACCTGATGATTGCAGCGCATTTCTTGTACAGTTCGATATGTACTCACCATTTCGAGAAAACGTTTCCATTCACTATGATAGAACATATTTCAAAAAATACAATGCCAATGAACTATATTGCCGTAAGAAACTTGGAAAATATGTAAAAGAAGTGCATCGGGTACAAATTACATTAGAAATCGATGCAAGTAGTCGTCAAAAATCCGTCGCATGACTTTCGGTGTGTTCTCGATATAGATCCGCATCTGTTCGACGTTTGCTTCGACAGCACCCTCGTTCTTCTCTTCTGTCGGAAAATCGGAGATGCCTTTGATGATGATACATTCGACAGCATTTTTCTGACAGATGTACGCGACAGCCCCCGCCTCCGTATCGGCAATCGTCAGACCGTTATCTCGCAGTTCGAGATAGTCTCGCCACATGACGACAGCGCGATCAGCCGTTCCGATCGTTCCGAGATGAAAGTCGTTGCCATATTTTGAGACGTCGAGATTGACGACGAATGACGGTTTAATGAGTGGTTCAATCTCTTTGACCGTACAATCATATTGAACAGCGCAATCTGGCACGATGATATCGAGTATGTCGTACCTCGGATCGATGCCGGCACATGTTCCGGCAATGATGACCTTCGTCAAGGGAAAACGGAGGATCATATATTGGTTCGCACCGATGCCATTTACTTTTCGAACGCCTGTGCTGTAAAACAGAAGTGTCTTCCCGTTCATCTCACGCGTGAAGTATTCACCATACGGATAAGTGATTCTTTCCTCAGGCGAGACATGAAAATACGCAATCGTCGCGTCGAACTCCCATGTGGTGGCGATGCTGATTCCAATCATCCTTCCTTACTCCTTTCGAGCATCCGCTAAAGACCGCTCTTTTTTTCATCTAATCGAATTGATGATGTGTACGATAAGTTATATTCCTTGTGTTTAAAAGAAAATTCTCTTAAATTAGTACCTAGTACTAAAACCAAGTATAACATCTTTTTACAGGGAGGAACCATTTATGACTGCATATCATGCTCGAGTAACAGCAATCGGCTCTTACGTTCCAAATCAAATTATGACGAACCATGATTTAGAGAAACTAGTAGAAACAAATGATGAATGGATAGTGCAACGAACAGGCATCAAAGAACGAAGAATCGCGGGTCAGACTGAATCGACAAGTGATCTTGCCTATCAAGCAGCCATGAATTTAAAACAGCGTTACAATACAGAATTTCAACATGTTGATATGATCATCATCTGTACGATGACACCCGATTTTAAGACACCAAGTACTGCATCATTGGTACAAGCAAAACTCGGTATCAATCATGCGGGTGTAATTGATTTGAACGCCGCATGTGCAGGATTTACATACGGATTACACCTGGCGAACGGGTTAATTTCATCTGGTCTTCATAAAAAAATTCTCGTCATCGGAGCAGAAACACTCTCTAACATCACTGACTATGCCGATCGAAACACATGCATTTTATTTGGAGATGGTAGTGGAGCGGTTCTTGTGGAACGCGATGAAGTCCAGTCTGACTTTATTTCATTCTACTTGAACTCGGAAGGGGAAAAAGGAGCCAGTCTCTATTGCTCGAACTTGTCAAATCACTTGTTCGAAGATCCTATCATTCCCACTAATAAACTCATCCAAAATGGACGCGAAGTTTACAAGTGGGCGGTCAGCACGGTTCCACGTGGAATGAAACAAGTAGTGGATCAGGCATCAATGACTTTGGATCAAATCGATTGGTTCATTCCGCACAGTGCAAACCTACGCATGATTCAATCGATTTGCGAAAAAAGCAATGTTCCTTTTGATAAAGCGCTTTACAGTCTCATCCATTTCGGAAATACCTCTGCTGCCTCCATTCCCTTATCTTTAGATATAGGTGTTACCGAAGGGAAAATCAAAACGGGTGACTTGCTTCTATTATATGGATTCGGTGGCGGTTTGACACAAGCTGGATTACTAATGAAATGGAGTCTGTGATTCATACAAGGAGGAAGTACAGATGCATCGTACTTCCTCCTTGTTTTTAATTCTGATGACGGACAAGCGTGGTAATATCCAGCCATTCATAGGCTTCATCTTTAACCGTGACATTCCCAAAACGACTCTGACGATGATCTATGTATTTACCTCCGAGTCGTTTGTAAAATGCTCGTCCCGACTCGTTCTTTTTCATCACCCAAACCAGCATCGAGAAGACATCTGCTTTCAGGAAATGAGCAGCGATAGTCGCCATCAATTTTTTGCCGATCCCTAAACCGTGCGCTTCAGGTAATATATAGAGGGCAGATAACTCTCCTATCCGTACTCCATCATCAGCATGAATCTGAGCTGCTGCGAATCCCACTGTGATTCCCTGTTCGTTCAATACCACATATAGGAACGTATCTTGTGAGGAATCGTTCAAAAACTGTGTCCATTTTTGTTCAGCTCGTTGAACCGAGAGTTGTGTCAAATATACATCAGGTACTAAACCGGCGTATGTCGTCCTCCACGTATCAACGTAAATTTTTGCTATTACCTTCATGTCTTTGGACGTGGCTAAACGTATATTCAAGAATTTCATCCCCCTAGCATCGGTAGCTCATAGTACTACCATTATTTTCTCATTCACCTATCTTAGTCCCAAACCCGCACACGCTCAATGTCTGCTGTTCTCAAATAATCGAGTAGCTGTCCTGTATGCACTGCTTCATGATAAGCAATTCGTAACAGCATATCACCAAGCGAACGGACATAACCTGATTCGGAACGATCAATCTGGACCGTCGCTAAATCTGATTCCGGTAGTCGCCCGACATATGTCATGAATTCCTCCCGATAGACCTCCGCAAAGTCTAGCTCCTCTTGCACGGATACGAAGTCACGCCCTTCAAACGGAGACTCATACGACGATAGACTGCCTCCATTTTGTAAGGCTAAGTAATAATAATACTCGCTATCTAACACATGACGAATCATTTCCAAACACGTCATGGCGTTCTCATCCGGTTTCCAGTTCAGCTTATCTTCAGGAATCGAGCACCAGACTTTGATGCTTCTTCTTCTCACTTCATTTAAATTCCATACCATCCAATCTTTTGCGTTCATGATGTATCCTTCCTTTCGATGACGAATAAGCGTTCTCCTATCTCTATTTTGACAAAGCGATTTGAAAGTCCTTTTAAAAATAAAAACAGGAAGCCTCCGCAGATGTTTCCTGTTGTCGTCAATCGCTCACTTATTTTCTTCCTCAGACAATGCATCAATCTCTTTTTGTCTTAAAATTTCCGCAATCTGATGATGGTCATTATCAAGTGCTGCACCACGCGCTGTCCGCCCGTCTTCATTTCGATGCAATGGATCGGCTCCATAAGAGAGAAGTAAACGGACAATCCGTTCATAACCGTAAGCACTCGCTAATGCGAGGACTGCCGTATCGCCATCCGCGACGTTTTCCGCCTCGATGTCGGCTCCCGCCTTTAGAAGCACTTTGACCGCTTTCGGATGATTATTTCCGACTGCGAGATACAGCGGCGTGAATCCATCTAATCCGACAGCATCGACTTCTGCTCCTGCTTCCAGTAACAGCTGGACTTTTTTCGATTTACCTTCTTGCGCCGCATAATGGAGCGGTGTCACACCTTCCCCGTCATCGGTCCGTTGATGTAACAACTCGACATTCTGTGCTAATTTCCGTAAGACTTTTTTATTGCCGGACCGTCCCGCTACTAAATGAAGCGCTGAGAATCCTTGTTCATCTAAATCAAGATGAGCACCTCGCTTGATCAAAAGTAACGCAATGTCGGTCTTTTGATCATACAACGCGATATGCAACGGTGACATCCCGTCTTGACTTGGAAGATTCACATCCGCCCCGTGATCGAGCAACAATTCGACGATCCGTAGGTACCCTTCCTGAATCGCCCAATGAAGCGCCGCAAATCCTTCTTCATCCAGTTCATTCAGATCGTCACCACGTTCGATGCAGCGCATTACTTGTTTTCGTTTGCCCAAAAAAGCAGCATCTTGGATGGATCGTTTCGTCATGTCCATTCGCCCCTTACCTGTTCCGTCGTTGTCTTTCTTATTTTACATCAAGGACATCGAGAAATGAGCAAAAACGCCTTTGAATATCCAATGTCTATTGTAGCAAGCTCGGTACGTCACTCCCTACTTATATTTATTTTAGGGGGATCGTTAGAATAACAAGAAAAATAATTATGATCAGAACATATATAAACATAGTCAAATAGCGTGAAAATGAATATGTTTAATTTAAAATGATCTATTTCGCTATAGGAGTTCGACGAATGCGCGACTATATATACCTATCTCAAAAAACTCGCCGTGCCGATGGAGATTGTCCATTTGATTGGACGGATCAATACAAAGAACTCTATAAGTTTGTCCCTGTCGAAGGTAGACGATGGAAGAACGTTGATAACGAGATTAGTGAGACGTTCCCGGCTGGCACTCGTCGGACGCACTTCATTCCCGCCCAGCATTCGAAACTTCGGAAGCGATGCAGGCGTTATGTGACAGCCTACGTGAGCTTCGTCAACAAGAGGACATCGATCCGTCCATCCAGACGAGCCTGTTCATCCTCGATTTCCTATCCGTTCAACGACGGGAATGGTCGGAGTGCAAGGTGGATGAAGCAGTAAATCGAATTGGATCGCGGTATTGTTGAAAATAGTGGATTCGTCATATCGTAGTATACTTCACTCGATAACTTTGTATTGAAGAAAACCCACATTATGACGCACATGTGGGCTTTCTTTCTATTGCTTACTCAGTATTAGAACAATTGAATCTTACATTATTGATTTGATGTGTTTTTTTTGAGTGACTTTTTAGAAAAAATAACTTCAGTTATTAGGAAAATGAAAGCAATTGCCCCAAACTTTATTCCATATTCGACCCATGTATCAGTCGACTTCGGTATTCCTTCAAAAAACATTAGAAAAATAAGAAAAAATATTGCTGCAAAAACACTTTCTAAAATTTGTTTTTTCATCTTTCTGTTTCACCTCTCAATTCCTCATACTTTATTTTACTTTTATAAAAGTAAACCATTTCATTTCACTATATTCATATAATTACATTTATTTTCCACTAATTCAACTTTAAAAAACGTTTACATGAAAATATTGCGAGGAGCCAATTACGTTCTATGCAAGCAAATTATGGATTGCCCATCTGACTTTTGGTAATTCTTTAAAGCAATCCACGTTAACATATGTAGCACCTCTCTTCTTGTTTCTTCTACGTTTCGACTAGAAAGATGGGTTTCATGAATTACAAAAAACCACCCTGAAGTTTTTCAGAGTGGTTCACCTTTTTAGATGTCTAATGATTTAATGAAAGCTTTAAGCTCATCTTTCATCTCTGCATCTTTCAAGGCATACTCGATCGTCGTCTTGACGAAGCCGAGTTTCTCCCCGACGTCATAGCGGTTGCCTTCGAAATCATACGCAAAGACTTGGCTATCCGCATTCAAGCGTTCAATCGCATCCGTCAATTGAATTTCGCCACCCGCTCCTTCTCCTTGATTCGCTAGATAACCAAAGATATCTGGTGTCAGCACGTAACGTCCCATGATCGCGAGGTTCGATGGTGCTGTGCCTAGAGCCGGTTTTTCGACGAATTTCTTCACCTCATACAGTCGTCCGTCTTGTGAGACCGGATCGATGATGCCGTAACGATGCGTATCTTCCGGACGGACTTCTTGTACACCGATGACCGATTTTTCCGTCTGCTCGTAGACGTCCATCAATTGTTTGATTGCCGGATTGTCTGACTCGACGATATCGTCCCCGAGTAAGACTGCGAACGGTTCGTTCCCGATGAATTGTTTTGCCGTCAAAATGGCATGACCGAGACCTTTTTGTTCTTTTTGGCGGACATAGAAGATGTTCGCGAGGTTCGTCGAGAATTGAACCTTCTCGAGTAATTCCGTCTTCCCAGAGTTCTCGAGCGTGATCTCGAGTTCTTTTTGGTTATCAAAATGATCTTCGATCGCCCGTTTGTGTTTCCCCGTGACGATGATGATATCTTCGATGCCGGCTTTTGCCGCTTCTTCGACGATATACTGGATCGTCGGTTTATCGAGAATCGGTAACATCTCTTTTGGCATTGCTTTTGTCGCAGGCAAGAAACGTGTCCCGAGTCCTGCTGCTGGAATAATGGCTTTCGTGATTTTCTTCATAACGTTCATCCTCTTCATCGTTCAAGTAGTAGGTTTAGTTGCTTAATTCTTCTAGTAATCGTCCGTAGTTCTTTACAGCCGTCTCAAGGTAAAGCGATGGCTTCGTCTCGACGCGCGCGAGTGGTCGTTCGACGAGTTGCACCATCGCGGCAGCAAAAGCTTCCATATCGTTCGCTGGAACAAGATAGCCGTTCTCGCCGTGGGCGATGATTTCGCGTGGTCCGTATTTGACGTCATAAGAAATGACCGGACAGCCGACATTGATACTTTCCATGACCGTCAGTCCAAATCCTTCAAATTCGCTCGTCAACAATGAGGCTTTCGATTCCCGGAACACTTCTGCCGGATTCGACGTGAAGCCGTGGATTTCGATATCGTCCTCTAAGCCGAGTTCCTCGATCAAACTCTCCATCATCGCCAGTTGCCCTTGTTCGTCCATGCCGTAGAGCACAAGCTTCGTCGCGTGACCGGATTGTTTGAAGATCGCATAACTCTTGATCAAATGATCCATCTGCTTTTGTAGACCGAATCGACCGATGAAACAAAATTGATCCTTGACCTGGTCACGTCGTTGCGTTTGTTCTGGGACGATGAAATGCGGAATGATGGAAATCTTCTCTTCCGGGATGTCATACCGTTCCAGGATGTCTTCTTTTTGGTGATTCGTCAGACTGATGAAACGTGTCACTTTATCGGATTCCGAGAACATCGTCGTATATGATCCTTTGACGGTCGTACCATCCAAGTGTGAGTTATGGATGACCATGACCCGTTTGACATCTGCTTTAATGTTGAGAATCGAGCGGTCCAGTAAACGCGCATCGACGAACAAGACATCACCGTCTTTAAACAATCGGTTGAAGTAATACTCAAACAAGTCCTTCTCTTTTTTGAACGCTTTGTACATTCTGCCGTTCCGGTATAACTGAATCAAGATGAGTTTCGGGCGCGCCATTTCATTGTAAAACTTCTTACAATAGATATTGCCTTCCGAATCATATAGCTCTTCCATCATCTTTCCATGATGGACCGACGAATAGATCGTCTTCCGGTGCAATTGACCGTAGACATTATATTCCCAGCGCTCGACTTTTTTACGTGAAGCGTTCGTCATGAAATCTTCGAATTCGACGACTTGCGTTTCAGGGTAATATTTACGGTAGAGGACATACTCATCTTCCTCATCATAATAACGAACGGCGTCACTGCCTTTTTTCTCGACACTTTTCAATCCTTCGATTTCACGCGCTGTTTCTTTGATGATCGGTTTGTTACGAAAACGAGTCGTTGGAATACTTAACAATTTGTAATCTGATAGCCAATCGTAGATATTTTCAAATTGTACTTTCGGACCGACCTTCTCTTCTGTTCGGAACAATTCGTAGACTTCCATGTAGTTGGCATTGTAGTTCGTCGTAACGATTGTTGAACCCGCGCCAAGTTCTTGTTCCATGAGCGCGATTCGACTCAATAACGACTTCGTTCTACCACCGTGTTTTGGTGGTAATGTCGATGTTACCGTATACAGCATCTGTCATTACTCCCCTTCACCCTTCAAGATTGATCCCTGTTTTTTTTTCTGTGAGTTCAACCTCTATATATAGCCGACTTTGCTTTTTCATAAACCTCTTGCGATACTAGTCGCATTTACCAATACAGTTTCTATTTATCTCCTTTTTTACGAACAAAGTCAATTGGTTTTGCATAATATCCAATCATTGTCATGGTTCTGCAACTAATGATCTGTCGAAGATGCGGTAACGTCTGTCTTTTCCCAATATCCTTCAGCCAGTAGACTATACTGCATTGGTTTCCAATCAATCTACATCTTTGCAGAAATCGGAAGATATTGTATGGTAAGTGATGTAGTTTAAGAACGACTGAATCAGAGTATGAAAGGAAGCCATGCACCAATGAAAATCACCTGTCGTGATCATACGTTTTTGATCGAGAATCTTCCGCACCAAAGCCTACAGTTATCGATCAATGAACAACTGATACCACTCCAAAAAATAGAGACAGCCTTTGTGCTATCGATTGATACATTGCTCGATATCTTCAAAAAAAAGAATCATCCTGTTAAATTCGTCAATGAATCCGGTAGACCGATTTCGTTCAAACATCTTTCGGAACCACTGGACATCGCACCGAATAGCTACATCAAACAAGGGAAACATTCCTATTTCATTTTCATCGACCAAGACGATGAGCTCAGTCTGATCTATAACAAAAAACCGTCCATCATGAATTTTTACGACCGAGATGTCCAGTTTGAGGGCATCACTCGTCAAGACGACGTGCTTCGATTAAAGTTTTCGTTTCACTCGAAATATGTCGAAGTCGCGCAACCGAGTTGCTTCGTTAAATTCAGACATCAGGAACAAAAAATCGCTCTACCGATTAAACGCTTCACCGTCACACCAGTCGACGCCTGTCGCTTCAGAACCGAAGTCGAAGCCGTGATCGATAAAGAACTCGTTGAGCAGTTGCTCGGTGACCGGTATACATACGATGCCTTTAACGCGAACATCTACGATCTTTTATTTGGCTTTTCGATTCGTGAGATGCCGATATCTGGATTCACACCCCGGATTTGTCACTTTAAAAATCATCCAGAACTCTTGAATGACGAGCACTGGTTGCCGTTAAATGAGCAATACGATGTGTTGGTTCGTCCCTATTCGACCGTGTCAGAACGCCTTGCAATGCGTCTAATCCCGGTGCCCGTCGAGACTGTCGAATATTATGCAGAACCCCGACCGTTACTTGGACTGGATCCCACTAAGAAGACGATCGTCTGTTATGAATACCCGGATAAAGCACAAGATAATGGGATGATTTTCTTCAAGTACCTTGTTGACCAGCACCGGAAACAGTTCAACATCTACTACATCATCAGTCGATCGAGTCCGGACCTCAAAAATCTTGCCGGATATGAGAATCATATCGTGTTTTATAAATCTCCGGAGAATATCGAGGTCGTTCAGGCTGCGGACGTTTTATGTCATACGCATTCATCGAGTTATGCCTTACCGTTTGCTACCTATCATACGGAAACACTGATTCAAACGAAACAAAAACTGTTCCTACAACACGGCGTCATCGGGTCAAAAGATGTCAGTCATATTTATGGTAAAAAATTGCCACATCCATTTACTGATTTATTCGTCGTCTCCTCGGAGCGGGAGAAGCAGCTCATCGTCCGCGATTACGGTTTTCATCCTAACGAAATCATCGTGACGGGTCTCGCCCGATTCGATCAATTAATCACGGAACGATCGCGTTGGCTCAAGCGATATAAGAATCGGAAAAAGCTCTTGATCATGCCGACGTGGCGACCGAAACTTGATACGTATCCAGACGAACAGTTCATGGAAAGTGACTATTATCAGGAGTTTCAAGCGTTAATCACGGACGAACGGTTGAAAAACTTAGTGAAGGACAACAAGTATGAAGTCTCGTTCTACCTCCATCGTAATTTCCAAAAATTCAGCCACTTGTTCCATTCGGATTTCGTCGATGTCGTTGGTCAGGATGCGTTCACAGTCAAGGAGCTACTCGAGAATCATCATGTGTTGATCACAGATTATTCGAGTGTCGGTCTCGATTTCTCCTTGATGTACAAAAAGGTCATCTACTACCGCCCACCTGTCTTAGTTGGCGAAGATAACGCCGGCGAATCGACGGATTTGTTACCAGGAGACGTCATCGAAACAAGAGACGCCTTGATGGAATCACTACGCGAATCGAAAATGCCTAAAAAGTTCAAACGTCATCTCAGTCACATCTATGCGTTTGACGATACAAAGGCGAGTAAGCGGATTTTTGAAGCGATGCAACATCATTTTCAGCTATAACAGACAAGGAGCAATGAGACGGTCTACCGTTTCGTTGCTCCTTTTTCATCGACGAAATTCCAATGAGACCCCGTCGGCAATCTGGGAGGACTGTTTTAACAACTCCCGCTTGACTGGATCAATCCAGTAATACTGAATCCGCTCACCAAACGTAACGTGAACGCAAAGCGTCTCTACGTGTTCGCCTGATTCGGTCGTCAATCGATCGTGCCGCAAGGGTCACACCTGAATCGGTACCGCAAGTCCTGAAACGGCACTAAAGCCATTGAACGAGTGCGTCGAACCGACGATCCATGGTAATGTCCGTAACAACAATTCGATTGAGAACAAATCAACAGACTCGGTCCGAATCGGCAGGACAGACTGCTCATTGCCTCGCGTAATTATGACTGCATCCGCTCGATACAACGCATGCACGGTTTGGACGCCATCTTGGTACTCGACGAATTCGAGTGGCGTATAGTCTTCTGCATCAATCGTCAGGCGGATCGTTCGATTGCCGATTTTTTCTGACACCAATTTTTGCTCCCGTACTAGGATGGATTGATGTGATGTCTTTTCTAACCGAATCGTTTCGTAAGTCTGTCCGATCTGAACCGTTTCTCCTTTTTCTATCCAGTAGACCTGTTTTTCGTCTTGTCCCTCGATGAGGGGATAGGTCGTCCCTTTCCATTTCAAATCTCGTTCTCCCTTTTTAAGAATCCGATGGAAGACAGCTGATGAACTGCTGCTTCTCGGACTTGCTCCGGCGTTTGCGATGTCGTATCAATCGGACAGACCGGAAACTGTTTCTACCATTTCTCTTCAAGTGCCCAAAGCGGTTGATGTTGTTCAAAGGATTGGCGAGTTCTTGTTTGATCAGCGTCCCGACGCGTTTGTAAGAGTTGGTCTGTCGCGCGTAAATAAAGAATCTGATCGGATCGGCACCTTCTTAATGCCTCAAGTTCTGCCTTTAAACGGGATTCCATATCCCAGTCGTGCCTATGCACCTGCGGATAATGGAGCGTATAGAATTCAAGATTTTCCGGACCACGATCTAATATGATGTGTCCATCGGGAAAATGGCGAAACCGTTCGAGTTCCGCTTGAATGAACAAGCGCTGATTCTCAACGAATCCGTCTTCGGTTCGGATGTCTAACCCGAGCTCCTTTCGTTTTTGAACGATCGGATATGGATTTTCATAATAGACATGAAGCTCCGGGCAAGCATCTTCGAGCGCTTGCGCAAGCGTTGTCTTCCCGGATGCCATGGCGCCTTGGATCGAGATGATGGTTCTCATGAATGGCGTTCCTCCTATCTGTATATGCTTAAGTATTAAAAAAATACGAACCGAGGTCTGGATGACTGATTAATTCCTTTAACTGTCTTTGTTCTGAACCCGAGATTTGTTCGAGCGTCCTCATAATTGCTATGAGTCGTAACCAGTCTGCAAGGTTTGATAGCTGAATTAATGAAACAGCCTGATAGCGGTCGAGGTATTATCGACAGACGTTTCGTCGCATCTCGTCTGACCCTGCTGTTCCACCTGCTATTCGCAGCAAGAGCAATGTCCGCGCGACATCCGCAATAGGTGGACCTGTCGTTGCATCATGCCAATCAATGACGACGAACGTTTCATTTATTGCAACAATAATATTCTGAAAATGGAAGTCTCCGTGGAGTAATCCTTGCTGTGGTGGAACGTGAAGCGTCTCTAACAATTGTTCCGCCTTCAAACGTTATTCAGGTGATAGATGACGCAATTTTTGATAGGTGACATCGTGCCATCCAGGTGCTGCAAGCGATTGATGCTGATGAATACGTTGATGTAATGTCGCGAAGGCGTTCAGAAAATCCGTTAAGCGGGAGGGATCAAACAATTCCAACAATACGCTGCCGTCGATTCGCTGCATCTCAATGAACGGCAAATCTTCTAATTCAACAGCATAAACGTTTGGCGTCGGGATGACCGTCCGCTCTAGTTCTTCAAGCATGCGAAACTCCTGAACGATTCGTTGCTTTTCAATCGATGCTTTAAAATACTTGCGGACTCGTTCGTCAGATACCGTCATTACGGTAGCAGTAGATCCATGTTGTTTTTCTCTCGTCATTGATTGAACTCCTTTTAAAAATACCTGCTCCGATCAGGAACAGGCATAGTGAGGACTTTCAATTTTTATACTTTTGGACTGATGATGATTTGAACATCATTTTTGAAATTCATTAATTCTATCGATAATTGTTCATTCTCATATAAACTGGTTTCATTCGCCTTAATTCGTTTAATGACCGTAACAAGATCAACGTTTTGGTTCAAACCATCACAGATCATCTCTAATGATTGGAGGGTTTGTTGTGAAGCAGTACTAAACTCTTCACCGTCTACATTAATCGTCAAATAAATATTTTGAAGAGAGTCCTCATTTTTTAAGTCTTTTGATTTATATTCAAACTGAACTGGACCATCACTTTGTTTCAAGCCGTTTTGTATCGGTTCAAACTCTTTAAAAAATGCATATTGTGCTATCTCGTTCTCAAATGCTTGAAGAGTGACTGAAAAATGATCTGGTGTTTCCATTGCTTTTTTTTCTGCAGCTGTTTCTTGCGATTTTGGTGCATCTTTTTCCGGAGAACCTGTAATACCGTAAGGCGTACAACCTGCGATTAGAAGAAAACCACATAAAAACAGAAGTTTTACGTTACGCAATTAATTCGCCTCCTTCCATTTGATATACGATATCGCATAACGCCTCGATGTGACGTTCATCATGACTCGTCAACAGGATCGTTGTGCCAGTTTTTTTGAACTCAAGAAGAATCTTCTGCACATTTTGAACTGAATCACGATCCAATCCATTAAATGGTTCATCTAGCACTAAAATTTTTGGGTTTTCCATGATTGCTTGAGCGATCCGCAATTTTTGCTTCATACCTAACGAGAAGCTTTTCACTTTTTTATCTTTATCCTGCAATAATCCAACCTTTTCAAGCGTTCGTAGAATCGTTTCATCATCAATCTTATTATTGATGTTTGCCAAGACCTTTAAGTTATCCCAAGCAGATATGTAGTGGATGAATGGCGGGTGTTCAATGATGATTCCAGCATCTTTGATGTACTTATTTCCAAATTCAATGGGAGAATCCTTTACTGTGATTTTTCCACTATTGATATTCGTAAATCCACAAATTGCTTTCAATAACATCGTTTTACCAGACCCGTTATGTCCAACAAAACCAACGCACGATTGTTCTTCGATCGATATGCTGATATCTTTTAAAATCTGAGTATTTTTAATCGACTTATTTACGTTTTGAATTTGAATCATCCGAGGCACCTACTCTATTTTGTATTTTGTTTTATAAACAGCTATGAACGATAAAACAAGTAATGCTAATCCAGTGAGCATACCTGCGCTGAAATAGTGATCGTGACCAATAAAGACGATGCTTGAATTTGGGAAAGATACATTTATGACGAATACAGCAAAAAGTACAAATAGTACACCTACTATCGCAATAATTTCATCCCATTTTATATAAAAAAATAAAAGGAGGATGGTAAATGCGCTAGATATAAAAATAGCTGCTACTGAGAAAAAGGTAATCTTCATTAAAATTTCTTTATTACTTGTGATTGCTGAGAGATCATTTTGAAATAACCACCCTAACATACTAATCGCGTAAACGATCACAAAAACCGTGATTCGAGATAAAAAGCCTTGCAGCATATAGAGGAGTGCTTTCAACTTATGATTTGAACGTACATAAATAAATTGAAAGTACGTTTTTTTTAATGCTAAAAAAGGATAGCTCCCTACAAAAATGACGCATAGAAAAAATAAGAATGGACCAATGTAATGGAAAGGAGAATTCCCTTCCATGTACTCTAATTGACTAAAATTAAGATTAATGAATATGCGATCAAATATCTCAAGATAGCCTAAATCGATTTGGCGGTCAGACGAAAAAACTTGTATCGCTTTGAATCCTTGTTTGTAATTCAAATAGCTGATGATGATTGCTAACATACTAACAACCATCATTTGTTTAGAAGTATATCTGTTAGTCATGTCGTTATCTTCCTATTCTTCATATTGACGAACTGTCTTATTCACACCATAAATCAACAAACTAATTGCAATAATCAATAGACCAAGAAGAGGATAAAATGTCTCAACCGTTGAGCGATTCGTATTATAAGCAACAAAACTAGAAAATATAGTCAGCCATGAGCTCCCCGTCAAAAAGCCAATTTTTCCGTAAATAAAGTAAATTGCTAATACCGCTAGAATCACCTTGTATTCCCGGTCGAAAATCAAGACGAGCGCTGCAGATAATAAACTAAAAACAAAAGCAAGTGAGAGATAAATGGTTGAGGCCATGAAGAGGAAGAATAGGTAGGGATGATTAGCATAAAAATTTACTGGTAACGCAGAGGCAAAGCCTCCAATATCGTTTAGTCCCCGATAAACGAAGACAGCACCAATCGAATAATAAATAATGAATACTCCTGTTACCGTCGCAGTAGAGAGAAGAACATATTGAATAACATCTCGATAGATCGTCTTCTTAAATGATGAATAGCGATGGCGACCCATTGCATATGTACTTCTTTTTTCAGCATATAATCCTAATGTGACTAAAACAAAAAATGCTGGTAGGAAATTAATTAGATAGAACATCGATGAGTCGACAAACCGTTCCCATGTCGCAATGGACATCAAAAAGGTTGATCGAATTTCACTTTTTGTACCAACCAAATCTTTTGCATTGTAGTCCATCGTCATGATATCAACAAAATTACTAGCGAAAGCCCATGAAACGGTTAAAGCCATGAATAAAGAAATAATTGTGATGAAAACAAATCTCCTTCTGATTTTAAGCGCTGTAATCAACATCCTCACCCCCAATATAATGGTATTACATGTATCATTATTCCATATATAAAAAAACTATCCATAATTTATTTTATGTTGATTGTCGAATCATTAGTTCCATTTCCAATATTATTTTCTTTTGATTATCTAATTCTTTTTGATCCAATAATTGTTCTGCTGCCAGTCTGCCAAGCATTACAACCGGTTGTCGGATCGTTGTTATTTCAAGCGCTCTGGAAATTCGTACGTCATCAAATCCCGTAATCGCGATATCCTTTGGTACTCGAATCCCGCTTTGTCGAAATTGATGGATGAGACCTGCTGCGACTTCGTCATTGCCGAAGATGATGGCATCTGGTAAGTTTATCGTTAGAAACTGACTTGCTAGTGCTTGTCTGTCTTCGAAAGAATAGCACCAATCAGCGTACCACTGATCGCTATGACGGAGCGTATACGTCTTAAGATATTGATCGAATGTTTTCCGTCTGATTCTTCCAACTCCGCTATCTGGATTTCCAAGACAGAGACCGACTGTTTTTGCTCCTCGTTCTTCAACATGTTACATCAACATCGTCATCGCTTTTCCATGATTAAAAGAAACCGACGGCACGATATCCTGATGGTCTTCGCAGGCAACGACTGGTCCAAGCGTCCGCATCGTTTCAAGTAACTGCGGCTGACTGATGGCGCCAATGATCAATCCGTCAATCCGCTTATCGCGAAGGTGTTGCATACTCGCTTCTTCTTTTATTGGATCGTGTCCCGTCTGGATGACAAGCAGTGTGTGATTTTGTTCCATGCACACTTGACCGATCCCCTCGATTAATTGGTGAAAAAACGGATGACCGACACGCGGCACAAGGACACCAATCGTATTCGTCTTACCGCGTGAGAGGTTGATTGCATTTCCATTCGGACTATATTCCAGTCGTTCCATTACGTCTAAGATTGTCCGTCGCTTTTCTTTTGATACATGCTTATGACCGTTTAAGACACGGGATACCGTCGACTTCGAGACGCCCACTTGTTTAGCGATGTCCGAGATGTTCGCCATGCTGTTCCTCCTTATTTTGTTCCCATCTTTCTAAGCCGTTTAATGCCTCCGCTATACCATCCTCGTCATGTTCACTGGTGAGATATGTCGCTCTGCTTTTGATAGACGCTTCAGCGTTTCCCATGGCAATCGATGTTCCCGCCACTTCGAACATCGGTACATCGTTTTGATTGTCACCGATCGCAACAAAGTTCTCGAGTGCCGTCTCGTACGCTCGCGCAATGTCTTGAATGGCGGTCCCCTTCGTCACGCCGTTTGCCATGACTTCTAGGTTATAGGTACCTGAACGTGTCACGGAACAGATTTGCAACTGAAGAAGTTGTTGTTCGAGATGTTCGAGTTGCCATCTGTCAGGTGAGACGAACATGAATTTGATGACGTCCAGTTGATCGATTGCGATTTCGTCGACTGTCTCAACACCGTATTGCGTTAATTGAGCCTGAATCGCTTCTTGAAACGCAAAATCTCCGCCTTGAAGGGTAGCAAGCGAAAACTGCGGTAACAGGATTTTGTCTTGTAGATAAATATGTATGAATACGTTTGTAGATCGTACGATCTCCCAAATCGTTCGACTGCTGGAACGGTTCAAAAAATACCGTCTATCCTGCCCCACTTCGACCTCTGCCCTGTTTGCACCAATGACCAGACAATCCAGTCCATGTTGCGCTAAAATCCGTCGCGCATCAAAGGCAGCTCGCCCGGTGACGATGATGACGATATCTCCTTGAGCTTGGCGTCTCTTGATCGCTGTCCGATTCGTCTCTGAGATCCCGTGTTCCTTATTCAATAATGTTCCATCTAAATCAATCGCAAAGCATCGCATCGCGTTTCCCCCTTTTCGTGTCCTCTTGATGCTACAGGCTGAAACGCGTCCCAGTGCAACAAAAAATCTTGAATGAACAGTTCATTCAAGACTTTTACTTTACCCTTTGCTTCAAATGGAGACGTGATGCGCTGTTCGTTGCTTTTGACCATACTCCATCAAAATCGGTCGTTCCGGTGGATTGAGGTTTTCTGGTAGCTGATCGATAGCGAAAAAGCGTAATTCTGCGACTTCTGACGGATCCAGAACGATTTCACCCGTATACGCCGTACACAGAAATGCCGTGATCACATTATAGACTTCATCCCCGTGCGGATACTTATAGTAAAACGCATCACCCGAATAGACGTTTAATAATTCGAGCTGTTCTGCTTCAAGACCGGTTTCTTCCCTTAATTCTCGTTTTGCTGTCTCTACGAGCGTCTCCCCGATCTCAAGCGCTCCACCAGCGAGTCCCCAGCAACCGTTATCTTGCCGAAGTTGTAATAAGACTTCTTGTTTATCGTTGACGACGATGACACACGCTCCTGCCATGACGAGCGGTCGTGTGCCGACGAGTTTTCGTAATTCTGTAATGTATCCCATGTCATTCAGTCCTTTTCCATTTAAATCACTCTCGTTCGGACGCGCATCCGTTTGAGCCCCGTCAATAGGAGACACAACAAGATGATGCCCGAAACGAACAGTACGAACATATGAATCGTAAAGAGAGAACGGAAATCGATTACGGCAACATTCTGCTGCACCTCAATCCAACTACTTAGTATGATTCCACTGATTGCAAATAAGATGAGTACGCCGAC
This sequence comes from Exiguobacterium sp. BRG2, assembly GCF_031844245.1. Classification (NCBI taxonomy): domain Bacteria; kingdom Bacillati; phylum Bacillota; class Bacilli; order Caryophanales; genus Exiguobacterium; species Exiguobacterium sp. BRG2. The sequence continues at coordinate 27,209 of NZ_JAUZUW010000010.1, forward strand.
CTGTCGACGTGTCAGCGAGACATACGTCAAAACGCGCATGCCTTCACGGATCACGAATGGTAGGAGAACGAGGAGTGCTGCGACCGGTAAGATGACCGGGTCACCGCCTTGCTGAATCGGCATCGAGCGGGTCAAATAGCCAAACAGAAAAAAGAAACCACATACGAACAATAATAATCCGAACGCGATACTCGCATTCACCGCTTTGTTCATCTTACTTCCCTCACTTTTTAGAATAATGAATTATGAAGAAACGGTACTTTGATGCCATACGCCCGCTGCATCAAGCCGGACCCGATGTCTGCCGTCGAGTTCCATCTCGATCGGACTGACCTTCGCCTTCTTCGGTGAGAACAACCATGTCCGACCTTCTGGGACGAGCAAGATATGCGTTCCATCCGCGACCGGTCCGAGGAAGTTGAGTGACGCGCCATTGAGCGGACGTTCCCGTCGCTCGACAACGCCGATTTCTGCTAACTGCTCACCCACTTCAAGCACGTCTTTTACCGTCAGACTCATCTCACCGATTCCGAGAATGTCGGATACATCAAACGTCAGTTCCGCTTTAGAGGGATTGATTTGATGCCGTGCAATCAGCTCCAAGACATTTTCATCTGGATCATAAAAATAGCAGGAATGCGAATCAGTGAAGTCAAAATAAATCTCATCCTGTCCGTCTTCGATCAAGAGTGGTGTCCGCTCTACGAGCCACGCTTTACCTTGTTGGAAGACGTTTTCCGGAATGTTGAACGCCATATGGTACTGCGTATCAACATCGTCCGTCTGTTGATATGTCAGCTGATCGGTACCGATTTGCATCGTAAACGACTCATTCGTTTCCGAGACGAGCGGAAATCCGATCTGGTTTATGTAAAAAGCCTTCATCGCCGGTAGATGGCGTGTCACAAGAATGGTTTTTGAAATGTTCAAGCTGATGACCTTCCTTCATTTGCAGTAAAATTTATCAAAAAGTGATGTGCTTTATTTTACCACTAATGGTAAAATCATGACGATATAAAAGTCTGATTTTTCAGATATTTTTATACCTGAGAGGATGTTTAGATGAAATTACTAATCGCTCAACCGAAACGCGAGACCGGGCTCGCACAATTCGAACGCGAGATTGCCGCTTATCCTGAAGTCGATCTGATCGTCTATCCGGAAGGATACTGCACGATCGCAGAACTCGATCGCGTACAACATCTTGCCAAACAATTCAGGACAGCCGTTGTCCTAGGTTACAAAGATACGACGAATCTCGATCGCGCCGTCATTATTGATGCGACTGGTACAATTCTTCTTGATCGCGCAAAAACACCAGAAGCTGGACCGCTTTATACACCATCAACAGCAAACGACGGGTCGTTCCGCTATGGATACGTCCTCTGCCGTGAAATCTTCTTAGGAAAAGACGGACTACGCGAGGAATCCGGACTTGATCTCATCTTTAACCCGATTGGCGTCGGCATGTTCAGCGAGGAACAGTACGTTGAGTGGTCCGGTGAAGCGCGTATCATCAGTCAGGCGCAACGAGCACTCATGATCGGAACGAGTCATGCCGATGGTTCGTACCGCAACTGTGGTTTTTCGATTCCGATTGCCTTCATCTATGACGAGACCGGTGAACCGTTGCTGTTGTCTCATAACGATACCCGGACACGTCTGTTTGATACGGTCACGCGTCACGTCGAAGTCGTCGGTACACCCTCTTTATCGTAAACGAACACACGCTTCTTCTGACTGGAAGAAGCGTGCCATTCCTTCAGGAGGTGCTCTTATGTCTCAAACAGGTCGTGCGTCATTCTTTTGGAAACGATACTTCAATGTCTTCTTTCCTTTGTTCATCTTCGGCGTTAGTCACGAATCATACCTGGTCGATAATCCGTTAGCTAACCTTGAGGACATCGGCGAGTTCGTCTTCTTCTTTTGCCTTTATCTGTTTAATTTTGCCGTTCTTGCCGCTTTTTTGACGAATCTGTGGTGGTTCTTCCTTCCGACAAAACCCGCTCATGCCGAAACCAATTTTTGATAAGAAACGAGTGTCGCCCGTTCATTGAGCGGTTGACTGACACCGGTCAATCGATAGCCCATCTTCTCATAGAAATAACAGTTACGTGTCTCTTCGCGAATCGTCCGCAGTTCCCATATCGTTGCAGTCGGATAAGCTGCTTCAACGAGCTGTAATGCGCGTTGGGCGATCCCTTCACCTTGACGGGCTGGATCTAAGAACATCGGACTGATCGCGTATCGACTCGGTGCTTTCGCAACGACACAAATCCCGCCGACGACGACATCGTCGACGATGATTTGATGAAACGTACTACTTGGATGCGTGATCCGGTGAATGACACGATCGATCGATTCGTTCGCCGGATTCGTTGCAAAATCCTGATACCGCTCGAGCGTCTCTGAAAACGCCTCGAGTTGAAGCGTGTGAAGCTTCGGAGCGTCTGTAAGAGACGCTACCTTTAATTGAATATCCACTGAACCTCTTCCTCTCTTACCGGAACCATTCCCAAAATAGCGTGCCTTGCGCGACGATCAAGTAGTCGAGCCATCGCTCGAAGCCAAACGGCATTGCGTCTTCTTCCCATTCCTCGAAATTAAGAAATTCTCCACTCCAGATCCGATTTCCTGCCGGGCGATTCATCTCGTAGACGATCCACTCCCCGTCTGGTCCTGCACCGATCGCTAAGAAGTTTTCGGGACATTCCCACATCTCGCTATACGTCAGGCAATCCTCGATCGAAAAGAGTTCGAATCCATCGTTGTAGGATAACGTTTCGTGCTGAAACAGCTTCGCCCCGTTATGTTGACGCAAGAACGCCTGATAGTCGTCTGCCGTCCAGTCAGGTAACAGCGCGAGCTGTTCGTCCGTTGCTCCTCGGTTAAAGATGAAACGTTCTCGGACAACATATCCTTCTTCTTTTTGGACCTCTAACAAACCGTCGACGAGTCGACCTTTTAATGCTTCTAATGCAATCATGCTCTTCTCCTTAACAATATTCTTTCGTTGGTGTGAACGAGATACCGACATCGTGTCCGCCTAGCTGAACATCCCCTGCTCCCTGTAGCGGTTCAGTTCGCACGGAGGATAAGGCAAGGTGTTTGAATAACAAAGGCTCAAACGTCTCGACGATCGGTTGGAACGTCGCATCGACCGACAAGACGAGATCGATTCGGGCGTCCCGCGATAACGCTTGTGCCTTTCGTTCAGATTGGATATAGCGGACGAGCTCCCGCATCCAGCGTTCCTGCTCCAGTGCTTCCGTGATCCGCGTATCGAGCGTCACGGTGAGTCCACCATTCGTCGTAGCAGCAAAGCCCGTCTTGACGATTGGTTCGACGATGACGTCCGCTTGACGCACTTCGACTTCATCGCCTGATGCGGTCTGATAGATCAATCTTCCGGTCTCGAGCAAGTCGGAAGTCTCCGGTGCAGACAATTGTTGTAGCCATTGGTGGATCGCGTTCGCTTGCTGTGCGAATTTCGCTCCGGCTACGCGGAAGTTCAGTTTAAGACGGAACTGTGTCGTCGCTTGCGTCGTCGGGACGATTTGGACGTCTTTTACATTCAGTTCCTCTTGGATGATTGCCGTATAGTCCGCCCACGAAAAGGTTTCGCTCGATTGGACGCTTAAGCTAGCAAGCGGTTGTTTTACTTTTAAGGCGTGCGTATTACGTACTTGTCGTCCTAACTCGACGACAGAGACAACCTGTGCCATTTCGTATTCCAGATCAGGTCGGAGCATCGATTGATCGGCAACCGGATAATCCGCTACATGTACGCTCATTCCTGTTAATCGCTGATAGACATCATCAGCAAGGTACGGCGTGAACGGAGCGAGTAGTCGTGCCGTCGTCGAAAGTGCGAAGTGGAGCGTCGTGTACGCGGCTTGTTTCTCTTCCGACCAGTCAGCTTGCCAGAAACGTTCCCGAGAACGGCGGATGTACCAGTTACTGATCTCATCGACGAGTTGCGCAAGACTCCGCGCTGCTTGAGTCAGTTGATAGTCGTCCATCGCAACCGTCACGTCTTGCGTCGTCTGATGGACTCGCGAGAGCAACCATTCGTCGAGACGCGTCCGTTTTTGCGGACGTGAGCCATCAAATCCGTCCAGTTCGGCATACGTCAGATAGAACTGGACGGCATGATCCAGCGTATCGACTAGTTTTGATTTTGCTTCTTGGACGATCCGCTCAGCAAACCGTTTCGCACTCCACGGACTGCTGTCGACGAGTAGTGCCCAGCGCAAGCTATCAGCACCATATGTCTCGATCAATGCCACCGGATCGAGGGCATTACCACGACTCTTCGACATCTTTTGTCCGTTCTCATCGAGGACGTGACCGAGTGCGAGGACACGCTTATAGGCAGGCTGTCCCGTGAAGAGTGTCGAGATCGCTTGCAAGCTGTAGAACCAGCCCCTCGTCTGATCGATGCCTTCGATGACGACATCGGCTGGATACCGGTTAAGTGTCTGCGTCCGTGACGGGTAATGCTGCTGTGCGAACGGCATCGCTCCGCTATCAAACCAGACATCGATCACTTCTGGTGTCCGGTGCATCTTTCCCTGACACGTCGGACACGAGACCGATAACGCATCGACGTATGGTTTATGCAACTCGACAGATTCCGTCGATGTCGTCGTCCGGCGTAACAGGTCAGCCTTGTTTTTTGGAACGAACGTCGTGTCACACGCTTCACACTCCCAGACGTTCAGTGGTGTGCCCCAGTAGCGATTACGACTGATGTTCCAGTCGACGAGTTGCTCAAGGAACTTCCCGAACCGCCCTTCCTTGACGTGGTCGGGATACCATGTCACAGACGCATTGTTCGCAAGGAGTTGTTCCTTGACGGCTGTCGTCTCAATGAACCAGTTGTCTTGTGCGTAATAGAGCAGTGGCGAGTCACATCGCCAACAATGCGGATAGCTGTGCGTATAGCGTTTTTTCGCAAACAAGCGTCCCCGTTCAGCGAGCAGCTGGATGATTGCAACGTCTGACTCCTTGACGAATCGACCAACGAGTGGTGGAACGGCGTCCGTGTAACACCCAGCAGCATCGACGACATTAACGAATGACAGACCGTTTTCCCGGACGACCCGGTAATCTTCTTCCCCGTACGCTGGAGCAAGGTGGACAAGTCCGGTTCCGCTCGTCGCTTGGACGAAGGACGCCCCGACGACCGTGTGACCGTTCTCTGGCGTCACGAAATCAAACGGTGGTTCATAACGCAAGCCGACGAGTTCCGCACCAAGCTGTTCGGATACGACCTCGACGGATTCTGAGAACAGTTCAGCGACTAACGCTTTTGCGACAATGAATCGCTCTCCTTCAAACGCTACCGTGACGTACGTCAATTCCGGATGAACCGCCACCGCGACGTTTGCCGGTAACGTCCAAGGTGTCGTCGTCCACGCAAGCAGAAACGTCTGCCCCATGCCGACGACCGGGAGTTTGACCGTCGCCGATAAGTCCGTCACGTCCTGATAGCCTTGCGCGACTTCATGGGAACTGAGGGACGTCTGACAACTCGGACAATACGGTGACACGCGGTGTCCTTTCGTTAACCAACCTTTGTCATGGATCGTTCCGAGGATATGCCAGACGCTCTCGATATAATCATCCTCCATCGTCACGTAAGGCTCATCCATGTCGACCCAGTAACCGAGTTTTTCCGTGAAGGAACGCCACTGCGTTTCGTAAGAGAAGACACTTTCCTTACAGCGTGCGATGAATGCTTCAACACCATAGTCTTCGATCGCCTGTTTGCCGGAGATGCCGAGTTGTTTCTCGACACCGAGTTCGACCGGTAGCCCATGCGTATCCCAGCCGGCTTTTCGCTCGACCCGGAAGCCTTGCATCGTCTTATAGCGGGCGACGGTATCCTTGACAGTTCGTCCGAGTGCATGGCCGACGTGTGGTAAACCGTTCGCAGTCGGTGGACCTTCATAGAATACAAATTCTGCTTCCGTACGTTGCTCAATCGATCGTGCGAAGACCTGGTCTTGTTTCCATCTGTTTCGGATACGGTCCTCCCGTTGTTGTACGGTTTCTGCTTGGTTTTGTGACGTCATCTCTTGTTCGCTCCTTTAATCGGTAACTAAGAGAATACAAAAAAGTCCGCCCCCTTTGACAGGGACGGACTTCACCGCGATACCACCCATATTCCGTCGAGAATGCTTGTTCTCGACAGCACTTAGTTGCACACTATCATGCGCATTCCATGTAACGGTGGACACCCGGTCACGCTTACTGAATGGTTCAGCGTGACTTCTCAGAGAGGATCTTCATGATTGATCTGGCTACCGGTTCTCAGCAATCCCGGTTTTCTGTAAGGCAGAGGGACAATCATTACTTTTTCTCGTCAACGAAATGATATGCTCTTGTTGTGGAGAATCTTACCATATGCCTTAAACACTGCACAATAACTTTTTACATTTTCTTGCAAAGGAGTTTTTTGAATGTTACATACTTTCCCAACGCTTAAAACGGATCGTCTCGTCTTACGCGAAGTGTTACCCGAAGATGCTACGAGTGTCCTAGCCTATTTATCAGACGAACACGTCGTCAAACAGATGGGACTCGCCGCCTTTCAATCAGAAGCAGACGCGCTTGAAGAGATTGACTGGTATGCCTCGATTCGTCGCGATGGAACGGGTATCCGGTTCGGGATCGCAATACAAGAAGACGATGTCATCATCGGCAGTTGCGGTTTCTTGAATCAAGCGGAACGCCATCAGCGGGCAGAACTTGGGTTTGAGTTGAGCCCTGCCTATCAGGGACAAGGCATCGCGAAGGAAGCAGCGCTTGCGGTCATCGAATATGGCTTTACAGAACTTTCGCTCAACCGGATCGAAGCACTTGTCCTACCAGCAAACACCGCTTCGCAACGATTGCTTGAACGGCTCGGATTCCAACGTGAAGGGTTGCTTCGTCAATATGAGAAAACGCGTGGACAATTCGATGATTTGTATATGTACTCGATATTGCGAAGTGATTGGTTTCAAATTTAATCTATAAAAACATTCCCTTCATTTCAAAATGATTGAAATCTAAAAAGATGATATTGGAATATACTGTTAGGTGTAAGAAATCATTTTTGTCATTTAAGGGGGAACCATCTTGAAGAAATGGATCGCAGCAGGTCTTGTATCATCATTAGCATTCGGTGTCATGCAGACATCAATCGTTGAAGCAAGTTCAACTTCAAAAGAAGTGGCTAAACTGAAAAAGGAAAAAGCAGCACTCCAAAAACAACTAGCCGACGAAAAGAAAAAAACAAAGAAGTCGGAAAACGCCTATAAGACGTTACAAGGACAGCACACGAGCCTCTCAAAGTCTTATAAATCACTTGATACTAAGTACAAGAATCTTCAAATCGAGAACGAAGGGAACAAAAAGAAGATCAAAGAGCTTTCGACTGGGTATCGCCTTCTCGCATCTTCAAAATCACTTGTCACAGACGGAGCAGTCGTAACTGGTAAGTACAAAAATACAGAAAGTTTGTTGATGCTTGGTAAAACGCCATACGTACCATTACAATTGTTAGCAGACCTTTCAGGATTACCTCTAATCGAGACTTCCACCGCTTATGAAGTCGGAACACCACTTTCAGGTACATCACTTTCATCGATCCATATCGCCTCTTCATCGTTTGAATCGATTGAAAAAAATCAATCCATTTTAGCGAATGGTAAACTAAATAATCAAAACGTAATCTTATCAGGGTTCTTCAATGATGAATATGCTACTTTTAGTCTTGATCGAAAATATAAAAAATTATCTGGTCAACTGTCCCTTTTGACTGAACAAGCTTTGACAAAAAGTTCGAGTGACTTGAACTATGCGAGTCCAGAAGATGAAATGACACTTGTATTCTCCGACAATAACGGAAAAGAACTCGGTCGCTATGATGTTGTATATGGCGCGGATGAAATAGACTTTGATATTGATGTCACGGGTGTGGCGAATCTTCGTGTAACTGCAGAAGGAAACAGTACAGTTACTACATTGATTTCACCTGTACTGACAAAATAATAAAAAAATACCTAGAAGAGATTATTAGTCATCTCATCTAGGTATTTTTTTCATCATTTATGCAATTCTTTGATTCGTTTGTGGGTATCAGTTATTTCTTCTTTAAACAGATAGACATGAGGATTGCCCTCAAAAAAACAAGATAAATTCATAATAAGCAACATCTAGTGGAGCAAGCTCAATCGCTTTTCGTGCATGATGCAGCAGGCACATTCCATATAATATAGTAGATGTACCATCAGTAGTGACATCATTATTGTTGTTCTTCCATGCTTTACTCCTTTCCGTTCCAAACCACTTCATCGATAGGAACGTGCTTTCATAAACTCAATGATTGGTAGTGTAACTAAAGCAATCGCGAACAAAACGATCAATAACAGATTCGCTGATTCACGTAAAAAGTAATCGAGACAGATGAATCCAAAAATCAGGACAATCAGGATTTTGTAGCTAACGAGGCCGCTTTCCGTCGTAATCTTTTTGCCGAGCTCATCTTCTGGCACAGGACGCTCGTCTTCTCCTGATCGTGCCCACGTAAAATACGAGAAGAACATGATCAATAGAATCGCCAATTGAACAATCGAGAAGAACGTTACATTGTTTTCGATGATCATACTAATGATGGTAAGACTCGCCACTATCACGAGCGTTACTAAAAATAAACCCGTTTTTTTCTTAGACATCCCATTCCTCCTGTTCTGAAATGAACAGATGATCGACTTGTGTCTGCAAGACTTTGGCGATATTAAACGCTAATTTTGACACTCCCACGGCTAAAGCCGCAAGCCCACACCTTTGGTGAGGGTGGGATTCTCAAGTGCTTGGCGGACTCAATCCATTTCTGCTTCGTCCGAGCCTTGAGGTAGGGGTGTGCCATCACCCCTCCTGAGACAGACCGTATAGGTTCTCAGGCTGATGGACTGTTACCATCCATCACAGGTGCGTATCGAATGTTCATCGCACCGACGGCGTCCCGATGTCCTTTAAACCCACAGGCACACGTATAGACCCTATCCCTCACCTTGTTCCTGACGGAACAGGATGGGCAGGTCTGACTCGTGTAGGCGGGGTTCACATACTCAACCTTGATGCCCGACAAGGCGGCTTTGTATTCGATGAAGGACGCGAGACGATAGAACGACCATGAGTGGAGGTTCTGGTTGTTTTTACGGCTTGTTCTTGCCGTCTGTCGGATGTTCGCCAAGAGTTCGAGGCGAATGACAGAGATTTTCTTCTGTCTTGCAAAATCGACGATGGCTCGGCTGACCTTGTGGTCCTTGTCCCGCATCCACCGCTGTTCATTCTGATTGCGTCGTTTGATAGCCTTCGGCTTCTTCTTTTTGCCGAGTGCCTTCCGTTCCGCACGGAACTTGCGTTTCATATACTTGTTCTTACGACCGTTCCCGAAGAAACGGGTCGTGTCGTCATCGGTGACGGCGACCGCCGGCACTTTCAGTCCGAGGTCAACCCCCATCACCCGCACCCCCGTCCGAGGGACGGTCGGTACATGGACGGAAATCTGAGCGATCCACTTCCTTCCCTTCTTCGTGACCCTGAGCGTCCCGAGTTTGTTGGCAAGGAGTCGGGTATTCCGATTGTCCTTGTCAACCATGGTAGCACGGAATCGCATCTTCACGGACTTCCCGTCCATCCAAACGGGGAAGGAGATGCTCTCGAAGTCGAAGGAATAGTTCTGATTGTTCCAGACGCAGACCGGCTTTTTGAGGACAGGAATGCGTTTGAAATCCTCTTTCCTCGCCTTCTTGTAGATGCCGACGGCATCTCCTGCGAGTTGGTTCTTCACGGCGCTCGGAAGGGGGGTGTCGATGTCCTTGCTCGACCACCTCTTCCCGTCCTCGGAGGCGACCATGTTCGCCACGACTCGGTTGGCGGTCTGGATATAGGTCTTGCCCATCCTTTTTAGGATGGCATCCTGACGACGCGTGGCATAGATTCGAACTTCTACCGTGACGACTTGACTCATCTTTGACACCTCCTTCATCATAATAATCAACTCCATTATAGATTTACTATAAATGTATTTCATCAGGAAGAACAGTCGGCGACATGCGGTGTCTGAAGACATCCCGTCCCCGAACTCGCTATCATCCCACTTCTAAAGGAGTGGGCTTTCTCGCTCGTACATTCTGTAAAGTCGGATCATACTTGTTGTTTTCAATCGCATTGATTGTCTGCCGACTGACCTGACAGCGGTCAGCCAGTTCTTGTTGCGATAATTTTGCCGCTAGACGCAGTTCCTTGATGTGGTTTCTCACGTTCATTCCTCCACAACGGGTCAAATTCTTTTTAAATCTCTACTGTGATGAACTTCCATTCTCATATCAAAAACTTTTGACATGAGAATCATTAAAAAGACACGCTCTCATGCTCAGAACGTGTCTTATATGATGGCTCAACCTCGTGGTGGAAATGGATCGTGTCCGTAGGAATCTTTTTCGCGAATCTGCCCTTCTTTGTTATGAATGACGAGCTCTGTCTTCTGACTTTTCGCAATGCGACGCCCTTCTGCAATCGCTTCTTTCTGTGTAGCGAATCGTTTGGTTGCTCGAGTCGCACCGGCAGCTTTCACTTGATAGCCACCTTTGGGATGCGGCGTGACATGTTGCTCTCGTTTCATCACGTGACCTCCATTTCCTTAATCTATTTCATCTTCATGAGATTGTTTTGGCGTACGGTTGTCTTTTCACTTGAATTTTTTACTAGCCTATCGGGGAATGCAGTATACTAAAAGAAACGTTTGTTGCCTCGAAAGGAGTTGATATCGTGAATCATTTCGTCTGGCAAATCCGGTTTTTACGTTTTATCGTCTTCGGTATCATCTTCAGTCTGTTCGGTTTAGCTGGACTTGGTATCCCACTTGTCTGGCATGGTATCACGAAAAACTTGTTACTCGAGCGACCTGGCTACAGTGTTCTATTGACCGCATACCTTATCTTCATCCCAACTCTTTTGATTTTATTCCATGCGCTCCGAATCCTTCGATATATGTCGATGACTCCTCCGGCTTTTCCGCTCATCACAGCTTCCATTCAATCGATGAAATTGTCTTTTTATATCGTCGCCATTTTAACGGCATGTCTCTTTCCCGTCTTTTTCTATATTGGTCAGATTGACGACGCACCTGGTCTGATTATCATCGGAATGGGTTTGATTCTTGCTCCGTTGACAATCGGAACGCTACTTGCCTGTATCCAACAATTATTATTACGCTATGTGTTGCCTATGAAATCCTAACGTGAACGACCGAAAAACAAGTGCTCATGATTGTTTTTGTCATTCTAACTGTTGCCTGTTCTATCTAACACTTTATTTAATCCCGCTCTTAAGAATGGGATTTTTTAGTTCGTGTCACATTGATGGCTGTCCTGATGTCCCTGCTTTAACAGGATTTTTGATTGACAACGTAGACATGTCATCAGACGAAAGCTCGCTTTTTTTGTACTGACTGCGTGTCTTCGTAATTCATTTTCATATACATGTCTTGCTTTGATTCGATGATCGACTTCACTTTCCATCTCGATCCCTCTTCCCTCAATTTGTATTTTTTTATCTACTATTTGCCCTGAATCATTCTTGATAAATCCTTTTTTTAGAAGAAATAGTTTGTCTTCCAGCGGTGGCATAAAAAAATCGTTAAAAGGTCCTGTTTAATATGTATTTTACCAACCGATAAATGAATTATAGATAGAAAATATAAGTTGAGAGGACTAGTTATACGTGAAGACCACAACCAAGAACCATTCCATCCGAACACGCCTTTTAGTAATGATTAGTTTAATTTTGATTGCCTTTTTTGTTTTTAGTAGTCTGGCCTTATACTTCAATACGAAGCAAACTGCGGTTTCTACACTTAAAGCGACCGCTGAAAAGGATGCTTTACGCATCAGCAAGACATTCGACACGGCAGCTTACAGCGAATTTCTACAATCGCCTATCGCGTCTGAGCAATATGAAACGTTACGAAACGAACTCGATACATTACGTAAGCAAAACGGACTCCTGTATGCATACACAGCACGCATCGACCAAAATAAGGTCCGTTTGCTGATTGACGGTCTCCCAAAAAAAGATGCGGCTAAAATTGATACGCCAGCAAGCGGTGCAAAAGTCGCGGATATGAAAGATGTTTTAAAAGGTGACACACATGCGACGGACATCATTAATGATCCTGTGTATGGACAGTACATGAGTATCTACGTTCCGTTAAAAGATGCGTCCGGTCAAGTCATCGGTATTCTTGGAACAGACATCGATGCGAAGGAAGTCGATGCGCTTACGACGGATCAATTACAACAAAACGCTCCGATTTTCATCGGGTTAATGCTCCTGCTGTTAACGATCACACTCGTCTTGCTCTACTTCGTCCTCGGTCGAAAATTACGTCCGCTCGAGACGTTACAGAAAGTCGCTGCCTTGATTGCCGAGGGGCGACTGGATCAGGCAAAACAGACGTTGACCGATTTGACGATTGCTTCGAGAGACGAAATCTATGCGCTTGCGATCTCGATTCGTGATATGAACGAGATGCTACGGACGATGATCGTTGATATCAAACAGACAGCCACTCTCGTCTCGACGACGAGTCAATCGATTGATCAAAGTACATCAGAAGTACTCGACGGATCTGAGCAAATCGCTCATACGATGTCGGAAATCGCAACGGGAACTGAAAGTCAGACGCAAGTCACGCTTTCATTGAATGACGAGATGAATCAGTTCGCAGCATTAATCGAGACGACGAATCAGTCTGGTGTCGAAATTCAAGGAACGACGGAGCAGATGGCAATACTGACACGAGTCGGACGGAATCAAATGTCTGCTTCTGTCGAACAGATGCGCCACATTCATCAACATGTCACCCAGTCTGCTGAACAGATTGATCTACTGAAACAGCAATCATCGGATATCCAAACGCTCGTCGGTATTATCCGCGGTATTTCCGAGCAGACGAATCTACTTGCCCTCAATGCCGCGATCGAAGCAGCACGGGCTGGCGAACAAGGCAAAGGCTTCGCCGTCGTTGCGACCGAGGTCAAGAATCTCTCAAGTCACGTCGCAAGTAGTGTCAGTGAAATCGCAACAATCGTCACCTCGATTGAAGACAGTGCGCAACAGATGCAACACAGTTTCAAGACGACGGTCGAAGCAACAGCAGCCGGTAAGCAGATCGTCCTTGATACGGATACAACGTTCGAACGGTTGACGGATCAAGTCACGCACGTCTCGTCAGCAACACAGCAGATGACGCAACAGATGGAAGACGTCTTGCAGGCAGAACGATTCATTCGCAATGCCTTAACGGAAATTGCCGCTGTCGCGGAAGAGCATACGGCAAGTAACGAGGAAGTCGCCGCTGCGTCTGAACAGATGATTGCGACGATCACGACGTTGCATACGCTCGTAGGTGATTTAAACGCAAGAACGGAACACTTAGAACAAGAAGCCCGTCGCTTCGAGATCTGATATCACATTTGTCATGTTTTGGTTCTCACTTTATACTGGTATGAATATACATATGAAGGAGTCGAACCACATGTCCCAATATGATGTCATCATCGTCGGTGCCGGATCCATGGGAATGGCTGCCGGTTACTATCTTTCTCGAACCAATCAAAAAATCTTACTACTAGACGCCCACAATCCGCCGCATGATCAAGCAAGTCATCACGGGGAGACCCGGATCATCCGCCATGCCTATGGTGAAGGTGAAGCATACGTACCGCTCGCGTTAGCCGCACAACGCTTATGGTACGAGTTGGAACAGATCAGCGGTCGGAGCTTGTTTCTGAACACCGGAGTCTTGAATGCCGGTCAACGCTCGTCCCGTTCGATGCAGACGATCATCAGGAGTGCAGCGCAATACGATTTGCCGCTCGAGGTCCTGACGGCTGAGGAAGTTAGAACCCGCTGGTCCGGCTTAACGATGCCCGACGATTATATCGGTTGTTTTGAACCGACGTCTGGTGTGTTGAAGTGCGAGGATTGTATTGAAGCGTATCGCGATCTTGCTGTCGCGAACGGCGTCGACATCCGGACGAATGCGAAAGTGACGACGCTTACCGCCCACGCCACTGGCGTTGACGTGACCGTCGGAACAGACACCTATTCAGCTGAAGCGTTGATTGTCGCAGCCGGTGCCTGGTCTGGTCCATTGCTCGAACAGACCGGACTCTCCTTACCGCTGCGACCGGTCCGCAAGACGTTCGCCTGGTTCGAAGCAGCGGAAGAGGTATTTAACGACGCGGTGTTCCCTGCCTTTGCCTTTGATACACCCGCCGGTTATTATTACGGTTTTCCAAGTATCGCTCAAGCCGGTCTGAAAATTGGACGCCACGACGGCGGCATTCCCGTTGATCCGAATCAACCATGCCGTTCATTCGGTCAAGAGACGGGTGATCTGGCTGATTTACGACAGTTCACGAACACATTCATCCCCTCGATCGATACTTTAACTCACGGCAAAGCGTGTCTTTATACGATGACGCCAGACGAGGACTTCATCATCGATTTGCATCCAGACTATCCGCACATCGCGATCGCCGCCGGCTTCTCCGGTCACGGGTTCAAGTTCAGTAGCTTAGTTGGAAAAGTACTTAGTGAATTGATCATGGAACGATCGACGACTGAACCAATCGGACCGTTCGCGATTAAGCGTTTTAAACAATTGAACACATGAAACGATAAAGACCGGCAACGAAAATGCGTTGTCGGTCTTCTGTATCAACGGCATGATGTCACACCGATTCATTCGATTCTTGCTGATTTTGTGCAGCTAGCTTTTCACGCTGCTTTTTCTCATCTTCAGTCCACCAGCCATGGCTTAAAAAAACTAATCCAACGATTAATGCACTGATTGGAAAATACGTTAAGCCATACTCTCCAAGGTTTTCTCCTAGAAATTCAGGAGATAATTCAATATACGCTCGGAACATCTGAATGATGAAGAATAAGAAAAAACTTGTAATGAGGGCATATGTACCGTAGCGATAACTTGTATTTTTCATGTGAAGGCTCCTTTCTAAAATATACTCTAATGTAAATCATTCAAGGAATACATCAATTTCCCTCTTTTTACATTATCATTTTTAAGAATGTTTCCAAAAGCATGATAAGATAGTTTTAGAATCGATTGAACGAAGGAGTGAAACACGTCGTGAACTTTAACTTATTCAAAAATCATGTCCGGTTTAAGATTGCACTCGAATTGATTGATCGCGAAGACGGCTTATCAATCATGCAACTGAATCAACGTTTAACGGATGTACCGCAGTCTACTTTGTACCGGCAAGTTAATGCGATGATGGACGATCAGTTGTTGAAAATCGTCGCCGTCCAGCGCGTCGGAAAAGTCGAGGAAAAAATCTATGCCTTGAACACGAGCGGTTATCAAATCAGCGAAGCAGACTGGAACAGTGCGACGTACGATGAAAAAGTGAACTTCGTCTCGTTCTACTTCATGTATGTCTTGCAGCAGTACAAGACGTACTTCGAACAGACCGTTCAAACGCAAGGTCAGGACCATTCGACGTTCTCGATCGCGAAATTGCAACTGACGGATGAAACCTTCAATGATTTTCAACAGGACATGCGGACACTGCTCGAAAAATATCATCACCTGGAGACAGAAGACCAGGCAACTGAACGGACCGTCTCACTCGTCATCTTACCGTAGACACTCTCCGAATTCAGGAGGGTTTTCTACGACACAACTTTATTAGGGAGCGAAATGAAGACCATGAAACGGATCAAAGAAGACCTTGATGAAACGGCAATGGATACGTTAAACAATACCTTCACCAAATGGAATCTCGAGAACATACATAAAGAACAGTTACTAAAGATTGGTGAAGGAGCTTGGCACACTGTTTATAGAGTAACTAGGTCAGAGGATCAAGACCTTGTGATCCGACTAAAAAAGAATGAGGCTTATGGGGAGTTGCAACAGATTGATAAACAAGAGCTGACTACAGAGTATGAGTCAACGAAAGCTTACTATTTACATGCCAATACAAGTGACCAAAATGTCTGTCCTGACTTTTATCAGTATTTTATTGAAGATGACACAGTATTTACAGTAGAAACGTTCATGGGTCGTGGAACAGATTTATTGTTATTCGATCAGAATAAAGCCCATTCTTACGGAACGAAATTAGGACAAATTTTTCATCGTATACACAACCATGAAACCTCTATTACAGGCTTCGGGGAACTGCACTGGCAAGGGGAAACTTTACGAGGTAGCGATTCAAAAAACAGGGATGCATTATGGCAGGAAGAAAATGAACGTGCCTTAATTGCCTTGAATACGCTCATTCACTCTAGTCTTTGCTTTGATAAAGAAAAAGTCGGTCAGCATATTCATGCTTTAATTGAGAATAGACGAACTCAGGTTCAAAACATCTCGCTCGTCAATCAAGATGTAACACCAGAAAATCTAATTTTAACTGATGCACACATTGCAATCATTGATCCGTTTCCAAGATTGGATTTTGATTTGAAATATGCGGCTTACTTTGTTTTTTGTTACAAATTTTTGTTACCAGCCTTTTCAAATACTCCACGATACATAAATCAAGCGTATCAAGAAAAAAGTAATATTCTAAATAACATAGCTGATGGATTTATAAGCGGATATTGCTTTAACGTGGTTGGAGACAAACGCACCACGCAAATTCGACGATTACTGGATTAGTATACACTATGGATATTGCAAGAAGCGTATGAGCACTTCGACATTCTACATCAGCCTCATCTCACTCATAAAACAACGCAACAGATGGGGAATCGAGAAATGATCACTGCTCGGTTACATCTATGCCTCGAAGAATTAGAAAATGGTGTATTGAATATCAAATGAGTTAGATAGAACTATTTTATAAAGAAAATTAACTCTAATATTGAATTTTCTAGTACAATATGTATTTTTAACCAATAGCAAACTTAGCCTTTTATTAAAAATAATAAATCAGCTTTTTTCATACGGAAAACTCAACCATAGAATTTGGAAAGTTTAATGAAAGACTTTAACGTTTTAAGTTATCTAATTTAATCTATATTGAAGGTACTCCCGTTTATAAATAGATTTTCCGTTTAAATTGAATAGATATAATATTTCGGTATCTTTAAATACTAAAAAAACCCCGAATGCGGTTTTTTATCATGTTTCCATCATTCAGGGTTTAGTTCAGCTATCAACCTGCTTGTTTATTTATTTTGAGTATAAATTTTTTTTTACATTAATATTGCCGACACTTAATCTGTATTTTAAAAATTTGTAACGAATGTATAACGACACATTGTCTTCGTGTGTAGAAATTACCAACTGTCTATCATTAAAATCATTTCTTAGTAATTCTACAAATGATGCCATATTCATTTCATCCATTGTTTGAATAGGATCATCAATCAACAATGTCATAATCCCGGAATTACCGTAAACCTTATTTAAGGCAAGCGTAAAAGCAATCACAGTTGACGAAAGTTGACCAGAACTAAATGAATGGACTATATCATGGTCTGTATCCACTGGAGGAATAAAACTCAGTGAACTTATTTCCATTACTCCAGTCGAAGATAGTTCCTTTTCTTCTTTAATAAACACCCCTGTTCCTCGTTGATGACTTTGTATAATCTTTCCACAATAAATATAAAAAGGGATTTCAATATCGTTCAGCATCTTAGCACGATGAGAGTTAATTTTACTTTTATACTTACTTAACATACTATTAATTATTGTAATGGTGTTATCAATTTTTTCGATTTTACTTTCTATTTTTTTTGATTCCTTAAAGTTATTGCTTGTTTTAATAAAATATTGCAAGTCAATATATTCTTTTTTTTCTTTAATTGCTTCAGATGTAATTTGATCTAGTAGATTCCAATCATTCTCTAAATGATCTGAAAAAATTCTTTTAAACCGAGTAATGTTATCTTTACATTCTTCGCTCACTACAATTTTTCTTTTTAATAGTTCTGAAATTAAAGCTTTAACTTTATCATCAATATCGTTAATATATTCTTCCTTATGATTTATAAAATTTTCAATTTGAATATTATTTTTCGCAAACCACTTTTTACCTTTATCTACATCTGATATTACATTTTTGTATTCTAATAATTGATTGAAAAACTTTGAGTCGATTTGATTTAACATTAACCATTCTTCAATTTGTTCAGCAATTTCTTTAATATAATTGTCATAAAAATTAATAAACATATTTTCATATTTCTTTGAATCAGCGTCTAACGATTCTTTAAGTAATTCAGTTCTTTGCTTTATTTCAGAATTTAACTCTTCAATGCTATTTTTAGGATCCCCACAGAGAGGACATTCAATAGTTTCTTGGGGACTCGAATCTTTATAAGATTTATATTGGTTCTCTAATTTATCTCTTGTTTCAATCATTTTTGAGACTAATGAAGAAATGTGGTCGGCGCTTTTACTGTAAGAGTTGATTAATTCTATATTTTGTTCAATATATGTCTGATTAAATGGTAAGTCTATATATTGAAATACAAAACTCCAATCTATTGATTTGTTCATAAAATCTTTTTCTCTGAGTCTAGTAAGAATTGTGTTAAGTTTCCGTTGCCTATCATACCTGCTTTTAAATTCTTCAAATTTATCATGGAAATACCCAAATACAATTAAAGCTGTCAACTTATTTTCAGCTTTAATTACATTATCAATCTGTTCGTTAAATAATTCGTTTTTAAAGTCATTTTTATTACTCTCCATAAGTTGTATGGTGTCCATTTCAGACATGTACACTTCTCTTACATTAGAATCAATTGGTGAAATATCTCTTTTATCCCAAGGAACATTTAATATTTTTTCAGCACTTATAAGGGGCTTATATTTAAGCTCTTCGCTAGTAACAATATCACCTTTAGTAATTGTTTCAAAATCTTCTTTCTTATTATTATTCTCAATATTTTCAAGGTTTTTCTTTAGTATGGTTTTTTGGGAATGAAGCTTACTCTTCACCTTTTCGAGATAATCTTTTTGAGCAATTTCTTCCTCAATATTAAATAATTTTGATATCAAATTCATTCTGGCTTTGTCTGTTTTTTTGAACAAATATGTACTTTCCTCTTGCTCGATATACTGGTATAAATTAAATTTTTCAATCATATCTTTCATGCCAAATATTTGATCTAATTCATTATTGCTTAATCGTTGTTTTTCAGATTTATCGTCAAAGTTACTTAGTTTATATAGAGTATAGTGCTCAAAAATTTGAGGTTTTTTTTGACTTCTACTTATTCTATCAGGGGGTAACATAATACGCTGTAATACTACTGTTGTATCATCATAAATATTACTAAATTCGATAGTAATTTCAGTTGATTTTGATTGATCTTTACTAAACAAGTGATCTTCGAAGCCTTTATTTCCAAACACTATTTTATTTGATTCAACTCGTCTTATAGACCCAGTTAATAATAATTGAATAGCATCGTAAATTGTTGTTTTACCAAACCCATTAGGGCCATCTAAAACATTAAGATTCTTTCCATCAAACTCGACTGTTGCTTCATCAATTGATTTAAAATTTTGTAAATATAGTCTTGATATTGTGAATTTATTCATTTTCAGTTGCTCCTATCGATTCTAGTAGTTTTTGAGTATCAATCTCATCTCCTTCTGGTTCTTTTAAATCTAATAATTTAATCAGAACTTCTTTCTCTTCGACAGTCAAACTCTCATCAATTTCGGTCATTAATGAATCAATTTCTTTATTCTGATTAATTATATTTAGATATGGAATCTTAATAAATAATTTAGAGACTAAATCATAAAGAAGGTACTCTTCACAATCCCTTTTGGTTTTAAATGTTGAGAACTTTTCTGCATCATATAAAACTAGATTTAAAAAATTCAAAATTTCATTTTCATCGCAATGCTCTAACTGTTCAGTAAAAACATCTTCCTGCTTGCCTGTATAAGGAAGAATATACTTTTTAAACATAAATGGATCCTCTTCGATATCAAAAATAAGAGATTGAATTTCTGAAGAAATATCTATTGAATCTACTTTTAACATTATAAGTAGCGAAAGATTTTTATCCCACCCCATTTTAGGATTATCTTGCTGTGAGAATTCTTTAAACAGTTTTTCAATGTATTGATTTAAGTTAGTTTTTGAAAAGTTTTCTTTATCTAGAAATAGAACTGTTAAAAAATCAAAACCGTAATCATCAGTTCGATCTGCATAAATTGATTCTTCAAAACCGAAAGGTTGATCCTTAGTTGAAAAATTCTTTTCTTTTAATATCATCCTTAAAATATCTTTCATGATTTAAAAATCTCCTTTGCCTTTTCGATATCCATAAAGGATATTCGTTTATGTTCAATTATATTTTCTTTCGACTCAAAGTCAGGTATTGTTGCTCTGTAATCATCTCCTGGATCAATAATTTTCCCATCAAAATTTCCTTTAATTTCATTGTTAATGAACACTTGTACATCATATAGTAATTCGGCTAAATCGTTATCATCCTTTAACGACTCATAAATTTTCATACCTTGAGTATCGGCTTCATTCTCTCCCCAAGTTTCTGCGATAGTAGTAATTAAATGGTGTACTCCATCCTTATTTAAGACGAATATTTCTTTTAATCCTTCTGTTTCAAGCTTAAAGCTATCTGCTTCTAAAATTAAAGGAAAGAATGTTTTATGTACCCCTGCTTTGACAACTAGCTCTCTCAAAGAATATGCTTCTATTTCGTTCACATTAATATTTGTAGTTGGTGAGATTTTTTTACATAATAATAAAAAATCATTATCATTTTGCTCAAGAATCCATTTCCATTTTTCAGTCCATGCTATACACTTTTCTTCTGAATCAATTTTCATTTTATGACAATATTGATCAAAATAAATCGAAAGTGAATTTTTCAAAGAGCTAGCTGCAGTTTTTATACTATATCGATACACATAGGTCGTTGTGAGAATTTCTAAAATTTTTGAAAATGGTACTTTAGCTTCTAATGTTTCATCACGGTGTGCAGTTGCAACTAAAAGATTGATCTCATAAATAAAGTTAAAATATAAGTAATCAATATTTTGCTTTGTCTCAGTAAATTTGAATTTTAAAAGCTCGGGATTTTGACTCAAGAATAATTGGATCTGTTCCTTAATTCGAACCTCAATCTCGAGTCTACCTATGATGCTTTTGAATTCTTGACCTCTCTTCATATTTAATTTTAATTTCCTCTTTGCTTCATCGTACTTATCTTGTTCAAATAATAAATTACTGTACTCTTGAAACTGGTCTTTCTTCTTATTTGGAACTATTTTTTGAAGTTGACTTTTTAACTTACAATCTTCTGGAAGATTAATAGGAATTAACGTGTGAAGATAGCAACCATCAATACTTGGATATTTAGCAACTTTGCCTAACAAATCAAAAATTGGTCTTTTATATTTTGAAAATGAATCTTCACGCATGTATGCTTTAACTTGATGAATACTAATTGGGAAACCGTTCTTATTAATACTAAAATCTTCTAAAGATTCTATTTGTAACTCGTATTCATCAACATTTTTTATATCAATCTGATTTATTTTTATTAAGGAATAGTATATTGAAACTTGCCCTTGGTAATCAAAGCCGCTCCAAGTTGGAATTGCTCTATCCATATCTGATGAATCTAATATTTTTCCAGTCATCCCCTCTAAAACTCTCCCTTTATTATCATATTTTTGAAATATTTCACTTTAATTGTATCAAAAATTATTTCTTTTTTAAAATGACATATTGTAATAAAAAGAATATGACCCAACTGAAAGCTTAAAACCCATTAACGATCTCTTATAAAAATAGAGTTACTACATAAATTTCAACGGAATATTCGTTATGACCTATACTCATCAACTACATCAGAAAGAATCAATATAAAAACTTATCTAACCCTTGAATTTTCGATTGATCAATGCTTTTTGATTACAAGATAGTAGTAATTCGTCTAAGGCATTGACTTTTATATTTTCATTATTGATAATGGAAATAGAAAAGGAGGGTGTGTCATGAATATAGATTTCTCTGCCTTATCACAAATCGACTGGGAACGCTTTTTGCCCTTATTATTGATTTACATCTCCATCAATCTGATTCTACTCAGCTGTGCCTGTATCGATTGGTTTAGACGCAAGGACCGGATTGCGACACCGGCTATATGGTTAATGGTCATTCTCCTCGTACAGCCGATTGGCTCGATTCTCTACTTCGTCATCGGAAGGAGGACGACGGCATGATTCAGATTTCTCATCTCCAGCTTTCACTTCAACGACGTCTTATTCTAGACGATATTTCCTTTACGATTCACGAACATGAATGTCTCGGACTGATCGGTCCAAATGGTGCCGGAAAGACGACACTCCTGAAATGTCTAAGCGGCATGATCGAGAGTGACCGTGGTTCCATCACGATATCTTCCCTCCCCATCCGGCAACAGCAGCAATCGATCGGCTATTTATCCCAACAGACCGACTTTAAACCTTGGATGACGTGCGAACAATCCCTGCGTTTCTTCGGTCGCTTGTCAGGTCTCGATCGCGCAACGTTAAATAAGCGGATTCCGGACGTTCTAAATGAAGTTGGACTCCACGATCAACAAGCAGAAGTCATCGAACGCTTGTCCGGCGGGATGCGCCAACGTCTCGGAATCGCCCAAGCCATCTTACATGAACCGATATTTTTGATTCTCGACGAACCGGCTTCCGCCCTTGATCCGAGTGGTCGACATGATATCAATCAATTAATCCTCCGCTTAAAGAAACGGATGACAATCATCGTCTCGACACACCTCTTAGAAGACGCAAAGACGTGTTGCGATCGCTTCCTCGTCATCAAACACGGAAAATTGTTAGGTCCACTCGACAATCAACGCAACGTGGATCCATACCGGATTCAAGTCGAGACGCTTACACCTGTCCTACCGTTTTCTGCGACGCTATTTCCACGAGTCGAGATTGATCGAATCAACCCAAACTGCTATCAGTTCTCCGCACAGCAGCCACTTGACCTTTCAGAGTTAGCGACCACCTTGATACAACAGGGATGGTCGATTGCTTCGATCGCCTATCAACCGATTGGACTCGAGGAACGGTTCCTCGACATGGTGGCGGACGTATGAGGACGTTTTATACGCTGACGCTGACCGAGTGGTTGGAAGCGTGGAAAGAATGGAAAATCGTCTGGTTACCGCTGTTCTTCATTGCTCTCGGCGTGACGCAACCATTGCTGTTGATGTATATGGATGTCTTGCTCGCACACGTCGGAAACGCGGATGGCATCATCGTTGACCCGAATCGTCCTGCTCCGCAATCACTTGACGTCTTCAGCGCAACGATTCATGGACAGTTCAATCAGCTTGGCTTGATCGTTCTGATCATGAGCTTCATGGGACTGTTAGCGTCAGATCGCCAAACCGGCATGCAGGATTTCATTTTAACGCGTCCCGTTTCTCGGAATGTCTATCTGCTATCGAAATGGTTCAGTCACGGTATGATCAGTTTATTCGGAATTCTAATCGGGGCACTCACGTCCTATTGTCTGACCGTCTATTGGTTCGGATTCCTTTCGCCGATGCTTGCGCTACGCATCATCCTCGATTTTAGTCTTTGGACGTTGTTCGTCGTTAGTCTGACATTACTGATCAGCACCTTCTTGCAACGCGCTGTACCGATTGGCATCCTATCGCTCGTCGTCTCCTTGCTTCTTGTTGTACTTCCTTCGCTAAAGCCAGACGTTCTATTTTTCATGCCTGGTGCGCTTCTGTCAGTTCCATCGAACACATCGTTTTTTTCTTCGTCCCATCTGTTCGGTGTCATTTCTTGTCTCGTTTGGATTGTCCTCACACTCGGCTGGTCGGCACTTCGGTTCCGAAAAACTGCTTACTGATCCGGCTCTACAACAAAAAAGGATAACGGAAGCGTTCAGCAGTCCATTATCCTTTAGTTGGTTGTGTCTTTCGAATCGTTCGTTGTCTTGGGTGCATGGCAAGCTTCGCTTGACGCATCCGTTCAACGGCAGGATCCGTCGCAGCATCGAACGCCGCTAGACTCGGGTAATGACCGACAAGGCGTCCCTGCTCCAAAATTGCAAAGCTGTCACAGAGTTGCTCGGCAGCTTTAATGTCATGGGTGATGAAGACATATGTTAAGCCGTGTTTTCGCTTTAAATCAGCTAGCAAAGCGAGAATCAATCGTTTATTGACCATGTCGAGACTACTGACCGCTTCGTCTAAAACGATCAGGCGTGGTTCGGCAGCAATCGCTCGCGCAATTGCGATCCGCTGGAGTTGCCCGCCACTGAACTGCGCCGGATATTTCGTCAAATCCGTCGCCTTGAGCCCGACTTGTTCGATTAACGTCATCAAGCGGTGTTGCCGTGCTTCGCCCTCTAAACGAATGAAGTTATCAAGCGGTTCGGCGATGATATCGGCAGCCGTCAGCTTCGGATTGACCGCAGCGAAGGAATCCTGAAAGACGACTTGGACGTCACCTTGAAATGGTCGTTTTGTCGCGTGGCGATCGACACCATTGAACCAAATCGTTCCGGTCGTTGGGCGTTCAAGTCCGAGCAATAGTCGTCCGAGCGTGCTTTTCCCGGCACCACTCGACCCGAGCAATCCGAGACAGCGTCCCGCTCCAAGCGTCAATGAGACATCGTGTAAGACGGTCTTTGCTGGTTGAAACCGGCGTTTATAGACGTGTGAGACTTGATCGATCTGCAAGAGACTCATCCGAACGCCTCCCTTCCGATATGCTGTGCAAGAAGTGACTGTGTATACGGATGCTGCGGTCGATCAAACAATTCAAAAACATCTGCTTGCTCAACGATCCGTCCTTGCTGCATGACGAGGACATCGTCTGCAAGTTCAGCGATCACACCGAGATCGTGCGAGATGAGTAACATCGCCGTTCCGTAAGTCGCCCGCATCCGTTCAAGTAACTCAAGAACCGTCTTTTGATTGAAGACGTCGAGCGCCGTCGTCGGTTCGTCGGCAATTAAGACGCTTGGGCGCAGGGCGACGGCTAAGGCGATCATGATCCGTTGCAACATCCCGCCACTCAGCTCGAACGGATAAGCCTTGAGCAACCGGGCGGCATCCGTTAGATTAACTTCTTCGAGTGCCGTCATCGCTTGCTGTTTCGCTTCACGTTTTGAACAACGTGAATGGGTCTGAATCGTCTCGATCATCTGGTGCCCGATCGAATAGACCGGTGTGAAGGCACTCATCGGATTTTGCATGATGAATGCGATCTCACCGCCCCGAATCGATCGAACAGCGCGTTCCGATAAGGAAAGGATTGATTTTCCGTTCAGTTGGATATCACCGGTCACGTCTGTCGTTTGCGGATTAAGCAGACGCATCAACGCAAGACTCGTCACTGTCTTCCCGCAACCACTTTCTCCGACGAGACCGAGGATTTGACCTGGTTGAATCGAGAACGATACCTTTTCAATCAATGTCATCTGTTGTTTCGTACGGACGGTCAGACCGTCGACAGCTAAGATCGGTTCGATACGGGCACCTCCTCTCATTTCATCGTTTTTGACACACCGAATCGTTCTGCTAACTGTTCTCCTACTAGATTAAAGCTAATGATGATGAGCATGATCGCGAGTCCTGGATAAATCATCAACTCCGGATTCGTCCGGATGTACGATTTTCCTTCATGAATCATCGCGCCCCACTCGGCTGTCGGTGACTGGACACCAAGCCCGAGGAACGACATCGCCGAGATATCCATGATCGCCCAGCCCATCTCAAGAGTCCCAATGACGAGTAGCGGCGGTAAGATGTTCGGCAGGATGTGCGTCCGAATGATCTTCCATGAAGATGAACCGTTGACGCGAGCAGCCGCGATGAACGCTTCCGTCTTCAACGTCATGACCATTCCGCGGAACATCCGCGCGTAATAAACCCACTGGACGAGCATCAAGGCGATGATGACCTGCTTGAGACCCGGACCAAAGATACCGACGAGACCGAGGACGAGAATCAGACTCGGAAATGCCATCACACCGTCACACAGACGCATCAAGAGTTGGTCGACCCAACCGCCACGATAGCCGGCTAGTGTTCCGACGAACAGTCCGATCGCAAGTGAGGCGATGAAAATCAACACGGCGCAACCGAGTGAGATCCGCGCGCCGTAAATCAAGCGCGACAAGAGGCAGCGTCCGAGCTGGTCGGTTCCGAGTGGATAGGCTGACGAAGGTCCATGAAGCTTTTGCGTCAAGTCGACGAGATTCGGATCATGTGGGGCAATCCACGGTGCAAACAACGCAACGCCTGCCATGCCAATCAAGACGAGGGCACATAGATGAAGTAGCGGTGTGTATCGCGACCGGATCATCGTTGCTGGAAGTGGAGTATTCATACTGCTCCTCCTTTTTTCGCTAGTCGTGGATCGAGTACGGCTTGAATGATATCGACGAGCAAACTGCTGCCGATGAAGACGAGTGCCGCGAGAAAGACGTAGCCTTGGATGACCGGCATATCCCGATCAAAGATTGCTTCGATGAAGTAGCGACCGAAGCCGGGCCACGAGAAAACGGTCTCGACGATGATCGTTCCCGTCAGCAACTTCCCGAGGTTCATCCCAAGACCCGTGATCATCGGCGGAATCGCCATCCGAAGGACGTGTTTGCCAAGAATTCGTCCTTCCTTTAATCCACGTGTACGCGCAAACAAGACATATGGTTCATTCAATGCTTCAATCACACTTCCGCGTAGCAAGCGTGTATACAGGGCAATCAATGGAAACGAGAGTGTCAATGCCGGTAAAATCAAGTGCATCACACTTCCTGTCCCGCCGACCGGAAACCAATCAAGCTTTACGGCAAAGAAGAAGATGAACAGATACCCGAGCCAAAACGACGGGATCGAAGCCCCGATGAAGGCGATTCCCCGACTCAGATGGTCAAAGAAGCCATTTTTCTTAATGCCGGCAAGGAACCCGAGTGGAATACTGATGACAAGCGCCAGCAACAGACTCGTCAAAGCCAGTTCGACTGTCGGTGGTAAACGTAACAAGACATCTTCAAGGACCGGTTTACCCGATAGATACGATGTTCCGAAATCAAGCTGCGCCAAGCGGATGACGGCATCGATATATTGTTTATAAAACGGTTGATCGAGTCCGAATTCTGCTCGTTTGGCAGCGAGCAGTTCATCCGTCGGTTGGATATGAGCAGCGGACAGATAGGCCTGTGCCGGATCAACCGGTGACAAATGAATCAACCCAGTCAGAATCAAGACCGCCAGTAACAAAATCGGGATGACGGATAATATGCGTTTGACGAGGAAGACCCCCATGTCATCCCTCCTTTAGTTGATGCCGATACGCGCGAATGGACTCTCGTCTCGGTTCGCAGGGAACTGGAAGTTCGTCACGTCCGACTGATAGATTGCCATCTTCTTCAAGTACGAGATTGGAATTAACGCACCTTGATCTTGGAGTGATGGCAGAATGTCGGCGTACATCTTCTGACGTTTCGTCTCGTCCGTCGTCTTCAAGACATCTTTGATCTCTTGCAACAGTTGTTCTTTATTCGGATAAGACGAAATCGCTTCTTTGAAGCCGAAGCCATCCGTATCAATCAGGTTCACGAACGTATGCGGATCATACGGTGCACCGAAGTTGCTGTAGAAGTTGATGTCAAATCGGTTGTCCTTGAAGCGCTGGACTTGATCCGGTAATTCGACGGCTTCCGTCTTCAGCTCGACGCCGATTTTCGACCATTCCGACTGCAACGTTTCGGCCATCGCCTTTTGGACCTGCTCGGCCGCATCATACATCATCCCGATTTGCAGCGGTTGACCGTCCTTGACGCGGACCTTCTCACCTTTCGGCAGTTTCCAGCCTGCTTCGTCAAGAAGACGATTTGCTTCCTTCACGTCATAATCCCGTTGCTTCACTTTCAAGTTCGATGTGTACGGCATGTTCGGTGGCAAAAGGTAATCAGCCGGTGCTTCTAATCCCGACGTGATCCCTTCAACGAGGGCGGCTTTATCGAACCCGTGCTGTAACGCCTGGCGGACGCGTTCGTCAGACAGACGCTTATTTTTCGTATTCAAGACGAGGAGACGCGTCGCGACTGGTTCGGACATCTCTGTCTTGTAGGATTTATCCGTCTTTAACTGATTGAAGGCATCGATGCTGATCGCCCCTTCCCCGTAAATCAGATCAACCTGTCCTTTTTCGAGTGCTAAGACACGTGTCTCCGCATCCGGGATGATGTCGACCTTGATGTGATCGATGTTCGGTTTTGGACCCCAGTAGTTCTTGTTGACCTTAAACGTCGCATACTGATCCGGTTTGTATTCGTCGAGCATCCATGGACCTGTTCCGACTTCTTTTTTGACACCCTTCGACGTATCACCGTTTTCCGGGAATCCCGCTTCTCCGAGGAAACGGACCGGGCGGACAACCGCGAGCTCTTGAATCGTCGGGTAGTACGCTTCGGATAATGTCAGGCGGAACGTCTTCGCATCGACAGCTTCTGTCTTCTCGATTTTCGTGATGAAACCAAGCCAGCTATGTAAGGCTTTTTGTTTAAGGATCGAGTCAAAGTTCTTTTTGACGATTGCTGCGTCGAACGTCGAACCGTCCGAGAACTTGACGCCGTCACGGAGCGTGAACGTATACGTTTTTCCGTCTTCAGAAATCTTCCAAGACGAGGCTAAGTATGGCTCGAGCTTTCCACCTTCTCCGTAGTGGACGAGTGGCTCATAGATCATCGACTGTGCGAACAGTTGTGATGGGTTGTAGACGTGCGGGTTCATCGTTCCGACGTCGCGTGGCCACGCGAGCGTCAATGTATCTTTATCTTTTCGCTCTCCTGTCGACTCGCCCGGGTTCGAACAGCCGATCAATAATGATGTCAAAGACAGGATCGAGACAGTAGAAATCAGTAATTTTTTACGGTTAACGTTCATGGTAGGCAGAACTCCCAACTTGTATTGATAATCATTTTCAATTGTAAGAGGGAAAGGTAAGGATTGTCAATGGATAATCCAGATGTTAGCTAGACCTAAAGACGCTTTTTGACAGGATTTCCACGCATAACTGAGTAACATTCTGTGTACGCTTCTTTTTTGTTAATAATTGTAATCAGCTGTGTTAAGCGGTATCCTAGTTTGGATGCTGCGTTTCTTGTTTAACGAAATCATTTGCACGGAAAGGATGATAGGATGTCACGACTGGTTTCCTCCGTCTCGCTTGTGTTGCTCAGTCTGCTCTTAGTGCTCCCTTTACTGATGATCGATGGACTGATTTTCTACGTCGGAGATGTGTCCTACGATTCGTTCGTTGGTTGTCTGGTGTTTCTCGTATGTTTCTATCTCGCTAGCCTGGTCGTCAGCGTCGTCTTTGACGGGATGATGCGTGCGCTTGGCGGACTGTTTAAGCGTCGTTTCTCGAACATACTGTTTGCTGTCGTGAACGGTTCCGTCAGTTTGAGCGTCTTACTTTGGATGGACCTCTACGTTGCGTCGATCACGATTTCTCTCGCGACAAAAGTCGTGCTCGTATCTGTACATACGGTATTGTTTTACCTGATTCATCAATCGAGCGACTCCACTGTTAAAGTTTCCGAAGTCACCGAACCACATGATCCAGTCGTCAAGGAAGCCATCCGCTTATTAGAAGATGTCGATCCCGTGACATGCGTCGAGACGTTATGTCTCAAATACCCTGACCTTCCGAAAAAGGACATCATTCGGATCGTCTATCGTCTTCATGGCAACTAAAAAGACCTGATCGTTTCTGAAGAGATTCAGAAGCGTCAGGTCTTTTGATATTCGTTCATTTCTTCGCCATCTCATAGAACTGATACGTATTTTTCCCTGACGACTTAGCGGCATATAGCGCAATATCCGCCTGCTGTAACAAGGCTTGCAACTCTGGACGAAACGCGGTGTCATACATCACGATTCCGATACTCGTCGACACGCGGTAATCCGTTTCCCACTCACTTAACGCAGTGACGATCCGCTCTGCGAGTCGTTCCCACCCTTCCCTTGAATCCGAATGACCGAAATGGAGGATGAATTCATCACCGCCTAACCGCACGGCCATCGCATCATCTTGTTCGCGGACGAACTTTCGCAAGCGTTGTGCGACTTCTTGCAGGACGATGTCCCCCGTCTCGTGTCCATAGACGTCATTGACCTGCTTAAAGCCATCGAGATCAAGGAAGAAGACGGCCCCTGTCTGCCCGGGATGATCCTCGAACTGCTTCGTTAAGTACCGTCGATTATGCAGTCCTGTCAACGCGTCCTTCCAAGCATGACGTTCGAGCTCCAAGTAGTACAAGAAGAGTCGGACGATGCGTTGCAATAACTGGATGTTCTTTTGGTCATACAAGCTAACCCGATTATTGATCGCACATAATGTGCCGAACGTCTCTCCGCTCGTCAAGACGATTGGAATACCTAGATAGGACCGGACGTGAGCCTCCTCCAAACCTTTTCGCCAGTCGCCGAGTTGTTCCGCGTTCGGAATATCTTCGAGCACGACCGGCTGTCTCGTCTCGAAATCAATCAGCTTACATAACGATTGGTTCAGTTCAATCTGCATGCCTTCGACCATCGGGATATCTGCTTTATCGTTCGTGATCTTCAACATCCGTTGTTGTCCTGCTTCGATCGCTGATAAATACAGCATCTGGTCCGGTAAGATCTCTTTTGCGAAATCGAGAACATCATCTGCCAATTCATCAAAATTTTGATACATCTTCAAGTCTTCAAATGGTTGATTCATAGAGCACCTCAATTCGAAGTCATTCTCTGCAATTTCTCTGATTTGAAAAACAAAAACGTTACATTTATTACCACTTTCTCTTTTGACTGTCGCTTAAACCTGTTTTCGTCAAAAGCGTCAAATATTCCTACTTCCATGACTAAATGAGAAAGATTATCATTTTTTTATTTTCGTATAGTTTATAGAAGGTAAAAATTCGGACAGCCATTTGGCTGGAAATGAGCGTTGCATCTTCTAAAATCGTCTGCTATCATTCTCGGTGAATATGACAATGATAATCATTATCACTTATTGAGAACAGATTAATCACGTAGGTATACATAATCCATCTGCTACTCAATCCGTGATCCATGTTTATCAAATTGAACAAGAGGAGCTGAATCATCATGGGGAAATGGAAAACACCACTCGTCGTGAGTTCGCTTGCTGTCTTACTAGCAGCATGCGGGAACGCAGGAGAAGCAGACACGAAGAAGGACGCAGAAGCACCGAAGACAGTCAAAATCAAGGATGCACACGGAACAGTCAACGTCCCGGTCGATCCGAAAAAAGTCGTCGCACTCGACAACCGAACGTTCGAGACGCTTGCTGCATGGGACGTCGAACTCGCAGCAGCACCAGTCGGACTGCTCCCGGCTGAATCACCATACGCAAAAGACAAGGATATCGTCGATGTCGGCATGCACTTCGAACCGAACCTCGAAGCGATTGCTGGTGTTAATCCAGACGTCGTCATCGTCGGCCAGCGTTTCGCCGATCATTACGAAGACATCAAAAAACTCGTCCCGAACGCCGCTGTCATCGATCTTGATATCGCTTTACCGGAAGACTCCGGTACACCAGGTGAGTTACTCGTCAAAGGACTTGAAGATACGACTGAGACACTCGGACAAATCTTCGATAAAAAACAAGAAGCTGACCAGCTCGTGACAACGCTTGAGCAATCGATCAAAGACGTTAAAAAATCGTATAACGGACAGGACAGCGTCATGTCGGTCATCGTCTCAGGCGGCGATATCGGATTCTCGGCTCCGATGAGTGGACGTGTCTTCGGACCGATGTATGATCTGTTCGATTGGAAACCAGCCCTCGAAGTCAAACAAAAATCGGGCAACGACCAAGGTGATGAAGTCTCGGTCGAAGCGATTGCTCAAAGTAACCCGGACTGGTTACTCGTCCTTGACCGCGACGCACCACTTGGAAACGCTGAAGGTGCCGTACCGGCGCAAGATGTCATTGACCGTGCGCCTGCCCTGCAGAAAACAAAAGCAATCAAAGACGACAACATCGTTTACGCACCAAAAGACACGTACTTGAATGAATCGATTCAGACGTACTCTGAATTCTTCACTGACATCGCGAAAGCGCTCGAGAAGTAATGGCACACGCACAGCAACAAATGAATGGAAGAGTTGAGCCACCCGCTCGACCTTCCTTTTCTGTCGTTTGGACGAAGCCGTTCGTCTTGACCTTATGTCTCGTCTTAGCGCTCGCAGCGGCTTCCCTCTTCACGGGCGTCTACGAACTACGGAGTGCAGCGAACGATTTCGATATGTTCTGGATCACACGTGTTCCGCGGACACTCGCCTTGATGCTGACGGGTGCTGCGATGGCAATGGCTGGACTCGTCATGCAACTGATCACGCAAAATCGGCTCGTTGAACCGACGACGACGGGAACGATCGAGTGGGCGGGACTCGGACTGTTAGCCGTTTACTTACTCGTTCCGGCACCGTCCTTGATGATGCGGATGACCGGAGCCATCGTGTTTGCGTTCATCGGGACGATGGTCTTCTTCTGGTTTCTCCGTTCGGTCCGACTGCGTTCATCGTTGATCGTCCCGATCATCGGTCTGATGCTCGGAGCCGTCATCTCCGCGATATCGACGTTTCTCGGGTTGTTTTTCCGTGCCAGCCAAGCGATCGAAGGCTGGTTCGTCGGTTCGTTTGCGTCCGTCCAAATCGGTCGCTACGAATACCTCTGGATCATCATCGGTGTCACGGTCTGTATCTTCTTTCTCGCGAGTCGCTTGACGCTCGTTGGACTCGGAGAGGACGTCGCGACGAGCCTTGGCGTCAACTACAATCGACTGATGCTGATCGCGACTGGGCTGATCGCTCTATCCGTCGGTGTCGTCGCGACCGTCATCGGCAACCTACCCTTCCTCGGCTTGATCGTTCCGAACATCGTCTCGATGTTTCGCGGTGACGATCTCCGTAGTAATCTGCCGTGGGTCTGTCTGATCGGGATGGCAACGATTTTAATCAGTGATCTGATTTCACGCACGATCATCCGTCCGTTTGAACTGCCGGTCTCCTTGATTCTCGGAACGGTCGGGGCAGCCGTCTTCATCATCATTCTGTTACGTCGACGGAAGACTGGAGGTGTCAGATGAGTACCGCGATTAGACAACAGAAACATACACGAATTCAACCGAGCGTTACACGTGAAACCAATCGCCGGGCGTCTGCGTTTCAGTCGAAACGACTCGAGCGCCGCTACTGGATTCTCCTCATCCTGTTCCTCAGTGGCGGAGTGCTCAGTACGATCGGTCTCTTGCTCTACAATAATCCGGTTCCGTTTGATTCTCCGTCCTTTTGGCCGGTCGTCGAACGCCGGATCACGGCAGTCATCACGATGGCGATCGCAGCAATTTGTCAAAGTCTTGCGACCGTCGCCTTTCATTCGGTCACGAGCAACCGAATCATCACACCATCCCTGCTTGGTTTTGATGCTCTCTACTCGACGATCCAGACATCGATGATCTTCTTCTTCGGTGCGGGAGCACTCGTCGGCTTTACCGGCACGAGCGCTTTTTTGACACAGGTCGCGATCATGCTCGCGATGAGTCTCTTATTATACGGATGGCTCTTATCCGGAAAATACGCGAACCTGCAGCTGATGTTGCTCGTCGGAATCATTCTCGGCACGGGTCTCAACTCGCTGTCGTCATTCATGCGTAAGATGCTTGCACCGTCCGAATTCGATATCTTACAAGCACGATTATTCGGTTCGGTCACGAATGCCGACGCATCTTACTTCCCGATCGTCATTCCGGTCGTCCTCATCGTCGGTCTGTTGCTCTACTTCTCTTCAAGACGACTCAACGTCGTCGCACTCGGAAAAGAGGTCGCGACATCGTTCGGTGTCAATCATCGTGGCAGTGTCATCTACTTCTTGATTCTGATTTCACTCCTGATGTCGATGTCGACGGCATTGATTGGACCGTTGACGTTCTTCGGCTTTTTAGTGGCGACACTCAGTTATCAGGTCGCTGCGACGTATGATCACAAATACGTCTTCCCGATGGCATTCGCAATTGGTTTCTTCGTATTGACGACTGCTTATTTCTTCATGTATCACATTTTCAACACGCCAAGCGTCGTCTCTGTCATCATCGAACTGTTCGGCGGACTGATATTCCTTGTCGTGTTGCTTAGAAAGAGGTCCCTATGATATCACTTGAACAAGTTAAAAAATCGTATACGGATGATGTTAGAATTGGTCCAATCGACTTAACGATCCCAAAAGGTGGATTCACAGCGTTGATCGGTCCAAACGGTGCCGGTAAGTCGACGACGTTAATGATGATCGGTCGTTTGCTTGATCTTGATGCCGGGCAGATTGAAGTCGCCGGGATGGATGTGACGAGTAGCAAATCGAAAGACTTAGCGAAGATCATCACCATCCTGCGGCAGGAAAATCATTTCGTAACCCGGCTGACAGTCCGGCAGCTCGTCGGCTTCGGACGTTTCCCCTACTCAAAAGGTCGCTTGACGGCTGACGATGAGACGATCATCTCGAAATACATCGATTTTCTCGAGTTGACGTCGCTTGAGAACCGCTACCTCGACGAATTATCGGGCGGACAGCGGCAACGGGCATATGTCGCGATGGTACTCTGTCAGGAAACGGAATACATTCTACTCGACGAACCCCTCAATAACCTCGATATCGCCCGCTCGGTCCAGATGATGGGGTACCTGCGACACGTCGCCGATACGTTTGGACGGACGATCATCACCGTCTTACACGACATCAATTTTGCTGCGAAATATGCCGATCACATCTGTGCGATGAAGGACGGACAAATTGCCGCTTTCGGAACGGTCGCCGAAGTCATGGATGAAGCGCTGTTATCCGAGATCTTCGAGACCCATCTTGAGATCATCGAAGGTCCATACGGTCCGATTGCCGTCTATTGATACTTTATATAGAAATGAGGAATGAATGATGCAGATCGATTGGCTACCCCTAGAGCAGGTAACGCAAGAAGGCGAACACACCTATACGTTTCATTTGCAACGTCCGGATGGTTTCGTTTGGGAGGAAGGCGCCCATACGCATATGGCGCTAGAAGGGTTTAATGCAGGTGAAAAACCGAACCGTAGTCTGATTCGGCATATGTCGATCTCGACGCTCCCTCATGAAGAAACGATCGGCATCACGACGCGGATCAAACCGGAATGTTCCGTCTTTAAGGAGACACTTCGGCAGCTGAAACTAGGTGAGAAGATTGCTTTGTTTAAGACGCATTCGAACATTCCACTACGTCGGGAAAATCGTACGGTGTACTTACTGTCAGCCGGCGTTGGTCTGGCAACGTTTCGACCAATCATCCTGCAACATCAGGCTGATAGAAGTGGCATTCCGCACATGCACTCGTTGAACGTTGATTCTGCGCGAACTGAACTATTCAAAACTCAGCTTCCTTCGCATGATCAGTTTAGCCCCGCTTATGTCGAGAGTCGCGCTGCCTACTACGATGCTGTCAAAGCGATGACAGCGGACAAGGACGGTTTGTTCTATATCGTTGGTAGTGATGAATTTCTCCGTGACACGATTGACGTGTTGCAAGGCGCTAACATTCCAAAGTCTCAGATTATGATTGATAAACGTCAAGACCAATTAGATACGTTTTTTGTATAAGGTACCAATGATTAGACTTCAGCATTGACTGGAGTCTTTTTGTTTTTTCAAAATAAGGAATTGGTATGTTATCTGTAAATATTTGTTATGATAAGTGCATCAACTGACTTTTGGAGGGTTGCTTATGAATTTTGTATTTGATCTCGATGGAACAATCTGTTTTAAAGGAGAACCGATGTCTCAAGACATCGTACAGGCGCTTCATGCAGTCGAGGACGACGGGCACCGTGTGATTTTTGCTTCGGCACGTCCTATCCGTGACATGCTACCCGTCATTCATCCTTCATTCCACGATCATATCTTAATCGGCGGAAACGGATCGTTGGTCGCATCGGAACAAACAATCGTTCAATCAAAATCGTTCGACGATCGTGAGCTTTCTTTTATCACAGAATTACTCGACAAGCATAAAGCCACATATTTAATCGATAGTGACTGGAATTATACATATAACGGACCGCAAGACCATCCTATTCTGAACAATCTAGATCCGGGTAAGACGGCACAAAATGTTCCGCTAGCTCACCATGATCGAATCATAAAAATCCTCATTTTGAGTGCCAACAATCTGAAATCCTTAGAAAACGAGCTACTTCGAATGGATGTCGTTGTTCATTATCATGGATCGGAACAAGTATTGGATATCAGTCCAACCAGCATCAATAAACGGACTGCTTTACAAAGTCTTGGTATCGAGAGCGAGGGATACATTGCTTTCGGGAACGACGCGAACGATATCGAGCTATTCAAAGGAGCGCAGTATGCGGTCATGATCGGAAGCCATAAATCACTCCGTATTTACGCAGATCACACCATTGACTCCACCAGTCATTTAGAATCTCACATAGTCGAATAAATCAGGCATCTAAGCCAAAAATACGTCTATTCCACGTCGTATTCCTAAATAACGCCTGGTGAAATTTTCGGATCAATAGTTACTCATCCAAAGAGGAATACGATGGGTAAGAATAATCCGCTCATCAAGAGCATCCCTATTATGACAGCGATACTCGATTTGAAAACCGACAGCGTTTGTTCTTCTAGTGGCTTAAATCGTTTTACGGGAATGAGCATGGTCAATGAAGCAACGACTAATGCCATTGGCTCAAGAATCGTTCGGCTCACTGAAAAGAAAATATCGATCATTAAAAAGACATGTAATACAAAGAAAAATCCCAATAAGCGAATGATCATTTCTTTATTCATATGTACTCCTTCATGGTTACTATCTATTTGATTTGTTCATGAAACAGAATGCCCTCTAATTATAGCGCTTCACAGAATAATTTTGGAAACGCATTCAAATAACTGGTGATTTGGTATCGTTGTAAGTCATACTGACAGTAAATATTAGAAAAGGAGTGTTGAAGATGGAATACAAAAAAGGACTCGAGGGCATCATTGCCGCTGAAACACAAATCGGTTTAGTCGATGGAACATTAGGTCACCTTATCTATCGTGGACACTGGGCAAAGGAACTCGCATTATCCTATTCATTCGAAGAAGTGGCGTATTTCATCTGGAACGGTGCGTTCCCGACTGAAGCGGAACTGGTCACATTCAAGGAACAGATGACGAGCTACCGTGAACTTCCTTCTTATATTAAGACGATTCTCGATACATTGCCGAACGAGATGGATGTCATGAGTACGATGCGAACAGCAATCTCGGCACTCGGCACACCCGCTTTCGCTTGGCCACCGACAATTGATCAGGCGATGCACGTAACAGCACTCTTGCCATCGATCATCGCCTATAAATATCAAAAAAATCAAGGCGCTGACTTCATCGAACCGAATCCGGAACTCGATCACGTCGCGAATTACATCTATATGATTAAAGGACAATTACCAAGTGACGTCGAGATCAAAGCGCTGACGGCGTATCTGATTCTAACGATTGAACACGGTATGAATGCTTCGACGTTCGCTTCCCGTGTCGTCGTTTCGACGGAATCGGAAATAATTTCTGGCGTCTGTGCTGCGATTGGCTCCATGAAAGGACCGCTTCATGGTGGTGCCCCGTCAGAAGTCATTGAGATGATTAATGAGATCGGAACGATCGACAACATCGAACCGTGGATTCGGAACAAATTAGAAAAAGGCGAAAAATTGATGGGCTTTGGTCACCGCGTCTATAAAACACGCGATCCGCGTTCAGAAGCCTTGAAAGTCGTCTCAAAGGGTCTCGCACAAGAGAGCGATTGGTTCAACCTGATTACACAAATGGAGCAAACAGCGATCGATTTACTCGAGGAATACAAACCGGGTAGAAAACTGTATACGAATGTTGAATTCTTCGCGGCAGCCGTCTTAAAAGGACTTGACATTCCGAAAGAACTGTTCACACCGACGTTCACCTCTAGCCGTATCATCGGCTGGACGGCACACATCCTCGAACAATCGCAAGACAACCGGATCTTCAGACCTCAATCGTCATACACAGGAC
This sequence comes from Exiguobacterium sp. BRG2, assembly GCF_031844245.1. Classification (NCBI taxonomy): domain Bacteria; kingdom Bacillati; phylum Bacillota; class Bacilli; order Caryophanales; genus Exiguobacterium; species Exiguobacterium sp. BRG2. The sequence continues at coordinate 65,433 of NZ_JAUZUW010000010.1, forward strand.
AGATGCCGGAACAAGCAGCTAAGTTTTGATTAGTCTCTAGTTACGATCAAAAAATGAAGCTGACTCAAAAAAAGAATGACGCGTCTTTTCACGCCCTTTCCTCAGGCGAGACACAAGCCAGTTTTCCTGCTCCGTTGAAGCAGGAAAGCGGGTCTTGTTCGTCTCTGACAGCGCATAAATGCGCTTTTCATGTAGGAGTGGCGCGAAACGCGTCATTCTTTTTGTTACGAGATAAGGATGGCAGATCATCATTCTGCCATCCTTATCTTTGTAGAGACTGACTTTTGAGTCAGCCCCATTTGCTATGGCGTTTTATTTAACGATAGTTTCTAATGAGAAATCTAGTGCTTCCACTTCACACCCTGCCGCTTCTACATCCGGACTACACGCATACGGTCCGATCTTCAAATCGGTCACGTCATGTAAGTGTGCGATCCGGAGTTGCTCTTTGTGCTCTCCTGTTACGTGATACAACGTAACATCTTGATTGAGATAGTGGAGTTCAAAGACAAGCGGTGCATCAAATAGTGTGTTGTCGACATCCCGACACGACCAGTCCGAGTACCCAAAGCTCGTCACGACGGCACCCAGATGTGATGGACCATCCGGAATGAACTCGGCCGAGACTTTCACCCAGTGATCGTCATTCACATAAAGTAAAATCCCCGCTTGATCATATGTAGCATTCGGTTTTAATTTCACTTCAATCCGGCATTTGAATTCTCCATTTGGAGCATCCTGCAACAACGCATGCCCCGTCTGACGATTAAACTGATAATGTGTGTTGCGCCAAAAATCCGTATCCGGATCCGTCATGAAGCGTAACGGTGTCTCTTCTTTAATACGCGACGGTTGATTGAGCCAATTCATCAACATATCCTCCTTTTTCTCAACGCCCTCTTAATTTCCGTAACTTTCGATAGCCACGAATGAGCATATCGAGCATACAATCCCTCCTATTTTCTATGAACCCTCAGACTACTTTACGAAGTCGTTGCATATCCTTATTCAATGCTGATCGTTTCAAACGTCTGTTCCGTATTAAGTATTGCACATCTGACCGGTTATCGTACATCAGTTGGATATGGAAATAATTGATATATTCAAGGATTGCGAAAATATATAGAAACAAGGTGATTCGTATTCCATACACCGGAAGCTCAGATTGAAAACGAATCCAGTCGATTCCGAACGCACACGCTGTCAGAACGATCAAATCCAGATTGATGACACGACAGTGACGTAATCGTCGGACGACCGGTTCTCGGGTAATTGACGTTCCTTCCTTCTTCAGACGCCTTGACTTGCTGTACCAATACCAAGCTCCTTGAATCAACAACAGCTCAAACAAAAACAGTGACATCCAAAAGGCACTGAGTTCAAATAACTGCAGTCGTGGAAAGACACGATTCCCAAACCAACTCAGCGGTAAAATCGTGACGACCGTGAACAATTCCCCTCGGTATAGATAGGCGAAGCGCTCGGCAACGATCTGCCTCATGGCGCCACCCAGTCAATCCGGAATTTACTTCCTGGACCAAGCTGTGCGATCAATGGTTGATCGGCCTCAACGACACGTCCGAGAACGTTGACTCGCTCATCCGCAGGTAGATTACGTTTCGTGATTTGAACCTCGCCCGCGTATCGCCCGTAGCGTTCATTATCAATCGTGATTGTGCCAAGCGGGCGGGCAGACCGATCTTGCGGTGTCAGATCAATCGTCGACGGACTCATCCGCGACTCGACGGAGCGAATGACATCCCGCGCCGGATCAAACCGATTCGTTTCCGTATCCCGTTGTGCTTGCTGTCCGTTCGCTACTGCCCGAAGTACGATGATTCCGTCTTGCTCTGCTTCGAATTGCCGAATCGTAGCCTCCGTCAACCGTGGATCGCCGACAAGGATTCGGTCGACAGTCGCTATTAAGTCCAAATAACTTGCGAACGGTGCCACTCCCCGATGGTCTTCAAGTGTCGGTAACGTCTCGAATAATGGTCCGCGAAGTGTTCCGTCACCCGGTATGAACGCTTGGACCCGTAATCCTTGCGCCTGTAACCAGGCGTTTTTTTCGTCAAACCACGTCCGGTCGAGTCCTGTTTCCGGTCGCGGATAAAAATTATGCCACGCTTCCGTGTGATCGATTCGCAGACCCTGTGCCTTCATCTCCGTCAATTCGTCTGCTGTTAACGTACTGGCATTGAGCGCGACCATCATTTGGTTCGATAACGTCGCGATTTGCTGCGGACTGATGCCGTAATCAAGACGGAGTCCTGTCACACCCCAGTCCGTTAACGTCGCTGCCGTCTCCCATGTCTTGCCGAGCGTCGCGAGCGACGCTGGTGCGATGTCCGCCACGAGTTCGAACCCGAGCTCACGTGCTAAATGACCGAGCGCTTGCAAGCGTTCGACGTACAGTGAAGAATCATCCTCGGGAATATGTAGCGATGTAAAGAGCGACGTAAAGCCGACAGCGCTCATCCGCTGTAGCCACTCGCTCGTCTCGTCTGTGATCGGTTCACTTAAATAGATTGATAATCCTTTCATACACTCACTCCTTCACTTCTCTACTTAGGGAAAAAGCAGCTGATCCCTTCTTTTTCAAAGGATTCAACTGCTTTTCAATACGTTAAATACCGTCTGCCATCTCTTCTTTGAAACCGAACCAGTATGTGAACAGGAATCCTGCCGCGTACGAGATGACGAGACCTCCGATGTACGTCAAGTACATTCCGTTGTCAATCAACGGTGTCAATGACAACCCGGATACGCCGACACCGAGTGCGGTCGTCTTCATCGTTGCTTGGAAGGCACCACCGACTGCTGCGCCGAGACATGCCGTTACGAACGGACGACCGAGTGGTAACGTAACACCGTATAACAACGGTTCACCGATTCCGAGGAATCCGACCGGAATCGCCCCTTTGATGATGTTACGCAGGCGCGGATTGCGCGTCTTGACGAAAATCGCCATTGCCGCCCCGACCTGACCCGCTCCTGCCATCGCAAGAATCGGTAAGAGTGGTGTGTTGCTAATCGTGTTCAAGAACTCGAGATGGATTGGTGTCAATCCATGGTGGAGACCGACCATGACGAGTGGTAAGAAGAAGCCAGCCAGCACGGCTCCGGCGAGTGGTCCACCGACCTCAAGCACGGCATTGATTGCTTTCATGATTCCGTCAGACAACAGTCCAGCAACCGGCATGATCGCATAGAGTGAGGCGAATCCGACGATCAGCACCGTCAACAGTGGCGTAAAGATGATATCGATCGATGCGAACATGAAGCGACGGATGTGCTTCTCAAGATAGGTCATCAGCCAAGCTGCGAAGATGACACCAAACAAGCCGCCCCTCCCCGCAACGAGCGGTTCCCCGTAAATCGTGATATCCGCAAGCACGGGGTTGAATAGAATCCCACCGGCAATTGCCCCGAGCACCGGCGTGCCGCCGAATTCCTTCGCCGTATTCCACCCGACGAGGATTGCGAGATATAAAAAGACCGTCCCACCGATCAGTAGTAAAATCTGCATCCATGTCTGTGTTTCATCGACACCCGCATTTTTTGCGAAGTTCGCACCACCGTTGATGATACCGGAAGCAACAAGACCCGGAATGAGCGGGATGAAGATGTTCCCGATTCGGCGCAAGAAGCGTTTGAACGGAGACTGTTGTTTTGCTTTTACTTTTTGCCGTTCTACGGCGGCTCGTTCTTCTGGCGTCAAGTTCGGATCAACGGACTCTTCTCCGATTGCGAGTCCCGTCTCGCGACTTAAGTGGTCTGCTACCCGATTGACCGTTCCCGGACCGACGACGATTTGTAACGTCTCGTCATCGATGACCCCCATGACCCCATCAATCCGCTTTAACGCATCGATATCTGCTTGCGTCGGATCCTTTAGCGATAAACGAACCCGCGTCATACAGTGCGCAAGCTGCCGGAGATTATCTTTTCCACCGACGTGCTCAAGAATCGCGTGTGCCAGCACTTCTTCCTTCTTCATCGTGTTTCCCCCTTAGAGTGCGTCTCGGACGAATCCGTTCGCTTGCTGTAATCGTTCGACCGCTTCCGTATACGAAACATTCGCGAGAATCATGACGATCGCCGTCTTGACGTGCCCGTGTGCTTCACTAAAGACACGCTCCGCCGTTACGGCATCGACTCCTGTCGCCTCACAAATCATCCGCTTCGCCCGGATCTCCAATTTTTCGTTCGTTGACTGGACGTCGACCATCAGGTTTTGATAGACCTTGCCGACACCGATCATCGCCGCTGTCGAAACCATGTTCAAGACGAGCTTTTGTGCCGTTCCAGCCTTTAGTCTTGTTGACCCCGTCAAGACTTCCGGACCTGTTTCGACTTCGATTGCATATCGTGCGTGCCCACTGATGACCGCATCCGTGTTGCAAGAAATCGCTGCCGTCACCGCTCCGACTTCCTTCGCATAATCAAGCCCGCCAATGACATACGGCGTCCGACCGCTTGCTGCGATCCCGATGACCGTATCACGCGCTTCTAGCTGGAGCGCTTTCAAATCGTCGACGGCAAGCGTCCGACTATCCTCTGCCCCCTCGACCGCCTTGATTAACGCGCGTTCGCCGCCAGCAATCAAACCGACGACCATATCTGGTGAGACCCCGAACGTCGGCACACATTCTGCCGCGTCAAGAATCCCGAGTCGTCCGCTCGTACCGGCACCGATGTAAATCAAGCGTCCTCCGTTTTTGAATGACGCAATGACGTGTTTGACGACTTCGGCGATGACGGGAATTTGTTCCCGAATGACCGTCGCGACCGTTTGATCCTCAGCGTTCATCACCCGTAAAACATCCTCGACTGTCATCTCATCGAGGTGCATCGTCTGTTCATTCCGACGTTCCGTTGCTAATTGATCTAACATCTGCTTCACCCTTTCTCTTCCCTCCCTTTATTATACAATTAAGAAATTTTAATTCAATATTATTTATTTAATTTTGAAATTAAATTTCTATATATAAAAATAAGGTTTTGTCCTTCATTTCAGGCTTGGTCCCTTGATTTCCTGCTTCTTGTAATTTCCTCATTCACAAAGTCCAGTAACGCAGACATTCGCTCCCGTCCAATCGTCGCGACAAGTAACGGGATGCGTGGTCCGTAGGATTGATTGATCGTCAGTTGATAGAGTAGCGTCGCATAGTGTTTCTGCAGGCGAAGTGTTTCCTTTTTTTCAGCTTGCCGTGTCAAACAGTAGAAGGCAGAGAGGATGTCTTCATCCGTTCGGAGAGCAACGACGAATCGTTGGATCCAGTCCTGTTCCGTTTCCGTTAGTTGCGCATGTAGTTCACGATTCGGAACAGTACTGATTTGAAGTTCCCGTTCCGGACACCACTGCGTAACGAAAGTACGGGCACGGTCAATCTGTTCAGGCGGAACGCTCGCGCAAAACACATTTTCAATTAAATCAGGGTCAAAACCAACCATCGGACCAATCATCGTCAACTGCGTAAACGAAACAAGATGAGCAGTTCCACGATGACTCCAACGCAGACTTTGCTGAATGTCTTCGGATTGACGCGATGAGTGTGCGACAAAACGCTCGAACTCACTGTAATTGCGTAACACATCTTCATCTAGCCCGATATGAAAGGCGTGATTCGGACGATGTTTCGCAAATAAGAACAGAAGAATGCTCGGTGGATAGACGGCGAGTAGATCTTGCGGAGTCAAGACACCACCGCTTGAACTCGACATTTTTTTCGACTCCCCTTTTAGACGAATGAATTCATACGGGAGATAGAGCGGTGCCGGCTGTTGGAAAATTTCTTGCGCAATCCGGGACGAAACCGTGTAACTTCCGTTTGCTGCTGAATGATCCTTTCCACCCGGCTCGAAATCGACGCCTTCATGTGCCCATCGCATCGCCCAGTCGACTTTCCAGTTCAATTTCATCCGATGTTCCGTCCGCATATCGACCGTTGCCATATGACCACATCGACAGCTGTAATGGTACGTGGCTTCAGCTTCATCGAATGCATCGATGGTAGTCGCGTCGGTTCCACAACCAGCACAATAGACGGTCGCCGGGTAAAACGCTGCTCGCTCAGCATCGGATCCTGCCGCTGTCTTATGGTCGATCAAGATGTCATAAATCGCGTGACGATGGCGAAACGCGTGGATGATTTGTTCGGCATAAGTGCCAGACGTATAGGCTTCATGTTGATAACGGTAGTCTGGTGTGATCTCGAACGCTGTCAGCATCGTTTCGAATTGCTGCTCAAAGTACGTCGCGTAACTCATGTCGGATTGATCCGGTGCCGGAACGGCGTTATAAGGCATCCCGATGTATCGAGTAAATGCTTGATCGACATCCGCGGGTACTTTGCGGAAGCGATCGTAATCGTCCCATGAAAACAAGAAGCGGACATCTTTGCCGAGGTCTTGCAGCGCACGCGCAACGAAGTACGTCGTGACGACTTCCCGAAAATTGCCGATATGAACGGGACCCGATGGACTGATCCCGGCAGCACAGACGTAAGTCTCTTTATCTGGCTGACGTTCGATGATGGTTCTTGCAGTGTGTTCTGCCCAATGCATGATGATTCCTCCAGTAGTAGACAAAAAGCTGATTTTCGCCCGTTAGTTGCCTAAAGGACGAGAATCAGCTTCCCGTGGTACCACCTTTGTTCGTCCGCCTGTCACCAGACGAACCTTCACATGTACAATCATACATGCTCTCGATAATGGGAGAACCCATCGTAGCATCATCCATATCGGAATCCGTACGAAGCTCGGAGGCTTTTTTCAGAGAGAAACCCGGTCATCCGCTCTCACCATCTCGGACTCGCTTGGCACCGTCAATTTCTTCCTACTCTTCTCGTCATCGCCTTGACTATGTAATTTTGATTAGCATACAGATTCATCCAGTTCATTGTCAATTCTTTTTTGAAAGATGAGTGGATACAAGATAAAGCTTTATTTTGAGTTTCGATGGTGAAAATCATCAAATCTGAACATTGATTGTATCATTCCCACCCTGGAAGTGGGCGTAGTGGTTCCTCAACAAAGGCACGATATCCATCGAAGCGCAGTCCTTGACGTTGCGGATTATGGTTACGAATCAACGGATCACCTGTCTCGTCCTCGTTCTGCCAAAACCAATGTTCCGTTTGAAAGACCATGATTGACGAATACTGGAATCGCTCTGCCATTAGATATTCTCGAATCGATTGCATCACTTTTTCAAAGCGCGAATCCGAGTCGTAGCTTGAACCAAGGCGTTCTTGTTCTTGTTTCCCTTCGAAAATCTTAACCGAGAAATACGCATCCCTTTTCGCAATCGGATACTCGATTTCAACGCGAACCGAGTCGACGAAGCGAATGGGTCGTGGTTTGCTCACTTCCTCTTCAGAATTGTGATTCTCTACATAATAAGCATCTGTTGCAATCGAGAAGTCCTTGAACTCCCAGAACATATCCCCTTGCGAAATGATCGCATATTCGAGGAATGTGCCGAAGTTCTGTCCAATCGGATCAGTCTCATCTGTCGACAACTCATGAAACATCCAGTGCATATAGGGTGTAAGTCATCTGTCTTCGCATCTTCCGTTTGAATCAAGACATAGCCTTCGTTCATTTCGCCAATCATCAAGAAATGATCATAGTCTTCATGGATCAGGTCGTACTCTTTAGCTTGGATTGTCATTTCAATGACTTTTTCAAGTGGATAGAGTTCGATGCCGAGACCTTGAATCATGAACAACTCCGCTCCGTCATGTAAACGAAGGAATGTCTTATATTCACTTGGTAACGTTAGCTTGAACTGTTTTTCAAATGACTGAATCGCCTGTTCCGTCACCGGATCATTTAAATTGAATTGAGCGACTCCTGTATCGTATCGCCGCTGAATGAAGGTCGACCCGTGATTGATTTTTTGTGATAAGACGTCAAGTACCGCTTCGATTTGGTTCATTTCTTTCATGGGTCCCATCCTTTTCATTTTCGTATTCGTGAATGATACGACTTCACCCTATACACCATACCATTTTTTCAATTATTTGGTGTATTCCATCATACTCGTTCTGTGGTATTCTCGTTCTAATATCATTTTAAAAAATTGCATTCGAAGAGGTGACCCATGTCTAAATCATCATCGATGTTGCTCATATTACTTGCTGCGATCTTTTGGGGCACGACGGGGACCTCACAAGCCTTTGCGCCAGAGGATGCACACCCGATTGCAATTGGTGCCATTCGTCTGGCTGTCGGTGGACTGTCCTTACTCTGTCTCGTTCTCTTCAAAGGAACGCTGACGTTACGCGACTGGCCGGTGCGGACGATTTTATTCGCTGCCGTCAGCATGGCGGCTTACCAGCCACTGTTCTTCTCCGCTGTTTTGATGACCGGTGTCGCCATCGGTACTGTCGTTGCGATCGGTAGCGCGCCGATTTTTTCCGGCTGTATCGAGTGGCTGTTCCTAAAGAAACGTCCAGCGCTGCTATGGTGGGCATCGACCGGACTATCGATCACCGGCTGTCTGTTGCTTCTGAACAATCAAGGAACGGTTGCGATTGATCCAATCGGGATCATCCTTGCACTCGGTGCCGGACTATCGTTTGCCGGGTACACGTTCGTCAGTCGAGACCTCGTCAAGACACACGCGCCGCTGTCAGTCGTTGCCGTCATTTTCACGACAAGCGCTTTGCTGTTGTCGCCCCTGCTGTTTTTATTCGACCTCTCCTGGTTGTTCATGTCACGTGGTGCTGGAATCAGCCTCCATCTTGGCGTCGTTGCGACCGGAATCGCTTACTGGTTATTCGCGAAAGGACTATCGAACGTACCATCGTCGACTGCCGTCACGCTCTCGCTCGGTGAGCCGCTGACTGCCGCCTTGCTTGGTGTATTCGTCCTTGGTGAAGAATTAAGTGGTACGGCTTGGTTCGGAATCTCGTTATTATTACTCGGAATCGCCTTATTGATTGGTTCGTCTCGCCTAGCAGCGCGCCAAACCGTTTTGACAGAAGAACGACAAACTCGGACTGGAGGCTAAATCATGCAAGAAATCACGCTTGAGAAACTACAATTTCGCGAAGATTATCACATCGGACTCAATCAGTTCTTGATGGATGTCGCGAATGGTAACCGATTGATCTTTCATTTCCGTGGGCATACGGAGGAGACGATGGTCATCGTCGGTGACTATAGCTGTAATTACTTCCGATTGACCTTCGAGGCGGATGCGATTCTGCTACGTTCACCGGACCTTTATGAACTAAAAGAAGATGTCGAGATCAATCCGATTCCACTCCTGACGCTAACCGATTCAAAGCTGCTGACATTCGCACGTGAAATGATGGGACTCGATCCTGCGAAAGACTGGGTCCATTACTGGCTCCGTGCGTTTGAACAGGATTTTCATATCTTGTCTCCCCGTCCACCGGTTCTGATCGACCTCGGACATAAGCGCAGCGATGCGATTGTCACCTATTCATTTGATTCTTTTAGCGTTGAATGACATAAAAAAAGCCCTACCTCGCCAAAGGTAGGGTATTTCTTCGTCCCGCCCAACGACTCGCGCCGGACGGTTACTTGGATTATAGATACAAAGATAAGTTTTTTTCAACCGACTGGACGGAATCGACCGGACTGAACCGCTGTACGACACGACCTTGGCGATCGATTAAAAACTTCGTATAGTTCCATTTAATCTTCGACGACAGCAGACCGGAGCGTTCGCGTTTTAGGAATGTATAAAGCGGATGTTCATTTGGTCCATTGACATCGATTTTCTGAAACATCGGAAACGTCACGCCATAGTTCAGCTGACAGAACTGCATCGTCTCTTCCTGACTCGCGAACTCCTGCTGATTGAATTGATCGCACGGAAAGCCAAGCACCGTCACTCCTTGCTCGTCATATTTATCGTACAATGCCTGCAGTTCGCCAAGTTGTTTCACGAGCCCACATTTGCTTGCCGTGTTGACGATTACGAGGACACGCCCCGCATAGTCACCTAATGAAACAGTTTCTCCCGCTGCGTTTTGTACGGTTGCATCGTATACCGTTTGCATGTTTCCCAGCTCCTTTGCCCCGAGTATAAAATAAAACGCGCACCCTGTCGTTTTCAGGCATGCGCGTAATACTTTTACCAGATCGTCTCTTCTTTGTCGCTCAGTTTGATGACGAACGGTAGGATCAAGACGAACAAGAGACTGACATATCCGAGCGATAAGTAATGTTGCGAGTCTTTTGAAATGTATTGCTTCACGCCACAGTTCGGACACGTCTTGCCTTTCCCATGTATTGCAACACTGACAGCGAGTAGTTCTTTTGTGTTGAACTTATACTGACAATTCGTACAGCGTGCCATGACATCATCTCCTTTTCTGTTATCTACTTATAGATTTTGGAAAAGGTTTCGTCGAGTAGATGGGTTGCAAACGCATCCTCAAAAATTCATAGCTTCCACCGTTCGTCGCCTGTTGGAATCGTTCAACTGGAAGGAAGCCACTTTTCGTATACAAGCGAATCGCCCGCTCGTTAAATGTTGCGACAGCTAATTCAATTTGTTTAGGTGCATACCGATCCATTAAGAACGCAAGACCGGCTTCTAAAAATGCCACTCCATTTCCTCGTCCCGTTAAGTCTGGTCGCATGCCAAGCCCGATGACAACGATGTCTGCGTTTGGTTCGAATACATAATAGCCAATCAACTCTTCACCATTCAACACAGCAAAATAATGTTCCGTTCGCTTTGCTGGATCGAGAAATTCAGCTAAGTCTTCCTCGTCATTTGGCATATCGTAAAACGCTAACGGACCATCATACTACCACTCGTAGACAATCTGTTCTGCCTGCCGTTGCGTTAGCGGTGAAAAGACATAGTTCATCGTGTTTCAGCTCCTCTTCGATTCGTCAACGCGATCGATTTTTTCGGTAATCGAGTACTAACGGCAACAGATTCAAGACGATTGAGATGAATGTTAACACCCATAGCGCCCGCTCCATGCCCGGTACGACGTCTTGTAATGCCGCCCAGTCCTCCCGTGCGACGAATTCTGCGACGAGTCGGTATTCGGCGCACAAAGTAAGTGCCGTAAAACTCAGTCCGAGCACCATCAGGAAACGATAGTCCTTACCGATCACATAAAAGATGATGTTCAGCGCGGTAAATCCAATCGCCAGTAAACCCAGTATGATCCACATTGAATCGTCTCCTCCTTATTCCACCTCTTTATTTACTATATTTGGAATCTGTTAATTGGTATATCCGCCTTCAGTTGGATTTCACAACTTTTTGATAGATTTAATGACAAATGGAGATCATTTGTAAACGAATCTTTTGAGCGATATACTCTTACTTTCACATAGCTGCTTAGGAGGAGATTACGAATGGAATCGCTGAAGGAGTCATATGTAAAGCTTGACGGGTACGTCGTCGTCAAAAAAGATGGTGGCCATGTACCACGCGAGGAATTTCTCGTCGAATTCACCCGCTGGCTAGAGACATAAGGTCGTGGCTGGACAGGACTTTCTACTTAAGTCGATCAGGACGGAAACGCCATCGACAATATTGAATAACTACATATCGCAAAAAGACCGGTCGAAGGAGCATTCCTTTGACCGGTCTTTCGATTGCTACTCCATGAAATTGATTCGTACTCCGATGATTTGTTTATTTCGATTTTTCTTTACTTTCAGATGATAAATACCGTCTCCATATCCAGACTCAGTCATGATACCCGCTTGAAACAAATGGACGTCCTGTTGACCGAAAAAGAGTTCCTCGGCTAGTTCCTCCTCACGAAACGCAACATCATCACCGATCAATACAAATCCTGAATCAATCGCGATCTCATGCGAGCGCGTCCATCTGCCCGTCGTCTGATTGACACCTTCGTATACTGTGAGTAAACGAACCGTTCCATCTGAATCATATGTGACGGAAGCCGTCCATGCGCCAGACTTCACTTGCTCCAAGACAATCGATGCTAGATCTTTTTCATTCGAATCCGTCACGAGCAGTCGATGACTACTAACACTAAAAGTACCCAGGGTAATCTTTTTATTAGCCCGGTCTCGTAACATTTCGGATTCTACCCATTCGTTGAGTGAAGAGGCACAGTATTTTTCAAGTCCCTTTTTAGGATGCCACGTGAAGACGAGCTCTTGTAAAAAACGACGTCGAATCCGGTAGCATAACCGTCTCCCATCTAAATGTTCACCAAAGCAGATCATATCCTCCGGTAAACCATCTGGACGATTTATGTGATGGTGGATGATATCTTCGACTTCAGAATGACTCGATTCAGTAGGTATCGAATAGAGTTGCCAGTCATGAAAGGCTGCACCATTTGATTCCTGCATGAGTGAAATGTAATCCGTCGGGAATTTTGAACCGAGGATTTTTTCTGCACGCTTTAGATCGACGAGTGATACACCCGGGCGTTTAGACGATGGATTGATCTGTTTGATGGCTGGTTTCATATAATACCTCCGATAGTTGAAGAATGAATTCACTCTTCATTCTCAGGTTCATATAGTTCGTCATTGATTTGATAAATAATTATTTCTTCAGGCTTACTGCGGATGACGTTTTCTAACGAGTTCATCGATACATCGTTTGAGCATATGAAAAAACCACAGCCGTCATGACCAGGCTTGATAAGTACCGATGGAGGATTTCGATTAAACGAAGCAACTGATAGATATTGTCGGAACCCCTAATGCCGTCTTTCCTCAAATATAAATTTTAAATTATCATTATTCGAAATCACGTAGAAAACATATTCTTCTCCTAACCAGTACGTCTCGCGAACGACGCGTCTAAGTGTTTCCTTGTTCTTTAACTCAACTGTAAAATAGAGAAGCGGATCTAAATGATGTTCGCGACTTGGATAAACCGTTTGAATGGTATAGTCAATATTCTGTTGCTGAAAGAACTGCTGATGTTGTTCCCTTAATATATATTCATCCGAAAAATACAGGTACAGCAGAATTTCATTTCGATGCTCTAAAAACTCAAACAAAATTTTCTTCGTTGGTGAAACACATTCGTCTCCATCTGATGGATTTATTAAATATGCCGTTTTAATTGATTCATCCATATCTAAAAAATGACCGAACAAACGCCCTAAATCACCCGTCACTGCATACTCTTCGATCCAGATTCTTGTCATGCTTATCTCGTTTAGTATGTAGAGGTACCTCATTAATATTTATCTTTTGACTACTGATCATATCATCCTACTCAAAAATATTATCTGTGCTAATCAAAGATATCTTCAAAACTTATACTTTTTAATTATGTCATTCCAAAGGTATTTTTTATATTGTCCTAATTTAATCTAGAGAGATTCTTAATAACTATATAATGACTGTGCAACACCAATCATACGAATATTAAATGTAACTTTTACCTGTGTCCTTTCACGACAGAAACTATAACACTTGGAAATTAATGCAGTAACTACATTTCAATATTCATATACGTTAAGTATACGATTATTCGATGCGAAGATAATTATCCTATTGCTTAAATCCATGTCGTATAATAAACCATTTTGAGTTAGAATTAATATGGAAATTAAAAACATAAATGACAATATAGGTATCAAAAGAACTGATAAAGGAGGGTCTACATTGGAAGAAAGAAGGCGTTCGAATCGGAAGCCATCTGGAATGGGCGGGAAAGGTACACTGTTCGCTATATTCGGTGTACTCATCATAGGCATGTTTGGCAGCATCTACAGCGCGCAGAATGAGAAACCGACGGAAGTGAAGAAAGAAGTAAAGGCAGAAGACAAGAAAGAGAAGAAGAAACCGGAAGTCACAGCCGATCTTGAACATGCGACACCAGAAACGATCAATGGTGAACTAAAGAAGTATAGTGAAGACATCAAAGGCGCTAAAGTAAGAAACAAAACGCTAATTGTGACTTACAAGGATTCAGGCTTCTGGAGCGAGAACACGCTTCTAGATTCGTATGCTCTCGACTCTATTCGATTGATAAAACAACTATATAAAAACAAAAACTTTGATCTATTCGCGTTCGAACGCCCTACCGTCATGACGGATGATAACGGAAATGAAAAAATGGAAACCGTGCTTAAATCCTATTACACACGCAATAAGCTCGATCAAATGAATCTCGATAACTTTTCGGATATGGTTTTGATAAACACGGAACGCTACTTTCAAAAAGCAAGCGGCTACTGGATTCATCTAGGGCTGTTTAACAGTCTAAAAAAAGACATGATTAAAAAACTGAATTCTCCAATCAACTTTAAGAACATGGATGACACTCGCTACGACATGAACATCGACGCGACGAATGACGTAGTGGAGCAACCGGATTCTGTAGAAGACAAGGAACCTGTTGTGGCGGAACCAGTTACAGAAGAATCAACAGTAGAAGATACTAAGGTGGAAGATGAAGTAACTGAATCGTCATACGATACCGGAACTTTGTTAGCAGCCATTTATAATATCTCTCCAGGATTCGATCAAATGATGTTCAAAATCGATGATTTGAACGCATCTATAGGAACAGACAAAGGGAAAGTGGTCGCGCCTGTATCCTCAAGCCTATTTGAATTAAAATCGATGATTGATATGACTGGAAAAGAAATCATGACGATGCAGCAAACTACTTCCCCGCCAGAACTCCAACAGACCACTCAACAACTAGTAGCAAATCAAGATGAATTGAATCTACTCTACTCGGAACTTCAACAGCAATTTTATAGCATCGATAAACAAGATTATCCGGACGCCGAGAAGTTAGCAAGTGATATTAGAGATACGCTTGCTAACATGAAGCGACTAACTCGACCGAACACTGAAGCATACTCCAAATATTTTATGAGTCATGCGGATGAAGAAGGCTCATAAAAAGGAGTACACTGAAGGCACTCAGGTGCCTTTTCTTACTGACATGAATAGAACGTATGTACGCAAGAGGAGGAAGTTACAACATGAAAATCTACAAACAACCGAACGGAAGAAAGAAGTCGAATTTTGGGTCGCAGATCAACTACGCCAGCGACGGGACGGGTCCATCCGGAAGGTGATTAACACCCGACGCGTTGAGGACATGCTTGACGTATAGCTCGAGGACCACGTTCGGCTGAGTAAGGCAGAGACGACATATCATTCGTACATGAACATCGTCAAGGGAATCCCCGCCTGGTTCAAGAAGATGCAGTCGAAGGAAGTGACGCCTGCTCACGCGCAACGCCTGCTCGTCGACTGGGACAAGAAAGGACTGAAGGCATCGACGATCAACTCCCGTCGCGCAATCATGGTTGGTCTGTTCACATGGGCAAAACGAATGGGCTTCACGAACCACGCTTCAAATCCCTTCTCGGAAGTGGCAAAGTTGAAGGAAGGCGTCAAGGACATGGCAACTCTTTCCGCGCAACAGCTATCCGAGTACCTGACGACTGCGCGTACGGTCATGACGACAGGGAACTATGCAGCTGTCATGTTGATTGCCTACACGGGCATGCGGGCACGGGAAGCGACGGCGCTCCGTTGGTCTGACGTCGACTTTGAACGTAAACGCATCATGGTCATGCGGACAGCTATCGAGACGGCGGGTGGGTATTCCTTCTCGCAGACGAAGGGAAAGAAAGTCCGTGTCATCACGATCCCAGATGTCGCCATCGAAGAATTAGTACCAATCCGACGAGAACAAAAGTATGATCAAGTTTGGCTCGGCTGGCGCAACGAAGAGGACCTCATCTGTACGGGTGTGACCGGTGCCTACCTATGGTACTCAGGACTTCGGAGACGGCATCACCTGACACTCGAATCCGCAGGACTCCCCTCGATCCCCCTGCACGGATTGCGTCACACCCATGCGACGTTATTGCTTGAAGTAGGCACGCACGCGAAGGTCATCCAGGAACGACTCGGTCATGCAGATGCCAAAACGACGATGGATACGTATGCCCATGTAATTCACACATTACAGGAAAATACCGCCAATCAATTCGCGGCATTATTGGACGACAAAAAAACCGCTCAACCGAGCGGCTCATGACATTTTGGCGAAAAAAAATTAAAAAGTGGGAACTGAGTGTGAACTGACGCCCACTCACCTCTCACAAATGGCTTAAGCCTGCGGACGTTTCCGACGCAAACCATAATACTGATAAAACTGAACTTCGATGTTCCCGTTATAGAGCTTCCGACGTTTCGTCGCTGGGCGACCATACGCTTTTTCGAACTCAACATACGACGTGATCATGTAGACACTGTAGTATGGGAATTCTTTATACGCTGTTCCAATCTTGCGGTACAGTTGATGGACTTCACGCGCGTCTTCGAGACGTTCTCCGTACGGCGGGTTTCCGATGATGACACCAAAGTCTTCCTTCGGTTTGAAGT
Source organism: Exiguobacterium sp. BRG2 (assembly GCF_031844245.1). Taxonomy (NCBI): domain Bacteria; kingdom Bacillati; phylum Bacillota; class Bacilli; order Caryophanales; genus Exiguobacterium; species Exiguobacterium sp. BRG2. Next base: position 81,798 of record NZ_JAUZUW010000010.1, read on the forward strand.
CTGCCGCGTCACGTTGCATGACGTTGATCGCATCGCGGACGTCTGCGAGTTCTGCGTTCGTTTTCGCAAGCTTGACCATCTCTGGATCGACATCGCTTGCGTAAATTTTCAGTGGTTTGTCCCACTCCGCTTTTTCGTTCGCTTCGTTGATCGCATCGAACCACGCTTTCTTCGGAATGCATTTCCACTCTTGTGAGACGAACTCACGGTTGATGCCTGGTGCGATATTACGCCCGATCATCGCCGCTTCGATTGCCAGGGTGCCTGAACCGGTGAAGACGTCGTAAAGCGGCATATCCGGCTTCCAGTTCGTCAGCATCAGCATCGCTGCTGCCATCGTCTCTTTCAGTGGAGCTGCTGAGTGGAACTCACGGTAGCCACGTTTGTGCAATGCGTCGCCTGATGTATCGATCGTTAATGTTGCGATGTCTTTTAACAAAGCGACTTCGATCGGATAGCTCGCACCTGTCTTCGGTAACCATTCCGTTCCTTTGTTGTACGCTTCTTGCATATGCGAGACGATCGCTTTCTCAGTGATCTTTTGACAGTCACGGATCGAGAACAGCTTCGACTTGACCGAACGACCGTTGACGATGAAATTCGCATCCCACGGCATCAATTCGTGCCACGGCAGTGCCTTGACTTGATCGAACAATTTTTCGAATGTCGTCGCGCGGAACTCAGCGACGACGAGTTTGATCCGGTCCGCTGTCCGGAGCCACATGTTCAAACGGGGTATGTCCTCCATCTCACAATCGATGTAGACCTTTCCGTCCTCGACCGTACACTCGTATCCTAACGCACGGACTTCTTTTGCGACGAGCGCTTCGATTCCCATCGCCGCTGTCGCGATGACTAAGCGTTTTGCCATATCGCGTTCACTCCTTTATCGTTTCTTCCACTGAATCGTTTCATTGCAATAAAAAAAGAGCCCAGGGTGGACCTGGACTCTCGTTCAACTTAAAAATAACAGCCTATGTGGTCCTGTAAGCCATGTTCTGTTCCTTAGTGTTTCAAACGGTTTGACCCTCACACGCAGGCGACAATCATCTATCTCCGTATTTGCATACGCTCTCCATTGCGTTCAGTTCCGCTCCGGAAATTCCCCTACCAAATTTGGGTTTCTCGCTCGTGGGGTTTACCTCGTTCCACCTTCATGGTTTCCCATGAAGCTCCGTCACTGTGGCACCTTCAAGAAGTTTCGGCCATATCCGAAGACTTAGGCGTTCCTTCTGCCGTCAGCTTGACGCTGCCTACACTTATCTTTTTGTGTAGCACGATCACTACAGCCATCGCAGGCTGTGCGAGCATGGACTTTCCTCAAAGCATCGAAATGCCCCGCGATTGTCCGAACCAACATAGTCACTGCTTATGAGTGTAGCGTAGATGCCGCTTTCCTGCAAGAGGCAATTCTCGTTTTATAAACGAAAAAGTTGCGTCCCTGCCTCATTTCACGGTATAGTACAAGAGTTCAGAAGGGGGCATGCAGCATGAAAAAACGACGCTCTGGTACGAACCGGCGAACGGTTCGCAAGTTGACATTCCTGATCGAGATCGACGAGATCAAGGCACTTCATCTGCGAAACGGCATCTTCGCCTTCTATCGTCAAGGAGAGCTCATCCACGCGTTCGAGCCGTTCAACGTCAAGGCGCCCGATGCACTCTCAAAACGTAGCTATCATTTCGATCAACACGATATCTTGCTTATGAACGAACGTTTCCCTGAGCAAATCCCGTTGTATGATGAAGCAATGACGTTACGCTCTTGGGCCGACCAGGTCGCTTATGGTTTATACCAATTGATCGATTCCAGTCGCCTGTCTTTCGTCCATGAGGATGACACAGGATACAAGATGGAAGCGATGATCACATGGACTGGAGAGGCATTGACGCCTCCGACGCCCGTCTATAAAAAAGGAAAAGACCCGAAGTAACCTTCAGGTCTCGTACGGCGCTTACCACTCAGTGGGAGGCGCTTTTTTATTTGACTGTCAGTAAGCGTTCGACGGTCCGCGTATGCCGTCCACCTGTCGTTGTAAAGACAAGCTTATATGACCCCTTGTCTTTCAACTTATACGTAAACTTATGCGTACCGTTCGTTAAATTCGATTGCGTGAATGTCTTAACGACCTTCCCGTCCTTATAGAGACGTGTCGTCGTCTTCGCACTCGCATACTCATCAAAATAGAATGTAAACGCCTGATTCGGCTTAACCGTTGCCGGTAACGAGATCTTCGAGATCGGTGCCGGCAGTGTCGCTAAGATTCCGGCATTCAAGCGACCTGCTCCGTAATGCAACTTCGTATCACCTGATTTTTTCGTCGCTGCAGCATATAACTTACTGCGCATCGTCGTGTTCGAGACGAATGGGTTCTTCGATTTCGCGAGCGCCAACACACCACTGACGACCGGTGTCGCCATCGATGTGCCGTCCAAGTAGCCGTACTTGTTGCCGACGATTGTCGAGTAGATCCCTTCCCCCGGTGCCATGATGTTGACTCCTTTCCCGTAGTTCGAGAACGTCGAGGCACGCCCCAGCGTTCCGACGGACCCGACACCGACGACTTGACTCATCGATCCTGGGAAGAGTACTTTATTGCGCCCGTCGTTTCCGGCTGCTCCGACGACAAGTATGTTCTTCGCTTCCGCCTTTTTGACCGCTGCTTCCATGTACGGATCAAACTCATATTGTCCGAGTGAGAGATTGATGACATCTGCTCCCTGCTCGATTGCATACAAAATACCGTCGCCGATGTCGATCGATGCGGCAAAGTCTCCATCGAAGACATCGGCCCCGATCAGTTTGACACCAGATGCGACACCGACGATCCCTTGACCGTCTTCACGCGCCGCGACGATACCGGCGACGTGTGTCCCGTGATCGTCAGGTTTCCGGATTCCAGAAATCGTCGTCGTCTTATAGATGACGTCCTTGAACTCGCGATGTTTCGTATCGATTGCATCATCGATGATTGCAACTCGGATATCCGATTTTCCGCGGCTGTACTTCCAGTAAGCCGGAATGCGTGACTGATCAAGATACGTTTGTTGAAATTGAGCGGAATCCGTTGCTCTCTTGACGTCCGTGATTGGAATCAAATCGGCATCAATATCCTTTTCTTCGAGATGCGCAAGCGGCTCAACGAGCGAGAATCCTTTTTGTTTCAAGGCACGAATCTCGGTCAGCCCCTGATTCGCCAACCACTCTTGTTTTTGTTGTTCTGTAAACGTCGGATCATATTGTACGTATTGAGACTGCGCGAAAGCAGACGTTGGCATGGCGACGATTGTCGCTAGCGTGAGTAGTGCAAGTTGCTTTTTCATGGGAACCCTGCCCTTCTCTGATTACGCGCCGACCGAAGAATCGTCTGGACTAAAGCGGAACCGTGCCGTCCGGTTCTTCGCTGACTTCAAAAGGAATGATCTTTCCGATCGTCACGTAAGCATAATAGCGTGCAAGGACCGCACGCCAACGCGTTGCATCAATCCCCGTCAGGTCTTCACCTAACGGGGAACCGTCGAATGTCTCGAACTGTTGGCAAAAGAAGGCTTCTTCCTCCTCATGCCACGTCACTTCTTCGCCGATGAACCCGGTCGAAAAGCGGACAAAATCCGCAATCGAGGGTCCAATCACTTCTGCCGGCAAGCGTTCGCTCATCCGTCCGACCAGTTCATACCGGTCGCGTTGTGCTTGTTCCGCTTCTTCAATCGAATGACACAGCAGCACTTCACGATTTATTTCTACTAACACGACATAGTCACCACTCGGTAAATTGACGTGAATCATCCCTACACCCCTCGGACTGAATTCGTGCGGCTTCTAGGTGTCATTTTTTCTTCGATAATTTATAATGTCCATTTTCGATCAAATGTTAATTCAATCGGCTCGTTATCTTTCGACTTTAACATAACGACCCGCGTCGTTTCAATTTGATCGACGAGATCCGCTTGACGAAGAGACTGAATTTCCTTTGAAGAACCGGCTTCAATCCGGTCTCTGTAAGGGGCAAGCAAGTCTTGTTGATTGCTTGCGAGTGCGTACCAGGCAAGACGGGCAAACGGTTCGTCCTTCGCCGTTTCAAGCGCATAACTCTCGAAGATATCTGGAAGATAACTGCTAAATTGATCAAGCGCGTCGATTCGTTCAGCGACATCTAAAATCGTCAACCAGCTCGGGAGTGAAAGCAACGATTCGCTCGACCACCAGTCGAGTAAATCGACATGCTCTTTAAGTAATTGATGAGCTTCCGGTCGATCGATCATATGTTGTAGCGTCTGGATGAGTTCGTTCCAGGCAAGTGACCAGTACTCCTCTGATGGATTAGCTGAAAGGAAAAATTGACGATAGACCGTCAACAATTCCGAAACGTCCGTTAATGGTTCGACTTCTAGCCGTTGATTGAATCGGCTAACTGCTTTTGTAAAATAATTTGGTTCAAGCGTCAGTGCCATATAAAGTAATTTTGGTGCATTTTTAATTTCGCCTTGATCGACCGTCTCAAATAATTCTTGAATCCATTCTGGTTGTGGTTGTGTCATAATCTTTTTCCTCCGTCTAGTAAATTTATTTACTATACCCGAAAAAAGATTGGTTAAATCCTTTCTTCTCTAAATCGCTCCGATTCGTTGGGCGGTTTCCTCCGAACACAAGACGATCAACGTCCCGTTTTTCGGAATCGCTTCATCGAGTCGACGGTTCAAATCGAGTCGTTTTCCATCAGATAAGATCGTCACGCCTTCTTCAAGCAAAGCATGATAAGCGTCACGGTACGTCCCCCACTCCGGTCTACTCGGAATCGAGAACATGCCTTCACCGTCCTTCGTCAACAAATCCGTCACGACCTTCGTCACACCAGGATGATGGGACGCGAGGATCGCCATCCGGGCAATCGTCTCATCACCAAGTAACACCTCATCAACCTTAACCTGTTCGAAGCTGTCGAGGTGTTCTTCAAGCATCATTTCGACGATTGTATAAATGTTCGGATTCGCCCGTTCGATGCTTGAAGCAATCAACAATGTCCGTCCGTCAGCATGGACCGGTGGAATCGAATGATCGGCGAGGACGATCGCGCGAACTGCCTTTTCGATGTGTGCCCGTTCGAGCGTCGATGTCAGTGCCGGATCACCACAGACGTAATGAAATCGTGGGTGACTGAATGGCTCGCGCTCTAGGTCGTCGACGAGGACGACATCCGTATGTTCGAGCAATGACTCGATGACGTGCTTCGAACGCCGACTGTATCCGAAGACGACCGTATGTCCTGTTTCCTTCACTTGTAATAACCCTCTTTCCTTTTGATTACGAATCAACTGGACACCGTCGACCAGTTTTGAGATCAATCCACCGACGATCCCGATCCCGAAGATGAAGACGAAAATCGTCAGAATCCGACCGGTATCCGAGTTCGGGAAGAAGTCGCCGTACCCGACCGTGACGACGGTCGTCATCGTCCAGTAGACGGCCCGGAAGTAGGAACCGAACGTCTCTGGCTCAAGCGCATACATGATGCCCGCGACACCAAAGACGAAGATCAAAGATGCATATCCGAGCGTCCGCATGCGTAAAAACGATACTTTTCGTAAAAAACGTAACCAGACCATCTTTTTTTCATTCCTTTCGAACAATCCGGTCTCTTCCCCTGTCAATAAGGGCGAAGGAGGTGATACACATGACACAAGCAGAAGAAATCAAGACGAGTCTCGTCATCGTCTTCGAGCGGAAGGACAAGGTGACAGCAAACGGTGATGCCGTCGTTGCTCGCCGCCGCTATAACGGCTTACGTTCGAATCTTCCAGCAGACGTCGTCGCTTCGATCGGTCAAGCGGTCGGCAGCTTACTCGACGGACGCTACGCGCTGACGGAAATCAGCCGTGACTACGCTCTACTCAAGGCATAACTCGTCCCTACATTTCATGAAAGGAGTGACCATTGATGGAACATACGATCGTCCTGACATTTGATACGGTGACAAAAAAACCGTATCGCTTGCGGATCGCTGGTGCGAAGGAAAATGCGACCGTGGCTGAGATCAAAGCAATCGGTGACTTGTTCGTCGCCCATGACCCGTTCATGAACGGTGTCACACGACTCGCGTCCGCTGAATTGCAAAATAGTTCGGAATCGCCATTCGTGTTGTAAGCTTTTTCAGTCCATCGTCACGGGATTACGTGACGATGGCTTTTTTTTGGTATACTAGAAACATCAACCAGCTGAAAGGAAGTCAATTTATGGCCAAACGCCCACTCACTCCTCGCGAATGCGAACTCGTCGTCTGTAGTCTCTACGTAATGGAACTCATCCCGTTCGAAGGCATCATGGAACGTCTCGAATCCATTACGCTCCGAGACATCATCGGCCCCGTCGCACGTGGTGAATCGACGCGGGAGCAAGCTGCTGACGCGCTTGACCAGTACATCAAGGTCCGACGTCGCCGGTTCCGCAACGTCCCACCGGAACATCTGTGGTCGCTTGACGACCGGATTGAACAAGAAGCTTTGCGGATGATCCGCAAGCGTTCGCCGCTCTCGGCAGGAGAAAAGCTCCAGCCGAAAGCCATTCCTCATGAAATGGGTGATACGGTCGAGTTGAAAGTGACCGAAATTCAGGATCGCAACAACAAAGTGACCTTGATCGGGAAAGTCGGAAACGTCACGGCGAAGCTCCCGGTCGCGAACCGTCAAGCCTATAAAGGCAATAAGACGATCTCTGCCTGGATCACGGGTGTCGAGAAAAAACCTGCCTTACTTCATCTGTCGACATCCGACTACGGTAAGCATCAGCCGTCAGACGACGTCAAAGCAGCGTACGCAACTGCCGTTGCCGCGTTACGTCGTTATTTCGAGACGAACGAACTCCCGACGACCGAAGAAGTCGATCTCGCGAAATCACTGTTCCAACGGATGATCCGTCGCGATCAGAATGATTGGTTCACAGTGTACGTCGCGATGGGTCGTCCGCAACTTGATCACGTCCGGCGCTGGGTCAAGGTCATTCAGATGCTCGCCCGCTCACTGCGCGGAGACGAGGAAGCGACACAACAACTCGCTTCGCAGGAAGATCGTTTCTTCAAGGACGCCTTATTGCGTGCCTGTAAAGCAGCAGAGAAAAACTTCACGTCTTGATGCTTTCGCCCTAGAACGTATCGATTCCTAGTCAAAACGAAAAAAACGCTTCGTCCCGGATAAGTTTTTCCGGGACGAAGCGTTTTTTCGTGGATCATTGAACCGCAAAATCATAGATACGCGTTCCTTTTTTACGATTCGCATCTTTGATTTCTCCTTGATACATCAGTTGCTCATTCTTCAGATCGATCACGGACACTTGGAATCCATCGTTTGTCTCGGAAGAGAGATAAAGTTGCATCTCGTCCTTCGAATCCAACCAATCAATCTTTTTCAAAACGAGCGGACTGCTTACGCTATGCTCGGATAATCGTTTCGTTTCCAAGTCGAACATCGACCATTCGATTCGTTTCGTCTCCCCTTCCGGCAGGCGGAAGCCGATGAGATAACGACCGTTCGCATAGGGCGTATAACCGATTTGTTGTTGATTCAACTCCTTGATGGAACGAACGCTTTTGCCGTCATCGAGGAAATAAGATAGTTTGGTGTTCTCCTCATCGCTGTCAGACGGTTGTTCCGTGTAGACGACCTCATTTTGATGAATCGCTAAAAATTGACGAGCGTGTTTAGGCGCTACTGGCTTTTGAAGAACAATCTCTTCGACCCGGTCGCCTGTTAAATCAAGTACGAGCAGTTTCGTTTCCCTTGGCTGATCGACTCGATCGAGTTGAATGTAGACCTTCATCGCCTGTTTATCGACGACAGTGGCTTGTATGTCCATCCCCGTCTCAAGTTTTGTATCATACTGAAATGTTTTCTCGAACATCTCCTCCGTCTTAAACGTAAACATCTTAAATTGCAGTTTATTGTGTTTGATCTGAATCGCATACTCTGATTGTCCATCTCCACTTACATTCGTTTCCATATGCGTCGTGAATTCGTAATATTTATCTGGCAAATCCGTCATGCTATCTTCACGGAATAGTTGTCCGACGTAAGAATTTGACTGTTTTTCGATGTCTCCCTTAGCGTTGACATCATAAATCGTCGAACGCATGCCTTTCGTCTGAAGACGTAAATTAAAATTTTCGATTTGCGAAGGTTTTCCACTGACGGTCTCGAGCGAAAAGTCTGCTCCTTTGATCGACAGCGTGTAGCCGATGTAGCTTCCGATTGTTATGAGAATGATCACTCCATAGATCAGAAGTTGACGATATCGTTTCATGAGATTTCTCCTTTAGACGGATAGACGCGTCTGGACTAACCGCAGATTTTTGTACGACACATATAACGTTAAGAGCACGATGTACCCGAGATAAAATTGCATGTGCAGTTGACTCAAATCGTTCGAAATAGCTGACAATGCTAAGCCCAAGATGATATAACCGCCAATCAACGCAATCCCATGTAATCCGACGAGCAAGAACGCTTTTCCCTTTCGGAACGATCGTTCAAGTAATACTGTCATGAAGACGAACGAGATGACGATGAATGTCATCAGTAAGATGAATAAAATATCACTCGGATACATCGTATAGAACAACTTCATATAGATGGAGTATTCATTGATGCTGGCTGTGACCTGTTGAGCATCTGGTAACAACCATAAGTAGAGATTACGACTAAGCAACAACAGCCCCCACTGAATTCCGATCAAACTAGTCACGACAAGTAAGAGTGCCGTCATTTTCGACCCAAAAATCGCCCGGCGTGATCCCGGTAACAATAGCAATCTGTAGATGTACTTCGTCTCACCTATCCAGTCGCGGTACCAAATCCAAAACGCAAACAGGATGATCATCCCCATTGCTAATACAATGATGGAATCGTAAAAATCCGTTGCCTGTGCGAATGTCAACGCACCACCTGCTCGCGCAATTGCGTCCATTTCTGATATCTGTTCAATCCGCATCGTTTTCTCGATCGTGCTTTGATAATCGTAAATTTGATAGAGCAGAGACGCGATTTCCGCGACGATCAAGCCTGAAATCAACAACACCAGTAATTTCGTACTTCGTTTCAGTTCTTCATTCGTTAATAACAACCAACGTTTCATCCTTGATATACCTCCCGCATCCGGTCCTGGACCGATTGATGATGACTGCCGCGCAGCTCATCCGTCTCTTTGACTTCAACGATCTTTCCGTCCCGTAAGAACAACACTCGGTCGATCACCTGCTCGACTTCAGCGATTTCGTGAGTCGTCATCAGGATGCTTCGTCCTTCCATGAACTCACTTGAGAAAATCCAGGCAATCTGTTCCTTCATGAACAAATCGATTCCCGCGAGCGGTTCGTCGAGTAATATGTATGGACGATCGAGGGCGAATCCTAAGACGAGATTGAACTTCGCTTTGTTCCCTTTTGATAAGTTCGCCATTTTATCCGTCGTAAACAGCTGGAACGTCTGCAGTAACCGTTCCGCTGTCTCTTGATTCCAGTCCGGATAATGATCTGCCATATATGCGAGCGCTTGTCCGATCGTCATGTAGCTCGGCATCGTCTGGAGATCAGGCACGAACGCGATCTGGTCGCGCGACGCTTTACCGTCGACTGTCACTGTCCCGGCATCCACCGGAATCAGACCGAGAATTGCTTTTAAAATCGTTGACTTTCCTTCCCCGTTTAAACCGATCAGACATGTCACTTCGTTTAGACCGACAGAGAACGTCACGTCACGTAAGACGTGCTTTTTTCGTCCGTATCGCTTTTGTAGCCCCTTCACTTCAAGCATTAGACTTCCTCCCTCAATTCCCACCATTGTATTAAGACAATAGTACATCTGTTAACTGTATGGTACATGCCATACAGTCTAGCGTCAACCTGTTTTTTCCTGCTATCATCCAGAAAATGAAAAGGAGCCGAACAATCATGTCCGACTCCGCGAGTATTCGACTTCGTTTTTGCTTTTTAATTTATGAAAGAAGAGAGACGTTTTGTTCACTCGAAATCGCTTTTTAAGGAAAAACAAGCAGGAGCGACCCTGCAACGAAGTGAAGCGGCGCGATGCTTGTCCCAGGAAAACGATTCGAGATGAACAAAAAAGTGCACGCTGTTTTCACGACGTCGAATTCTCTCGATTCGTTGATTAAAAAAAGAGAGGACGCCCTGATAGACGTCCCCTCTGAACACGTGACTGGTGTTTCAATAAATATCAATCGTCGACTCCAGTGCCCGGCATGTCCGACGCACGGTCGGTAAGAAGTCAGTCCGTTTTGCGACACCGCCTTCAATCTGGACATGCTGAATGCCTTTCTTCCGCTGCATCGCTGTTAAGACCGTGACCAGTTCGATGAACCAATTGGAGATCAGTTCGACAACCTGTTCGTCAAAAGCGGCAGCGCCATACACATCATACCCGTTCTCGCAGAGATGGTTCGGGAAGCGGGCTTTGAACCGATGAATCAAAGTGTCCGTCGTCGGAATCAAAAATTCGTCGTAGACGACACGTTGTTCGGCATCAAGCGTTTGTTCTGTCACACCATCCATCATCAAATGTGGCTGATTGCCGATATTCAATGTCCAACTCGTCTTCTTTCGCTCGCCAGTGGAAGTGATCGTTCGCATGGTTTCATCCATCTCCTTTTGATGTGTAAGCGTTTACCTTCTCATTTTACCTGTCATTTGACCTGTTCTGCAACCGTCAACTTGACCATTTTATAATGATGACTTCGCTTGACATTCAGTCTAACAAATTCAACGCTTTTTGACGATGTCAGGAATTAACATCGTCCTTGTAAATGTAGACAGCAACGAGATCGATCAAGACATGGATGATGATCAACGGCCAGAGTGTTTCGAGTGCTAGATACAAGTAACCGAATCCCGCCCCGATCAGTCCCGTGACGAGGATCGCAAACCATCCTTGATAACGATGTGCGACACCAAACAAGATTGCCCCGATCCAGACGAAACTGATGTTAGAAAACGGTAAAAATAATCCGAGAGCATGAAAGAGAAAACCGCGATAGATCAACTCTTCCGTCACCCCTGCCATCAGCGCGACCATCTGAAACCCGGTCCGCTCCTCTTTCGTTCGCGGCAGAATCAGTCGCTCCGCCTCACTTTGATAAAGCGGCAACAAACGTTTGCGAAACGCTGGAACAGTCGCCGTCAAAAGTAAGACGAAGCAGAGAAGGACGATCAGTCCGATCGTCGCGTACCAGACCGGACCACTTGGGACAAAAAACGTCAAGCCGATTTCTGGCAACCGTGTACCGCTGATCAGCGTTCCGCCGACGAGCAACAGACATAAGATACCACTCGACTGGACCATCGAGGGATAAAATTCCTTGCGTGGGACGATCGTCAAATCGACCGGTCGGACCGCTGCGATGATCGAAAGGACGACGAGCAATCCGAGTAAAAATCCATTTACGAAGAGATACATGACTTCGACTCCTTTTTTGATTCCACACTCCCGTCACAGAAAGTGCTATTAGACCCTACTAAAATATGATACCATTCAGTGGAATCCTAAACAGAGGAGAGAACAATATGCGAAAAGTTTTTCGAATCAGCATCTTGTTCGTACTGTTCGCCCTCATCGTCAGTAGCTTCATCTACTGGCAAAATCGGGAACGTGTTCAAAATGAAATGTATCGTACGTATTATGGACAGCATGGCGTACCTGCCGAGAACATCGACATCTACGAACAAGCCGCGGCACGTTACGGCATCGACTGGAAGCTGCTCGCCTCCATTCATCGCGTCGAGACGATCTTCTCCAACTCGTCAGCGATGCAATCGTCCGTCGGCGCTATCGGTCCATTCCAATTCATGCCGAAAACATGGGTCGGTTGGGGATACGAAGGTGGCACGTCGCTCGGTGACATCGAGCATGACGGCATCGACGTGACGGATCCGGAAGCCATCGAGAAATATGGTGGTCTCGGAGTGGACGCGGACGGCGACGGGAAAGCTGACCCGACGAGTCTCGTCGACAGCGCCCACACGGCAGCGAAATACCTGAAACAACACGATGTCACGAAGACATCCGACCGAGACACGCTCGCGACAGCACTGTTTGAATACAATCGCAGTGAACAATATGTTTCTGACGTGCTCGCCCAATACGATCGTTACCAGCAACACGTCGAGGCGATCGATGCGAACGACCTCGACCTCAAGAAGAAGACACTCGCATTCTTCCTTCGCATCAGCTCACGTTTGACCAATTAAAAGGAGGCACCACCCATGACACCAGCCGATTCTTCCGAACTCTTGATTGAGGAATCGTCGATCCGCGTCCAGACGACGTTTGATCGAGACAAGACGAAACGCTATTTACGCAGCTATATCTTTGACGACATCGCAGAAGGAACGCATGTCGCCGCTTTAATCTACACACCACGGACGACGGACGCCTTTCTCTCCGGAACGACGACACAACGTGCGTACAATTTGATGAAGAAGTATGTCAGTGATCCCGTTAAACAATATGACATCATCAGTTTGATGCCGGACCTGCTCGTCAGCGAGGATCTGCCATTCGCTCAAGCGAGTTTCGATGAGACGAACTATGCGTTCGTCGCGAAGACACTTGCCGATGTCAAAGCGAAAAATGGCGTCGTCCTCTGTGGCTGGGGATCGCCTGGTCGACTGATGCACCATTTACCGGCTTACGAGGATCTATTCAATGAATATGCCGACATCTTGTACTGCTCTGGCATCACGAACAAAGGTGAACCGAACCATCTGCGCTTGACGATGGACGATAGCCCGATGATCACGTATAACGACATGAAACAAAAAGCGAAAAAGTTGCGTCGTAAATGACACAATGGACCCTTCCATAACGGATAGGGTCTTTTTTTGAAACATTTTCCATCAGCTTCGCGTATAATCTAGGTCTACATACTACATAGCAAGGAAGGTCATACGATGCCATTTTGGGATAAAGAGTTACAAGAAGAAACGATGATTTCAGTCAAAGAAACAGACATTCAACGAATCGAGCAAGCCGTCAACGGTTCACTCCCCGTCCGTTACCTCGAACAAATCCGGGAACAAAACGGTGGTGCCCCAGAAGCTATGGCCGTGATGGTCGAGTTCAAGAATACATGGTCGGACGAAGAAAGCGGATTGCACCTCCCACTCCGCTCCATGACGTCATTGACATTCGAACGGTATCTGGACGAATTGTCGGTCCTCAGGGAATGGGATGTCGAAGGAAACGTCATGATGTTCGCGGAAGGAGAAGGGAGCTATTTTTGGTACTTCCACTTCATGGAGGCTGCTGAGCCGACTGTCTGGTGCCTCGATATTTCGGATGAAACGACCTATTTTGTCGCGGCGACCTATGACGAGTGGTTAACGAAGCTGAGTACCGATGTTCCGGAAGTCGTCATGCCGGATGTTGTATTTCTGACGTTACCTGAAATCAAGGACATTCTCCGTGGAGATGACGAAAACGAAAAACTTCTCGCATACTCCCACTGGATGATTCTCGATGAAGAACAGGAAGAACTCATCGAAGCGTTCATGACACTGATCGAACGAAACGACCAGCCTGATTTCCTCGACTCTTATGCGTATTACCTCATGGAAGTCTTGACGAACAACCCGGAGTTGTTAGAACAGAAACGAGATGACGTCACGACCTTGATCCTCAGTAAAGGTGACGATCTCGATGCAGAAGACTTGCTATCTTGGATGGATGAAGAGATAGACGAAGAGTTCTGACCTCAACCAGAAAGCCAGTATTCCTCGTCCATATGGATGACGAATACTGGCTTTTTCGCATGCCTATCCAATCGTTTAAGACAACATCAACTCAAGCAGACAATCGACGAGATCCTTCTCGAGTTCGAGTGCTTGCAACTGGTGCATCATGTTGACCGGGTCGAGCTTTTGTGACAGCAGGCGGTACAAACGGTCCTTCAAATCATAGCTGATTTCCGCTTGGTCGAGGAATGCATACAACCGGTCCATCTTGTTCTCGTTCGTCGAGATCTCGACTTGAAGCGACAATGTGATCGTATCGGTCACTTCACCCAGTTCGACACGAAGGGACTGTGTCGCATGATCATAGACACCGGTGACACTCTCTCCGTCGCGCTGGACGTATCCTTCACGGACTCCACGTAAAATCAATGTGATCGACCGATTTTCCGGTAGCAAGTCACGATGTCCAGTCGGTGCAGCGATCGTCAGTTCACGCGCTTCCCAGTCGAGCGCGAATGTCGTCTCAACATTGACGCCGTCGCGGTGTGCGACCCCTGTGCTGTCGTCTTCAAACAACGTAAACCGGTTCGATGCTCCCGGGAAGACGACGACTTCGAGATCGTCCGGATTATGCAATGCATTCGAATGTTCGAGATGACGACCGATTGGGACGATCGCACCGGCTTTCGCGAGTACGCCTTGGTCTTCGAGATAGCGGAACAGACGGATCTGTTTGCCGCCACGGTACCGGTGCCCATTGAAGAAATCGAACCATTCCCCTTCTGGCAACCATGCAGTCGCAGCTGTCATGTGCAGTTTCCGATGCATCGGCGTGACCATCGGCGCAACGATCAATTCCGTTCCGAAGTAAAACTGATTCGGAACATTGTATGCTTGATCGTCTTCTGGATGCTCATAATACATTGGTGAGACGAGGGGCAAGCCGTCAAAGTGATTGCGGGCATTCATCGTGTAGATGTACGGCACAAGCTGATGCCGGAGTCGTAAATATTTCTTCATGACGTTCGCCGCATCGGTCGAATAGCGCCATGGTTCCTTCCCATTGAAGATGCTCATCGTACTATGCAGACGCATGATCGGACTAAAGACACCGTACTGGAGCCAACGTGTCGATAACTCGTCATCTTTTTCCCCGCGCTGGTGCCCCCCGATATCATGACTCCACCAGCCGTAACCGATGTTCGACGCCGTCGCCGTGAAATACGGCTGGAATTGGAGCGATGCCCACGAGATGATCGTATCGCCCGAGAACCCGACCGGATAACGATGACTTCCGGGACCCGCGTAACGCGAGAAGATCAACGGTCGATTACCATCGCGGGCGATATCAAGCGCATGATAATGATTGAGCATCCAGAGCGGATCGAGCCCCTTCATCTTCGAGTTCGCGCCCTGCTGCCAGTCGATCCACCAAAAGTCGACGCCATCCGCCTCATGCGGATGATGCAACTTCGTGAAGTAGTTCTCAATGAACGTCCGGTCCGAAAAATCAAACGGAATCCGAACATCCGATTCGGGATCAACGCCCATCGCGACCGCCATCGCCTCGTATGCTTCCTCAAACCCACGCACCCCGTCCGCCGGGTGCAAGTTAAGCGTGACCATCCGGTCGTCGTCCTTCAACCATTGCAAGAAGCCCCGTGGATCCGGGAATAGATCACGGTTCCACGTATAACCCGTCCAACCGCTCCCGTATTGTTCCGGAATATCGGTGACGTGCCAGTCCATGTCGATGACACTGACCGAGAACGGAATATCTTCCGTCTTGAAGCGTGTCATCAAATCCTTGTATTCCTTCTCACTATAACGCCAGTAGCGACTCCACCAGTTACCGAGTACCTGACGCGGTAACATCGGCGTCGGTCCTGTCAGGTGGTAGAAGTCACGCAGTGCCTGTTTGTAGTCGTGACCGTATCCGAAGTAATAGATGTCATGCGTACCGGAGCGTCGCGGTTCGACGAAGTGGTCTTCCGTCAGCACGAAGGCGTTCGAATCGTCGATCGCCGCGTATCCTTGCCGTGAGACAATTCCTTCTTCGAGAGGAATGACACCGTCCGCGTGGTCAAGCGTCCGTGCCGTTCCTTTTAATGTCCGGAGCGGTCCGCCGAACGTATAACGGCTGTAATAGGTACTGAAGTTCCCTAAGACATCGATATAAAGTGTGTTCGCAGCGAACGGTCCCTTCGTATAATGCAGATGGACGTGCTCGGTGATGATTTGCAATTCTTCCTCGTTTTCGACGATGCGATAAGCAGGTACCGGGAAATCACGATTGAAGACCGTTTGGGTCGGTCGATCCTCGAATTGTCCATCCGCCGCGTATTCGAGTCGGATCATCCGACTCGTCAAGACCGTGAAACGGTAGACATCTCCTTGGATGATAGCGTCTGGTCGTGCTTGTGGTTTCATGTCGCGCGTGTAGAAATGGGATTCATCAATTGTTCGCATACGAATTCGGGACTTCCGCCCCTTTCACTTCCTTCCAGGCTAAGTAGTGTGCAACCGATTACACATCTAGTGTATAAGAGTTCATGTTCCCACTTCAAGGAAGAATGAATCAAAAAAACGTCCCGCACCTGAAAATCGATGCGGGACGTTGCGTCATAATAAGGGTGAAATCAAGCGCGAAAGTGACTCGAAAATCCGGAAGCGGAGCGGACGTTTGACGTAATCATTCGATGATAACTGAATCGAGACGTCGAAATCAGCAATGAAGTCACGCTCGAGCTGTTCGGCACTTTCCGTATCGTACAGGAACGCCATTAGCTCATAGTTGAGGACAAAACTGCGAATGTCCATGTTTGCCGTTCCGACAGCCCCAATCTTGCCGTCGACGAGAAATAGTTTGGCATGGATGAAGTGACGGTTGTACGTGTAAATCTTGACCCCATCTTTCAGGAGTGGTCCAAAGTAGGAACGGGTGCCGTAGTAAGACGTAAAGCTATCGCCTTTCCCCGGTGTCAGGATGCGGACGTCAAGCCCGGCACGTGCAGCAAGTCGAAGTAACGTCATCGTCTCATTGTCCGGAATCAAATACGGTGTCGCGATCCAGATCGAGCGTTGCGCCGAGATGATGGCCGCAATCAAGGCATTGCGAATCGCGGGATCCTTTGAGGTCGGTCCGCTCGTGACGATTTGAATCGCTCCGTCGGACGCAACATCATGTTTCGGGAAGTACTGGTGGATTGTCTCTTCCCCCGCAAACGTCTCCCATGTGTCGTCCGATTCGATTTGGGCATAAATCCAGTCGTCGAGGAACGTCGCTTGTAATTCCTTAACGGCACGTCCTTCGAGCCGTAAGTGCGTATCGCGCCAAAACCCGAACTTCTTACTCTTGCTATCGTACTCATCACCGACGTTCAGTCCACCGGTGAAGCCAACCTTCCCATCAACGACGACGATTTTCCGGTGATTGCGGAAGTTCGCCGTGAAGATGAATAAGGGACTCGAGATTGGATCATAGGCTGCGATATGTGCCCCAGCGTCGCGTAACGGACGTAGGAAATTCTCACCAAGCATATAGCTTCCAAGTCCGTCATACATGAACCGCACTTCGACCCCCGCTTCGAGTCGCTCGATCAATGCTTCCCGGATTGCCTTGCCTGTCTCATCGTTTCGATAGATGTAGTACTGGATGTGGACGTGATGTTTCGCTTGACGAATTGCGTCAAGAATCGCCGGGAACGTCGCTTCCCCGTTCGTCAAAATCTCACTTGCTGTATGAACGTCCACCCCGCCCCCACCGAAGTTACGAATCGTGTTCGCAAGCTTCAAGTGATTCGGTGGCAATTCACTGACGGCAAGCGACCGGACTGGACGAATCGCTTGTTTCAGCAATTTCCGTTCGTCATGCGAACGACGATTCCGGCGGCGACGCCGTGGATTCCGACCGAACATCAACCAGATGATGACTCCGAGAATCGGTAAGAAAATTAGAACGAGGAACCAAGCGATCGTTGATTCCGCTGTCCGGTTCTCGATGAAGATGATCATGATGACGGCGAGCGGCACGACCGTCGCTGAAATCGTTAAGACATAAAATAAATAGCCGAGTTGATATAGTCCCCAAATGATGCCACCGGCGACTAAAAATACGAGTGCGAATTGTAAAATCCGGTTACGCACAGACCTTCCTCCTTCAATTAACATACCTTCACTAGTATTCTTTCCCCATTCACTATGAAAATATAACAAAAAAGAGAAACCGCAGATACGGTTTCCCAAAAGATTGACCTCTTATAGAAAGTTTTCTTCGTACATCTCGCGACCAGGGATTGGATCATTCAGTGACGCCCAGTCCGTTTCGTGTTCCTGGATGAGACACGCATCGAATAGCGCTTCGAGCTTCTCTTGCTCCAGTCCGATGCCGATCAAGACGAGTTCGGTCCGTCGGTCCTCATCTGATGCAAAACGACCAGCATATTCCATGTTCGACGCATATCCTGCCTGATGGAACAATAGTGCCATCTCAGGACGTGTCGCGAGGAACAAGAATCCTTTCGCCCGGACGACTTCTTGCGGCCAATCTTCGATCAAGGCAAGCAAACGCTCAGGATGGAATGGCACGTCGCGTTTGTAGACGAATGAACTGATCCCGTATTCTTCCGTTTCCGGAAGATGTTCTTCGGCATTCAACTCGCGGATCCAACCGGCACTTGCTGCTGCTTGTTCGAAGTCAAATAGATCAACGTCTAATATCTCTGTCGGATCGACTTGACCATACGTCGTCTCAATCAGACGAGCCACTGGATTCAATGCCTTTAGATAGCCGATGACGGTATGGCGTTCTTCCGGTGTCAGGCGATCGACTTTATTTAAGACAATGATGTCCGCAAACTCGACTTGGTCGACGAGTAGATCGACGACTTCGCGCACGTCTGTCTCATCGACTGCCTGTCTGCGCTCGATCAACGACTCACCGGATTCGAAGTCCTTCAGGAAACGGTACCCATCGATGACCGTGACCATCGCATTGATTTTCGTGACTTGTGATAAGTCGATGGCACTGTCCGGATCTTCGTACGTGAAGGTCTGGGCGACCGGAATCGGTTCCGAGATACCACTCGATTCGATGACGATCCCGTCAATATCGCCTTGATCGACGAGGCGTTTGACTTCAAGCAACAGATCATCACGCAATGTGCAGCAAATGCAGCCGTTCGAAAGCGTGACGAACGACTCTTCAGTCCGCGAGAATCCGCCTTGCTCAATCAATGCCGCGTCAATGTTGACCTCACTCATGTCGTTGACGATGATCGCAAGACGGCGCCCTTCGCGATTATGTAGCAAATGGTTCAATAGTGTCGTTTTACCGGATCCTAAGTAACCGGATAAAACGGTGATCGATATCGGTTGCATCATCATTCACCCTCCAAAACGTAATCGTTACGTTTTATAGGGTAACCGACTTTTTATCTGACGTCAATCGTAATGATTTCGATTTATTTTGTTCTCTAAAAAAAAGCCGATAAGCATCGACTCAAGGAGTAGACCGGGCTGACTCCAAAAAAATGACGCATCTTCTCACGCCCTTTCCTCAGGCGAGACACAAGCCAGTTTTCCTGCTTCCTTCAAGCAGGAAAGCGGGTCTTGTTCGTCTCTGACAGCGCATAATGCGCTTTTTCCTGTAGGAGTGGTGTGTGACGCGTCATTCTTTGTAGATACTGGCTTTAGAGTCAGCTCCGTCAGATATTCCGAAGCATAAGAAAAGAAACTTTTTTCCGCTCGGAATTTCTTTTTAGGGAAATACAAGCAGGAGCGACCTTGCAACGAAATGTACCGACGCGATGCTTGTTCTAGGAAAACGATTCGAGCGAAACGAAAAAGCGTAACCTTACTACTGACTTTGAATCGGTAAATCCCATGTCGAGCCAATCAAATCCGTGATCCGCTCCGCTGCCTCGTGTGAAAATCCCGCGATCGTGTAATGATTCGTATCTGCAATCACATGATACATTCCGTTCGGTAAACTGTCAGCGAACGCAGCGTGAGCCGCATTGATTTGTTCGGTCAATGCCGGGTTCAACCAACTTTCTGGCATACCACCCGCCCAGTTCGAAGCGGACAGGACGAGGACCGGCTGCGTCACGTCTTCGATCAACGAAAGAATCATCTGATTGTTCTCCTCGACCGTTCGCCATTCATCGAGCGTTCCCTGCCAATGCCCAGGTGCCGCAAAATGCTGCCACATCGGTAATTGATCGGCTTCCGGTAAGACACTGAACATCTTTTTGCCGAGACGATCAGGAATCATCCAGGCGATTGGTCGGACGTGACTAAGGAAATAGAGGAATCGATTCCACTTCTCTTGTGTTCGTTCGTACCAGTTCGGCAATGCCGCATCGACATCCGGGTGCGACGGATCAAGCAAGACGATGCCGCGTGTCTCGTCTGCAAACAGGCGTCCACTTGCAAGCGAGATATAAGCTCCGAGCGAGTGACCGATGAAGACATAGGGTCCTTCGACTTGAAGTATCCGTAAAACATCTGCCAACTCATCCGCTTGATGTGTAAAGAGTCGTTTGTTTTTGCCACGACTCGACCGCCCATAACCGAGACGCGAATATTCAAAGACCCGCCCCCGTTTCAATAATTCAGTTCGGAGCCAACCCCACTGATGCCGATTCGACATCATCCCGTGATCGAGGACGAATGTGACGTCCCCACTTCCCGTCAACCGGGTATCAAATCGACCGGCTGATGTTTCGACGATATATTCCATACACTATCCCTACTTCCATTCATTCAAATAACGAGATCTCTAGTTCGTACCCAAGGATGTTCAAGTAATCAAATAACTGGGATCGATGATGATAGAGATGCACGGCTGCTTCGATCGCCCAGCCGTTCATCGAGTCGGTAACCCCCCAGTACGTCGGACGCGTCAAAAATCCGATTGTGACTTTTTCTTGATAGACCCGAAAGGCTTGATTGATTCGCTCTGATAACTGATTGCACATGACCGGTTCCGCATAAAATGCCTGCATCGCTTCTGCCGTTGCTCCTTCTGCGAGCATTAAATCGGCTTCAAGCAATACAGCAAGATGGACGGCGACTTCACCGACGGTCCGCTTCCCGGGAATCGGTTGCGCGTTCCAGTCCTTTGCTTCGATCTTCTCAAACAAGACTTTCGACGTCTTTACACCAACACTGACATGGCGAATGAGAGCACGTTCCCAGTCAGTCATGCGCGTTCCCCCAAGTAATTGCGCGGAGTTCGAGTTCCTTGACGAACGCATCCTTGCCGGCGATATAGGCTTCGATATCGAGCGGATATGTTGTCGCTAATTGTTCCTTTAATGCTCCGTAAGCAGCGGCTTCTTCTGGATGGGTACGTAAGTAATCCCGGAAGACGAGATGACGCATGATTTCTGGATTTCCCGCCGCATAGAGATGGATGTGATGCGTCCGTTCGTCGCCGCCTTTTCGGTAATAGCGGCGTCCCGGCATGCCGAATTCACCCTTCGCTTCGTAACCGAGTGCTTCCATCGGTTCATCAAACTGCTCGATTCCCTCGAGCGCATCGACAACAGGCAGGATATCGATGATCGGTTTTGCCGCGAGTCCTGGAACTGATGTACTTCCCATATGATGGATTTGCTTAAGACGTACTCCGAACACCTCCCGTAATCGGTACGCTTCTCGCTCGTATTCACTCGCCCATTCTGATTGATACGGTAACACAATGACTTGTCGCATGATCGTCTCCCCCTCTCATCTCAGTATGCCAGTTTTTAGGGTAAAACAAAACGACCATCCGTTTTGGAGGTCGTTTTGCTACATATGATGTTAGAGAAGTGTTAGTCCTTTAGATAATCAAACAGTTTCGCAGGTCCACCGAGTCGGAGATCAGCGATGATATGCTGAGCATCGACGACCTTTCGAACAGGGAAGTCAGCGAGTGGTGCCATGACATGTTCAAACAATTGAAGCCGAGCCGGTCCACGATATGCTTCTTTAATCTCAAGATCCGTGATTTGACTGCGTGTCAGTTCAGAGATGATCAACTCGCCTTGATAACCGCGATGTTGTTTGAGCATGAACTGCGGCGCACCGACAATTGACTGTGCCTCTTCGACTGCCATCGGAACGTATTTGTATCCCATCGTCGCTTGTGCAACGCGGAGCGAATGATAGTCAAGCGTTCCAACGAGTACATCATTGTCGAGATACAATCGGGGTGAACCATACTTCTTCGGAAAAGCAGCTACTTCTCGACCAGAGGCGATCGCCGGCTGATTGTTGACATACATCGATAGGTAGAACTCACCGATTTCCCCTTGATACCGAACCGGAATGACTTGCCCGCACTCAAGATAACTCCCAAGACCTGTGCTATCTGGCATATTGATGATTTCGAACTTGATCTGATTGCTCAGCACCTCAAGCGGTTCCGGAACGACTGCTTGTAACGCTTCGATGTCCGTCTCATAGATGATGTTCAAGTATTCCCGATTCCGAAAGAAGATATCGACTGCCGGAAAGACCGGCGCATTGATCGGCGTCGCGACGACATTTTTTACATCTTCTTGTCTCATCTGAATTCCTCCTTTACGCATTCAATAATGTTTCAAAGCGTGCGACACTTGTTTCAAAATCAGGAACTGTCTTCGCTGCTTGCGCTTCTTCTACGATTTCTTGAATGAGTGAGTTGAACGGTGTTGCGATATCGTACGTCTTGCCGTACATCGTGACGATCCCATTGATGAAACGAATTTCAGTCGGTTGTCCTTTTTGTAAATCCTGCAACATACTCGCTTCTAAGTCGCGTGATCCGTGCATCAATCGTGGTACAGTGATCAATTTTTCATCGATATCGTCTAATGTCGCATAGGCTGCCGGCTCAAACGTACTCATCATTGCGAATGTGATGCCGTGGGCGTGACCGACCTCAACAACTTCCTGCATTGTATGGATTGCTGCCCGTAACAAGACAGGATGATCGAGAACGTCGCCGTACGTACCGTTACACGCAGCGGATAAACCACTGAACGTACTATTGATGACGAGTTTTGACCATTTCGTTCCTGGTAGATTATCAGAGATTTCTGTCCCACCGATGTGATCAAGGATTTCCTTCAGTTGGACGATCCGATCCGTCTTCTTCCCGTCCAGTTCACCGATTTGCATCGCATACGTCTTGAAATGTTCGTAATCTGATGTCAGGCGTGACTCACCTGGTCCGACGTATGTCGCTCCGAACTCGACGGATCCCGCAATGATACGTTCGCTTGGAATCTGTTGTTGAATGAACTCTTCCGGTACACCGTTTTGCAAGGAGACGAGAATGCCGTCTTCCTTCAAGATCGTCCGCACTTTCGCGAGGACCGGTTCATTGTAGACCTGCTTCGTCAGCAATAATATGATATCGTACGTCTCTGTGATGTCATCCGGATGAATGGCATGAACAGCTTGCGTTAAATCCGGACCAATGACGTGTGCCCCTGTTGTGTTCAGCGCCTCGATATGTGCGCGGTTCGTATCAATCAAATCGACATCCGCATACTGTTGACTTAGATAAGCTCCCATGATGGTTCCAAGGGATCCTGCTCCGTAAATTCCGATTTTCATTTCTATCACCTCTGGAATATACGGTATAATAGTTTCATCATAAACGGAAATATATATAATTATATGTTTTGATAATCTATAGGTTATGTCAGGAGGATATCATGGAACTCTTACATTTAAATTATTTTCGTCACGTTGCAGAGGAATTGAACGTAACGCGTGCTGCCGAACGATTATTCATCAGCCAACCTGCCCTTAGTGCGACGATCAAGAAACTCGAGCGTGAATTGAACACGATATTATTTCATCGAAAAGGCAGAACGATCAGTTTGACTGAAAATGGTCGACTGTTACTTCAGTCTGTCGAAAAAATCGAACACGAGTTGACACGTGTTCAGGAACGAATGGTACGAAACGATGCATCAACGGAAACACCACTCAGTCTTGCCAGTTCACATGGTCGCTTCATCCAATTGATTCTACGGGAGTTTCTTCTTCCACAAACTGCTCCATTGTTCAACTCGGACATCCTCTCGAACCGTGAAATCCTGAGCGGTCTCCTTCATCAAGAATTCCATTTCTCAATCAGCTTCATGGAACTCAAACATCCGCTCATTACGAGTGAACCGATCGTTGAAGAAGATATTGTCATCACGTATCCAGCTTCTTATTCAGAGAAAGAAGCAATTAAGATGCTCTATGCGGATGAAACCGAAACTGCCTTTTTGTTCCCGTCCCACAATAAGGACTACAACCGCTTCATCCAATTGAAGATGGCGGAACTGAATATCTATGCCGATACCACGCACTACATCGATGACGTCTCACTTCAGCTCGCCTTACGCCAGCAACGGTATTACAGCTTTGTTCCTGTTTCCGTCTGTCGCGAGATGGGGCTTCCCTTCATTACGGACGATGTATTTACAGTAAAGTCACGACTCTACATGTCGCATGCGACGAATCAATTGACGGTCGAACAAGCAATCATGTACGAACGCATTAAACTGTTTCTACTTTCGCAACGCGCATATCTAATCAAATAAAAACGGATGCCTGCATATGCAGACATCCGTTTTTCATATTACTTCGTGATGAAGTAGCGTGATTGATCAAGATGATCCTTCGCTGTATAGATGTTGAGTTTATATGAGCCGTTCGTCAATGCCTGACGCATCTTCAGAACGTAGTTCCCGTGCTGGTCCGCCACGTCTTGGGCGATCAATTGGTAACCAGACGCTGTTTTTTGGTAGAGACGGACGATTTGACGTTTTTCGACTTTACCTGTCAACGTCTTTTTGCCTGACCATTTTTTAACCGGGTATGTGTTCTTGATTGTAAACGACGCTTTTTTCATGATTTTGTTCGAGATGTCTGTCGACTTGACTGTGTATGTTCCTGTCGTTAGACCGTTCTTGACCGCGATTTTGAAGCCGCTTGCCGTCGTTTTCGCTTTCGCAATCTTCGTTGATCCTTTGTAGAGGGTGACGTCAAGACCTTCCGTTGCTTTACCGCGGAGGATAGTTGATCCGTAAACTGCTGATTTTTTATCGATTGCCGGTGTCGCAACGACACCTGTTCCGACCGTCACGTTCGTTTCTGTTTTCATGAAGCTGAGTTCTGAGACGATTGTCAACTTGTCACGCAATTTGAGCGGACGTGTCACGACTTCATATTGACCCGCTTCGTTTGCTGTTGCTGTTCCAAGGACTTTATCACCGAGTTTGACCGTGACTTTTGCGCCCGGAACGGCTTGACCTATGACGACTTTCGCACCTGGTTTAACTGCTTTTGCCGAGACCGTGAAGTCTTTCATCGGCACATTCATGTTGAATTTAAGGAACGTACCTGTCTCACCTGGACGTGTTTCACCTGTGTTTGTGATACCTTCATACCGCTTAACGTACGGTGCAGCTGCAACCGCTGAATCAAAGCTGACCGTCATCGGTTTGCTTGCAACGAGTGACCAGTTATCGTCCGCTTTGTAATCAACCGGTTGTTTCGCTTTGATGAAGTCCGAGATGACGTTACGTGTTTCGTAAGCCGATTTGTAGACGATGTTCTTTCCGCCGCCAAGACCTGGGAACGTCGCACTACCAGCGCGATAGTTGTTCGTCGCAACGAGGAATTCTTGATCGTCTGTGATCGCTTTGCCTTTATATTTGATGTTTTGAACACGACTTGCTTCTTTATTGGCGACACCACCGTTATAATCAAATTTTGCCGGTTTCGTGATGTCGATTTCATATGTCAATCCGTCGAGGATATCGAAGTTGTAGCTCCGGAAATCTTTGTTCAACAACTCTGTCTGCTCACCACCAACTTGGTTGAATTGACCGGCAGACATCTCAAGCCAATCTTTGACGTCAGCACCTGTTACTTTGACGACTTCGAGTGTATTCGGATAAACATAGAGATCGGCAACGTTCTTCAGTGCGATCGGTCCCTTTTTGATCAAAGTGTAATCGGATGCGTTGACTTGGTTACGACCACCTGTTTTGAATGGTGCACCTGCAGATAACAACGGGAGATCTTTATATTTCGCAAGATCCGCATTTTCTTTGAGTTGTTTCTCGACATACCATTTTTGAGCGTTCGTCACGAACTGAACCGAATCAATCGTCTTGCGCGAGGGCAAAGAAGCTCTGGATATCATCATTGATCGTACCGACTTCTTGACGAATATATGCGAGTGTTCCTTCATGCGATTTTTCGATCAACTTGACGGCACCTGCATCTGCTGTCGTGTCTTTCGTCACGTCCGCTAATTTAGCGCCAGATGTATCAACGACCCATTTCCCGTCAACTTGCTTCAATTGAAGATCGATGACACCGACGTTCTTCCCTTGCGTGTTCGCCATGACGACCGGCTTGCCATTGATCAAGCCGTTCGTTGCATCAACGTTTGGTAGTTTATTAAACGCCGAATCGGCTGCCGGGAATTTGCCGTGCTGGTGACCGGTCATCAAGACATCGATGTCTGCGACTTTCGTCAACGCGTAGCCAACGTTCTCATCACCATCTTTTTGATCCGTCGTATCCCCGATACCTGTATGTGCGAGTGCCACGACGACATCTGCGCCAGCATCTTTTAATTTCTTCGCTGTTGCTTTAGCAGTCGGGATGATATCTTCAGCCGTGACTTTCCCCGTCAGGTTCCCCGCATCCCATGCCATGATTTGTGGCGTGACGACTCCGAACACACCCACTTTGACTGTTTTCATGTCACCGTTCTGGTCCTTGACTTGACGTTCGATGATTTGATAGTCTTTTCCATCTTTGTTGTAGTCCGCGACGATTGGCTTTTTCGTGACTGCATCCAATACGTTCGAGTTGACGAACTTGATTGAACCGCTCGAAGCACTCATCGCTGACTTGAGGAAATCAAGACCGAAGTTGAATTCATGGTTTCCGAGTGTGACTGCATCATAACCGAGGTATTCCATCAATTCGTACATCGGATGTTTGCCTTTGTTTCCTTTGTCATACTGATTCTTGACGTAATCACCAAACGGCGTTCCTTGAAGAGTATCTCCGTTATCAAACAAGAAGCTGTTCGTCGCGCCCACTTCCGTTTGTTGCTGTTTGATGACTGTAGCCGCTTTGACGAGACCGATCGTCTCGTCCTGCGCATCCTTGAAATAATCGTAGTTCATTGAGTTCGTATGTAAATCCGTTGTTTCTAAGAAGCGTAACTTGACGACACTGTTGTCGGCAGCAAGTGTCTTGACTTGAACGACTGGTACGAGCATCGGTGCGATCAATGTCGATGCGATGACAAGTTTTGTAGCTTTTTTCATATGTATTTCCCCCCAGGAAGTTTTAACTGCTTCATTAATTTAGCATGGTTCGATTATAGCTAATAGTCCTTTCAAATAGGTCGGACATCCGCCTATTTAACCTACTTAACCAATTCCAAATACTGGCTTTACATTGTTGATTTTACCTTTACAAATCAGGTTCAATAAAAAAACGATACATTTCAGGACATGAACCTGAAAACGTATCGTTTATAATTGATGTAGAACGTAATTGTTCATTCTCAACTCCTACAGGAAAAGAAAGCACGTTTTTCGCTTTCGTCAGGGTCAGGTGAGACCCGGTAGACGAAACGTAGTTTAGGATACCGCGGCTTACCTCCCGCCTGTGGAAAGCGAGAATGACAATAACGTTCGTCGTCTCCATTCATGGCACATCTCCTAGTGGAAGAGCTTCATCACTCCACGTCTCTTAAACCGTTTTGTCGGGCTTCCGCCGGACGACATAACCAAGAATTCCACCAAGTAACGCAAGTCCTGTTGCGAAAAGCACCGTCCATCCTGCCGTCTGTTGAGCGAACTCGAATAAGACGTCACTCCGCCACTTCATCGCGAACTGAACATATGAAGCTTGACTGACGATGAAGCTGATGACACCGATCGCGATCGCAAAAATGAATGGGTCGATGATCGACTTGAAACTCCGGATACTACAGACGAAGTAAATCACAAATGTCACGAGTAACAACACCCAATACGCACTCTCACTTGAGATGTTTGGTGCCGTCGTTCCGGCCGATTCAGCATCAATTGCTTGGATCGTCTGTCGTGCGACACCGAAATCAACAGGATCAAGCTTCAATTGTGTCGCTGATAAATCAGGACGTTCTCCACCGATTAACGTCAGCAATTGTTCCGTCACCCGATTCGTATCAATCCCATCGACGACTTTCTGAATCGAGTCATTGAGCTGTTCCGTTGAAGTCTCCCCGTTTAGCATCGAGACCGGGATTTCCGCATTCGCTCCAAGGACGTCTGCTTGATACACGACTTGTCCACCATGAATCCAGTCATACATCCCTCCACTTCCGGCGTTCAGACTCGCAACGGTCAATGCCGTTCGTAGTGAGGAATCACCGTCATACTCCGCTTCGTCCTGCACCGTAAAGACAAGTTGGAGCGTACTCGCGAACATCAAAATCAGCAAGCTGGCACGTCCGGCAGCTGTCAGACCGGATAACTTTTGCGGGAAAAACGCCATCCAACCAAGCAGACTGACGACGAGAAGTGGTAAGATCCCGCTCATCGCATAGCCGTCTTGTAACGCAAGGAATGGGACACTGTTTCCGCGTCCGGCAAGAACAAACCAGATGATGCCGACCGTTAAAAAGAAACTGACCGATCGAATCGTCCACCCAAGCCGACTTGCCTTAATCCGTAACACTAAAAATAACAGGACGATCAATCCGATACCAAAAACAGAATAAAGCAACGTGCCGTAAGAGACATCGAACGTCAATGGCGCGAGGACTTGTCTTAAGTCAATCCCAAACAACGATAAGACGTCGCCGGCAGAACTTGCATCCAGCACCTGATTGATGATCCCTTCTCGGACTGCGCTCGGCATCGTAATCGACAGCCCACCGACGAACAGAAGCATCAACGAAACAGTGATGTCTGTTTCTTTCCATGTGATATCCGCCTGTTGCATCTGCTTCACGAGATCCTGATAGTCTGAGGATGAGGTGATTTGTGAAGTCAAAAATGCCATCACACCGTAGATGACACCGAAAAAGATGAGACCGATGAGGACGCCATACAGGACGTCCCAGACGGAAAACCGTCGTTGTTTCCTTTCTTGCCTTGACTCCATCCCATTTCCTCCTTTTTATGTCTGATGTTTGAATATTCCTGCTACAACGAAACCAAAAACATCAAATTCATTCAACAGCCATTATATCCCACTTTTTCTCTGACTGTCTCCATCGATTTCCAAAACAAAAACCGACTTCTCAGAGTGAGAAGCCGGTTGAACGATCTTTTGCCATAGTATTTTTTTCTCTATTAGATGCCTTCGTATGCTTGTTCCATGATCGTCCGTAATTCAGCGACAAGCGGCATCTTTGGATTCGCTGTCGTACATTGATCTTCGAAAGCATCGACTGCCATCTTATCGAGTTTTGCCTCAAAGTCTGCTTTTTGAATACCTTGCGCCTTGAATGACATCTTGATGTTGAGACGTTGTCCAAGATCGGCAACTGCTTGAATAAGTGATTCGACCCCTTGTTCTGTCGTTGCTGCCGGAAGACCGAGGTAACGTGCGATGTCCGCATACCGTTCATCGGCGACGAATGATTCGTATTTTGGGAATGCTGCCAGTTTCGTTGGGCGTGACGCATTATAACGAATGACGTGTGGCATCAGGATCGCGTTCGTCCGTCCATGTGGTGTGTGGAATTCCCCACCGATTTTGTGCGCGATCGAGTGGTTGATTCCGAGGAAGGCGTTCGCGAAAGCCATCCCTGCCATCGTTGACGCATTGTGCACTTTTTCCCGAGCTTCTGCGTCAGATCCGTTCTCGTACGCTCGTGGCAAGTAGTCAAAGATCATCTTGATTGCTTTGAGTGCCAGTCCATCCGTGTAGTCGTTCGCAAGAACCGATACGTATGCTTCTGTTGCATGAGTCAAGACGTCCATTCCGGTATCAGCAGTAATCGAAGCCGGGACGGTCATGACAAATTCCGGATCAACGATCGCGACGTCGGGTGTCAAGGCATAGTCAGCAATCGGGTATTTGACGTTTTTCTCTTTATCCGTGATGACGGTGAACGGTGTCACTTCTGAACCCGTACCCGATGTCGTCGGAATCGCGACGAACTTCGCTTGACGACCGAGTGTCGGAAATTTGTAGGCACGCTTACGAATATCCAGGAATTTTTGACGCAAGTTTGAGAATGTTTCGTTCGGCTGTTCATAGAAGAGCCACATTCCTTTCGCAGCATCCATCGCTGACCCACCACCAAGAGCGATGATCAAGTCAGGTTTAAAGTCACACATCGCTTGGGCACCTGTCTGAACAGTTGTCACTGATGGATCTGGTTCGACTTGGTCGAAGATTCGGTAACTGACAGACTGTGGCAAGTTTTGAATCACTTTATCGGCATATCCGAATTGCACCATCGTTGGATCGGTGACAATCATGACGCGTGAAACGTCAGTCATTGACCGGAGGTACTGGACGGAGTTCTTTTCGAAGTAGATTTTTTCAGGAACTTTGAACCATTGCATGTTCACGCGTCGTCTCGCCACCTTCTTGACGTTGAGTAAATGTTTCGCTGTCACGTTTTCAGAAACAGAGTTTTTCCCATATGAGCCGCAACCGAGTGTCAGTGATGGTGTCAACTCGTTATAAAGATCACCGATTCCGCCATGAGCAGATGGACTGTTGACGAGGATCCGGCAGGCTTTCATGCGGAGTCCGAATGCTGTCATCAAATCATCGTTCGTCGTATGAATGACGGCTGTATGACCGAGACCCCCGATTTCAAGCATCTGTTCAGCAATCGTAAACGCTTCTTCGGTGGATGCGACACGGTACGCACCGAGGACGGGACTGAGTTTTTCATGAGACAGTGGTTCTGCTGCTCCAACGTGCTCGAGTTCCGCGACGAGCATGACCGTCGTTTCCGGAACGTCGATCCCGGCTTGTTCTGCAATCCATGTCGCAGGTTTCCCGACGATGTCCGCGTTGACGGCACATGTATCGGTTTTGATGACGAGTGATTCGAGGCGTTGTTTTTCTTCCGGTGTACAGAAGTAACAACCGAGTGCTTCCATTTCTGCACGGACCGTTGCATATATTTCTTGGTCAACGATGACGGCTTGCTCAGACGCACAAATCATCCCATTATCAAACGTTTTTGAAAGAACGAGATCGCTGACTGCCCGTTTGACTTTTGCTGATTGTTCAATGTAGCACGGAACGTTCCCTGGTCCAACACCGAGTGCCGGTTTACCTGTTGAATACGCTGATTTGACCATTCCTGCACCACCTGTTGCCAGGACCATGGCGATGTTTTCATGGTTCATCAAGACTTTCGTTGCTTCAAGTGATGGTTCTTCGACCCATTGAATGCAGTCTTTCGGCGCCCCAGCTTTGATGGCTGCATCGCGAAGTGTTTTCGCCGCTTCGACGGAACACCGTTGTGCCGACGGGTGGAACGCGAAGACGATCGGGTTGCGGGTCTTGATCGCAATCAATGCTTTGAACATCGTCGTCGATGTCGGGTTCGTGACTGGTGTTACACCACAGACGACACCGACCGGTTCAGCGATATAGGTGATGCCGTTTTGGACATCTTCTTCTAAAATCCCGACCGTTTTTTCATGACGTAGACTGTTGTAGATGTATTCTGTCGCAAATATATTTTTAATCATCTTATCTTCAAAGACACCGCGACCTGTCTCTTCTGTTGCGAGACGAGCGAGTTCGACGTGCCGTTCAAGTCCGGCAAGTGCCATATCACGGACGATCGTATCGATTTTTTCTTGATCGAATGTCAATAACTCCTGTAATGCACGTTGTCCTTTTTCAACGATTTGTCCAATTGCTTGTTCGACCGGCGTTGCCGTCGATTTTGTTTTTTCTTTCACAGCCATGAGTGGTTTCCTCCCTGTCGTGGAACGAATCTGAGTTTGATTTGCCAACCATTATGTCAGGAATGCCAAGCTGTTTTTCAATAGTTTGTGCTTTCCTTCACAAATCAATCATAACTCCTTTTTCCTGCTTTGTGCATGACCATCCTGTGAATTCCCTCACATCCTTGGTAACGTTTACATCTATTGCGGATTCTCCTTTTTCATCGTTTTGCTTCATGTACATGGATGTGTGCGATTTGTCACACCTTGCGTTTTCCTGACTTGATAGCCGTTTCATCATCTTGTATTCTGATATGGGGTACATATTAAGAGCTACCACTAAAGGAGGACACTTCAATGTCAGTTGTACAGGAAATGCTAGCCTTCAACGAGCGATTCGTCGCCGAAAAACAGTATGAGCAGTTCGTCTCGGATAAGTTCCCGGATAAAAAGGTCGTCATCCTGACATGTATGGATGCCCGCCTAACAGAACTTCTTCCACACGCACTCGGCCTAAAAAACGGGGATGCGAAGATCATCAAAAATGCCGGTGCTATCCTATCGCACCCATTCGGTTCCGTCATGCGCTCGATTCTCGTCGCGTTGTATGCCCTTGGCGCTGAAGAAGTCGTCGTCATCGGTCACCACGATTGCGGCATGAGCACGATTGATCCTAAACACATGATCAGCGAAATGAAGGATCGAGGTATCGACCAACAGATTCTTCACACGCTTGAAGTATCAGGTGTTGATTTGAACCAATGGTTACGTGGCTTTACGTCAGTTCAGGAGAGTGTCGCCCACTCCGTCAGCCTCGTGAAGAACCACCCATTACTGCCACCTG
This sequence comes from Exiguobacterium sp. BRG2, assembly GCF_031844245.1. Classification (NCBI taxonomy): domain Bacteria; kingdom Bacillati; phylum Bacillota; class Bacilli; order Caryophanales; genus Exiguobacterium; species Exiguobacterium sp. BRG2. The sequence goes on from NZ_JAUZUW010000010.1 coordinate 114,296, forward strand.
GTACGAATGTCCATGGACTCGTCATCGACCCAGGGACCGGTAAACTCGACGTCGTCGATTGCTGATTGCTCTCTTATAGAAGAAACTCAAATAGATTCGGGATATTCTACTCCGTCTTAAATTAAAGATGATGTGCCATTTTCTCGTAATGGAGAAGGATGGCACATTTTTTTGTGTAAGCCATCTTCAGTGATCTATATGCTTTTCCCTTCATGCTTCCAGGTATTAAAAAATAAGACTTTTATACAAAGCTAGAAAGCCTATCGTGAAGTCATTTAATACGAGGTCAGACTTTTATCCTTGACAGTGTTTCAACATGGCTGTAAGATACTTTAGTATAGTGCAGTGATAACAAAAGAAAGTGTGGTTTTACCGAATGATTAACGCCGTATTGTTTGCCGTCTTTTTACTATTCATCTTAGCGATCTTCCGCGTCCACATCGTGCTCGCGATGGTCATCAGTGCGTTCGCCGGCGGTCTCGTCGGCGGTCTTGATTTAACGAAAACAACCGAAGCGTTCGCGGGTGGTCTTGGTGACGGAGCCGAAATCGCTCTTAGCTACGCAATGCTTGGTGCGTTTGCCGTCGCCCTCTCGAAAACGGGCTTACCGGATGCTCTCGCTCACGCATTGATCGCACGTTCACGAGGTAACGCAAGTGCCGCATCAGTCAAGAAGTTAAAAGGATTCATCTTGTTCGCGATTCTGTTACTCGCAATCAGTTCACAAAATGCTCTACCGATTCACATCGCCTTCATTCCGATCATCATTCCGCCGCTTCTTGGTCTTTTTTCTCAGTTGAAGATGGACCGACGTCGAATTGCGATCATCATGACATTCGGTCTCGTCACACCGTACATGTTCTTACCGATCGGATTCGGAGACATCTATCTGAATCAGATTTTACTGAAAAACCTGAAAGCTAATGGTCTTGATACGACGGGAGTTTCTGTCATCGAAGCAATGGCGATTCCAGCACTCGGAATGGTCGTCGGTCTCTTGATCGGTCTGTATACGTACCGGAAAGAGCGGACGTATGAAATTCGTGATATCGCCCCGGACGACTATGAAATCCCGGTCATTACGAAATCGAAACTTGTTCTAAGTGGTATCGTCGTCATCGCGACACTGATCGTTCAACTGCAGACGGAATCAATGATTCTTGCTGCATCGACGGGACTCATCCTCTTCTTGTTGCTTCGTCTCGTTCGATTCAGTGAAGCAGATGACGTCATCACGCGTGGTATGCGGATGATGTCATTCATCGGTTTTGTCATGATCTCAGCGAACGGATTCTCGAATGTCTTGCGTGAGACGGGTGATATCGAACCGCTCGTTGAGAACTCAAAAGCATTGATGGGCGACTCCCAACTTGTTGCCGCGTTCGTCATGCTCTTGATCGGTCTTCTCGTCACGATGGGCATTGGATCAAGTTTCTCAACTGTTCCAATCATCGCTGCGATCTTCGTTCCACTTTGCATCCAGTATGGCTTCAGCTTAGAAGCGACGGTTGCGATCATCGGGACAGCAGGTGCTCTTGGTGACGCTGGTAGCCCCGCGTCAGACTCGACGCTTGGACCTACGAGTGGTTTGAATGCCGATGGTCAGCACGATCACATGCGAGAAACCGTCTTTCCGACGTTCTTGCACTACAATATTCCGTTGCTCATCTTCGGTACGATTGCTGCGGTCGTGTTATAAAAACAAGACGGATTCGCTATCATGGTGGATCCGTCTTTTTAATTGTCTCCGTTTTTTTCCTTTTCATTTGATCTTCGGTTCTCTAAAATAAAGGAATGTACTGATTACAAAGGAGTTGTCTTACGTGTTATCTCAAATCGTCAACCAGATTTTACTTTCACTTGCCGATCTCGGATATTTCGGTATCGCCCTCGGGTTGATGATTGAAATCATACCGAGCGAAATCGTTCTCTCATACGGCGGATTCATGATTTCTCAAGGAACGATTAGCTGGCCACTCGCTGTCGTCGCCGCCGTCATTGGCGGATTGTTGTCGCAATTGTTCTTATATTGGTTTGCTCGCTATGGCGGTCGTCCATTGATCTTGAAGTACGGAAAGTATGTCCTGATCTCTGAACATCATCTGGATTTAGCTGAACGCTGGTTCTTGAAATACGGTCAAGGTGTCATCTTCGGAGCTCGCTTCATTCCTGTCGTCCGCCATGCCATCTCGATTCCAGCTGGTCTTGCGAAAATGGATCAAACGAAGTTTTCGCTCTACACGATTCTTGCCATCATTCCATGGTCAATCTTGTTCCTCTATCTTGGAGAAACACTCGGAACGAACTGGCGCTCGATCAAGGAAGTCGCTGCACCATATACGAATGGTGTTTTGATTGCTGCCGTCGCCTTAATTATCGTCTATTTCTTCTATAAACGCCGTCAACGGTCGGTTTAACTCATTAAGCAGTCTGTCTGTCGACGGACTGCTTTTTACAACAGACAGGAGGTCGTGCCATGCTCACATACCCGCTCGCCCATTTCCCGCTACGTCGTTTGACCGCATCCTATCGTTCTGGAAGCCCGGTCGCAACTGGCATCACTGTCGACGGACATATTTTAATCGTTGAAGAATCGATTAATGAATTTCGTGAAACACAGATCCTCTCCATTCATCAACTGAAGGATGACTGGCGAAAGACGACGATCGTCGAAAGAAACGACATCGACTTTTCCCTCGTTGATCGTTTTCCAGACGGACGGCTGTTACTCGTCGCTTCTCGTTGTGATGATGATATCGACGGCACATGGTTGCCAAACGCCTTTATCTACGATCCTCAAGGTCAGTTACTGAATAGCTTTTGTTTAGACGACGGGATTCAAAATATGCAAATCGACGAACAAGGTTGGATTTGGGTCAGTTATTTTGATGAAGGTGTCTATGCCGATGCCGTCACGAGTTCAAATGGTGCTTTCGGTCTGGTCGCTTTTGACGATACAGGTGAAGTGCAGTATAAGAATCGGCAATATCCGATTGATGATTGTTATGCTCTGAATGTCTGTTCATCAACAGAAGTCTGGTTCTTCTACTACTCCGATTATCGTTTCGTCCGTATTAATCAAGAGGACGATCTCGTTTGTGAGGCTCCTACGATCGCCTTTTCTCAGTTCGCTCGGTACAATGACCATCTACTTGCTGCATACTCTGATGACATACAATTACTTGAACGAAATGGAACACGTTTTAAGGGCATTCGTTCGATTCGTTTCATGACCGAACAAGGAAATTCCCTGTCAGGCGATCTTACAATGCGTGATGATTTGATCGTCTTAGCAACTGCTGAGCATCTGTATGTCGGGAGATTAGGTCAACAACTTGACACTCTATTAATGGGCGAATGAAAGCTGTTACATATTTGTTTCATGAATATCTGATTATTGAAAACTCTATTTCAAATTTTCAAAAAGACTAGCCGTGCCCTATCCGAGGATAGTATACTCAGCCTTATAGTTCTTACGACAAGTTGTCTGAACATTATGACGTCACAGATTTTTTTTGGGGGAAACGATGAGTTCGAATTTGAAACGAGATTTAACAGCACGACAGGTACAAATGATTGCGCTCGGAGGAACGATTGGTGTTGGTCTCTTCCTCGGGGCGTCAAGTACGATCGCTTGGACAGGACCATCAGTCTTACTTGCGTACATGCTAGCCGGAGTTTTTATCTTTTTCATCATGCGGGCACTCGGCGAGATGGTCTACACCCATCCGCACAGTGGATCGTACGCAAAGTTCGCAAACGATTATATCCATCCAGCTGCTGGTTTTTTAACAGCAAGCAGCAACATCTTCAACTGGGTCGTCGTCGGGATGAGTGAAGTCATCGCCGTTGGAACGTACTTACGCTTCTGGTGGCCTGAACTACCAACATGGATTCCAGGGGTCGTCGTCATCATTCTCTTGACGCTCGCAAACCTTGCTTCCGTCAAAATGTTCGGTGAACTCGAGTTTTGGTTCGCTTCGATCAAGATACTGACGATTCTTCTGATGATCGTCGCTGGATTCGGCATTATTTTCTTTGGACTAGGGAATGGCGGAAATCCAGTCGGTCTTTCGAATCTTTGGGCAAACGGCGGCTTTTTCACAAACGGTTTCACCGGCTTCTTCTTTGCCCTCTCGATCGTCTTCGCCTCTTACATCGGTGTCGAGTTGATTGGAGTCACGGCTGGGGAAACAAAAGATCCAGAGAAAAACATCACGAAGGCGATCGATGGTGTCGTCTGGCGGATTTTGATTTTCTACGTTGGAGCGATTTTCATCATCGTCACGGTGTATCCATGGAACGAATTATCCGATCTTGGAAGTCCATTCGTTGCGACATTCGCCAAGGTCGGTGTGACGATTGCTGCTGGCATCATTAACTTCGTCGTCATCACGGCCGCTTTATCCGGTTGTAACTCAGGAATCTTCAGCGCCAGTCGGATGATCTATGCATTAGCGGAAAAAGGGCAGATGCCGTCTTTCTTCTTAAAGATCAATAAACGTGGGATTCCGCTCTATACAGTTCTAGCCATTTCAATCGGGATTTTCTTTGGTGTCATCCTCGATATCATTCTCCCGCACGTTCTCGGAAAGGATACGAACATCTTCGTTTATGTCTACAGCGCTTCGGTACTACCAGGGATGGTGCCATGGTTCGCGATATTAATCAGTCATATCCGTTACCGAAAAATCGAAAGTGAACGGACAGCCTCGCATCCGTTCAAAATGCCAGGTGCGCCGGTGACGAACTATCTATCGATCTTCGCGCTGATCACAGTACTCGTCGGCATGCTGTTTAATGACGAGACACGCGTCTCAATCTTAATCGGAATCGCCTTTTTGATTTTAAGTACGATCTACTACATCGTAAAAGTACCGAAAATCGAAAAATAAAACTGTTGTACTCCTCTCATGACACAATGAGAGGAGTTTTTTTCATACACTGTATTTTTATTTTGACCTCACATATTATTCATGGTATTCGTGATTTCCCGAACGTCTAAAAACAAACAATTTAACGACAGAAAGGAGGGATGAAATATGAACGGATTCAATCGTTTCCTGCTCGTCCTAATCGGTATTCTCAGTTTAATCAGCGTCGTCAGCATCTGAACAGTCGTCGATTTCCCGGCACCGTTCGGTCCAAGAAAGGCGAAGATTTCCCCTGCTTGCACGTCAAAGGAAATCCCTTTGACGACATCCTTTCCATCGTACGTCTTCGTCAAGTTCACGACATGAATCATCTTCATTCCTTCTTTCCATGAATTCAAAGTCATATCCAAGATTTTCCTATTTTTTCTGTTCGAAAAATCAAAAAAGACACCTGAATCGGTGCCTCGATTCAATCTCTAACGATTACGCTACAATCTGGTATACACCATATACGGCACCTGCAGACAAGGCGAGCGTTACGACTACCGACACCAGCATCATCTTAAACTCAACTCCTTTTAAGCGAACGGCTCGCGCTAACGCGAGACTAAACGATAGTACCGCGCCACTCGTAAATACAAGCGCTCCTGCGAACAATAACGTAGGATTATTAATCCAAACATCTCCGATGACGAACCATGTGTAAGTGACACAGGCAAAAAGAGCGGTCATGATGAGCCATTGTTTCGATGTTCTCTTTTTCAACATATCGGTTTCCTTCTGGTTTGCTTCTACATACTTGTTCGACTTTTCCCATCAGATTCCTGTCATTAAAAAATCGTGCCTCCTGCTATCAGGAGGCACGATCCACTTATGACGCCACTTGCCATTTCTCTTTTAATTGCTCCATCTCTTCCTGTCCTTCGTACGACTGCATCCAGAGGTTAAAGACATCGACGACGTCCGCTTCTGACTCCCGGACGAGGTAGCTTTTCTCCGCCGGAATCCACTTTTCTTGAATTCTTGGTGCCGCGAGTCGTTGATCGAGTGCTTCATAATGAATCGCCTCGACCGTATCAGTGATCATGACATCAACTTCACCTGAGGCAACCGCATGCGGGATGTCGAGGTTTTGCTCATACATGACGATGTTCGCCTTCGTAAACGTCTTGCGGACGAATTGTTCATTCGTTCCTCCTGGGTTAAGACCAATCGTCACGTCCGGTCGATTGATCTGTTCAATCGAAACGAGGCGTCCTGCATCTTCTTTACGGACGAGCGGTGTCTTTTGGAATGACAGGTAACTTGACGTGAAGTCGCCAATGATCTCGCGCTCGATGTTTTTCGTCACTCCCCCGACGACCATATCGAATTTCCCGCTAGCGAGATCAGCAGACAGCGTCGGCCATGTCGTCGGGACGAACTCCACATCGATGCCGGTCGTCTTCGCGAAAGAACGGATCACTTCGATATCGAATCCTTCGTACTCGTTCGTCTTCCGGTTCAAATAGGTGAATGGTTTATAATCGCCGGTCGTTCCGACGACGATTTTTTTCGTCGCAAAGACGTTCTTTGCTTGTACACGTCGTGGTTGCTCCGTTTGCCAAAGTGTTAGTAAGCTGGCAAACAAGACGCCACCTCCGACGACGATCCATCCCCATTTACTCATGTGCTCCCGCTCCTTTCGCTCCGACCGCCTCACGCGTCGAGACGATGTTCCATTTTTCCTTCAATTGTTGAACTTGTTCTTGCCCCTCTGCACTTTCAATCCAGACCCGGAAAACGTCTCCAAGCTGTTTTTGATCCGGTTTCATCAAATACGCCATCTCAGCTGGTTCCCATGCTTCAGTGAGTTTGGGAACCGCAAGATTCAGTTCTGTTGCGTAATGCAACGCCTCGATGTCGTCCGTCACCATGACATCGACTTGTCCGCTTTGGACGGCTTTCGGAATGTCCAAGTTGTTCTCAAAGACGGTCACATCTGCTTTCGGAAAATGCTTCTTCACGAACGCTTCGTTCGTGCCACCCGGATTGACGCCGATTTTGACTGCTGGATCATTGATTGCATCAAGCGAATTCAAGCGTTTGACATCTTCCTTCTTTACGAGCGGTGCTTTTTGAAAGGAAAAATACGACGACGTAAAGTCTCCGACGACCTCGCGTTCGACTTTCTTTGTAATCCCACCGACAGCGATATCAAACTTGCCTGACTTCGTATCTTCCGATAACGTCGGCCATGTTGTCTTGACGAACGTCACGTCAAGATCCGCTGCTTTAGCGAACGCTTGGATGACTTCAATATCAAAGCCTTGATAACGATTCCGTTCCTCGTTCCAGTATGTAAAGGGTTTATAATCCCCCGTCGTTCCGACAACCAGTTTTTGGTCTTTGAAGATGTCATGTGCTTCGGCATTCGTTTGTTGATTCCAAATCATCCAAGCGGCAACGCCTGTCAAGACAAGTCCCGCCAGTAGCCATGGTTTCTTTCTCATCGTATCTCTCCTTTCTGTTTCGTCGTTTCCCATTCACCGAATATTTCCACAATTTAACCTAAACGATTTTCGGTGTGGGTAATAGTCATTATCCTACCACACTTACACGTGATTTCAAGATAATTTGACGATTTTATGCATAAAAGCGTTAAAAAGATGTTTTGATGACGGTTACTTTTCCATAAGTCGTCTCTCTTTACAGAATCCCCTCGTCTTTTCCATACTGAAACAGAATCATCCAATCGTGGAATGGAGGAATGGAACATGAGTCAGATTTTTATCATTGGTGCAAATGGTAAAGTAGGTCGTCACGCTGCTCGCTTACTGCAGGATTCGGAGCACGATGTCAAAGTAGGATTACGTTCCAAGGACCAATTCAGTGATTTTGAGAAACTCGGTCATACCCCGGTCCACCTTGATCTTGAAGACGATGTCGCGACAATCACGGAAGCATTACAAGGATCAGATGTCGTTATCTTTACCGCAGGATCAGGTGGTCATACAGGAGCGGACAAAACGATGCTGATTGATTTTGACGGTGCCGTCAAATCGATTGAAGCAGCGGAAGCAATCCATGCGAAACAGTTCATCATGGTCAGTGCCTTGAATGCCGATTCGCCAGAAACATGGTCCGACAGCATGAAGCCGTATTACATCGCGAAACGTTATGCGGATCGTGTCCTGAAGGAATCATCACTTAACTATACGATTCTTCGTCCAGGTGGACTGTCGGATGAAGCCGGAACAGGAAACGTCACGACGGATCCGTCCGAGCAAGCGACTAAAAAAATTCCACGCGAGGACGTCGCCCGTGTTATTTTAGCTGCGATCGGTCATGATAAAGCATCGAAACAAGTCGTCACACTACTCGAAGGTGACACACCAATCAACGAGTTGTTCTAATACAAAAGCTCACGTCTCGGAAATTGAGACGTGAGCTTTTTTTGAAACTATACTTTTTCTCAAGCCATGGCTTGCTGCCTAACGCCCTCTCTTTTCCAGACTGTAATGAGACACGTCACCAAGAAACTACCAACAAATAGTAAGGATAGATGAAGGACTTGCGTCCCGACTGATCCATCCATGAATAATAATCGACCGAAACCAGAGACGGCATTTGGAACAGGCAGGAACGTTCCGAGTGATTGATAAAATGGTGCCAGCATCTTCGCTGGAACAATGTTCCCTGCGGTCATTAACTGGAACGGGATCAATGCGACATTAACGAGTGGAGCAATCGGACCAAATAAGGCAAAGTTCATCTGTGTGACGGCGATACAGGTCGCAACGACGAGGAGCTCGAACGCCCATAGTTTGATGAATGGTGTATCGATGTCTGTCAGTAGATGCGCCATCGAGACGAGGAGCAATGGTACGACAAGTAAGACGATGCCGTGCAAGAGTTGTCGACTCCAGAATAGATCCCATTTTGTGTGACGACTCTTTAAAATCGTACTGACGAGATTGAATTGTATCCCCATCGTCATCGTCGCGATGTAAATGACAAAACCGAGAACGAGCGGAAGCATTGATAAAGCAAAATCCGAGACGGCATGTTCCGTAACGATTGACGTCGTGAACGTCGGCTCACCATTCAACTGTTTGCTGATCGTTTCCGTTGCTCTCTCGAGGATTGCATTTGCGAATTCCGCATTCGTCTGACTGACGTGTGCCGTTAGTTGATGCGTTGCATCATCTTTTTGTAAGACGAGATCGACTTCATTCGCATCAAGTGCTTGCAACCCTTTTGTTTCTGTTGCAACCGTCTGAACCGTGAACGGTGCTTGTTGCAACGACTGGATGAACGGATCATTCGCTTCTGCGACGACCCCAACATTTAATTGATCAAGACGTTCTGTCGTTCCTTGGTAACCCGTCATCCAGACAACGAGGAACACGAGCGGGACGACGATTGCGAAGACGAGCCCGACTTTCGTTTGTGTCATTGACCAGACATCTTTCCATGCTTTCATATTACAATCTCCTTTTTATATGCATCACTTATAATATCACGTGCAACTATATATCCGAAGGAAAACCATTCACGTCACATTCCGGTGAATGGTCTCAAGTGTTACTTTTAATTGCTCGATTTGCTCTCGCGATAGTCCACGGAACGCTTCGAGTTGTAGCTGATCGAGCTCTGGTTCGAGGCGATCGACGATGTCGCGTCCTTCTCGTGTCATCAAGAGCAGAACCGCTCGTCGGTCCCGAGGATCTGGTGTTCGAACGATCAGCTCTTTTTTTCCTAGCTTATCGAGAATCTTACCAATCGTCGTTTGATCACGTTCTGTCACGAGTGCCAGTTGCTTTTGCGAAACACCATCTTGTTTTGCGAGTTCGCTTAAGACAGAGAATTGTTCCGGCGTTAGTCCAAATGCCTCCATCCGTTTAGCAGCGGCACGTTTGAATGCGTAATAGCTTCTGGATAATTGCATCCCGAGTGACCATTCCGATTCCTTCATCCCATCATCTCCATATAGTTGCACTACTTATTATTTATTCACTATACCTGAAGGAGAATGAGCTCGTCAACGGTCTCATTTTGCCTGTCGTTGACGAATCCCATCGATATGCGCTTGTTGGGTGGCACGATCGACTTGTGAATGAACACCGAGTTTTCCTGCAATCGTATCGACTTGACTCGGTGTCAACGGCTTTTCTGTCGCGAGTTGCTCGATCGTCTTACGTAAGACGTTTCGTTTCAAGACACGGACATATGCTGAA
>NZ_JAUZUW010000011.1:0-116315 GCF_031844245.1 Exiguobacterium sp. BRG2
ATTTGTTCATGCACGTATCTTTAATAGACGCATCGCATTCAGGACCGCTAACACTGTCACACCGACATCAGCAAAGACGGCTTCCCACATCGTTGCGATTCCAAAGGCTCCAAGTAACAAAAAGATTGCTTTGATTCCAAGGGCAAAATAGATGTTTTGATAGACGATCTTTCGCGTCGTTCTGGCAACATCCATCGCATCGGCAAGCTGTTTCGGCTCATCGGTCATCAAAACGACATCCGCTGCTTCAATCGCCACATCACTCCCGAGTCCGCCCATGGCGATTCCGACATCCGCCCGTGTCAGGACAGGGGCATCGTTGATTCCATCCCCTACGAACGCTGTTTTTCCTTTTGCTGTCTTCATCAGTTCTTCCAGCGCTTCGACTTTTTGATGCGGCAACAAGTTCGCAATGACGTGATCGAGATCCAACTGTTTTTTGATTGCTTCTGCCGTCTGTTTCCGATCGCCTGTCAGCATGACGATTCGACGGATGCCTCGCTTTTTCAATTGGATGATCGCTTCCATCGTCGTCGTCTTCAGTTGATCTGCAATTCGAATCCATCCCAGATAGTCTTGGTCCTGAGTAATGTGAACATAGGTACCGGTTTCGGTTTCTTTATCAGGTGTAAAGCCCAGTTCCTTTAACCACTCGGCATTTCCTGCACGCAGCAGTCGACCATCGTACTCCCCACTGACGCCTTTCCCTGCTATTTCTGATAAGTGAATGCCACCATCTTTAGATGGTAAGCCATCAACCGCCCGGACGATTGAAGTCGCGATCGGATGATTCGATTGCCGTTCCACCCGAGCTGCTACTTGTAGTAACTCTTGTTTCGTCATCGTATGTGCTTGAATAGCGACGACTTCAAAATTCCCTTTCGTCAACGTACCTGTTTTATCCAAGACGAGGGTATCGATTCGTTGCAACGATTCTAGATGATTTCCGCCTTTGACGAGTATGCCTCGCTTTGAAGCAGCACCGATTCCACTAAAAAAGCCGAGCGGGATGGAAAGCATGAGCGCACAAGGACAACTGATGACGAGAAAGACAAGCGCCCGGTACGTCCACTCGCTAAAGGAAGCATTCAGTAAGAGAGGCGGCAGAACCGCTAAAATTAGCGCAATCACGACAACAGCCGGCGTATAAACTCGCGCAAATCGTGTGATGAACTTTTCCGTCGGTGCTTTATGACGAGAGGCTTGTTCTACCAGTGAAATGATTTTCGCGACCGCCGAGTCCGTATACGACCGATCTACTTCAATCACTAACTGTCCGTCCGTGCTGATCGTACCGGCTAGCACATGATCCGTTTCATGAACACGCCGAGGAACCGATTCTCCTGTCAATGCTGCCGTATCCAGAAAGGCAGTACCTTGCTTGATCGTTCCATCAAGTGGAATCCGTTCCCCAGCACGGACGATGATTCGCTGTCCTGGAATGACATCTTCCGGTCGCACACGTCGCCCATCCTCAAGCACGGCTTGCTGTGGTCTAATATCCATCAATGCTGAAATCGAGCGTCGTGATTGATTGACAGCCCTATGCTGAAAATATTCACCGATTTGATAAAACAACATGACTGCCACCGCTTCTGTATACTCCCCAATGACGAATGCCCCGATCGTCGCGAGCATCATCAAAAAATTCTCGTCAAACAACTGTCCGCGTCGTGTCGACCGAAGTGCATTACGTAATACTTCATTCCCGATGAATACATACGCCGTAAGATACAACCATATTTGTATGGACTCGGGAACAAGGAATGCTATTCCGAAAGAAGTCAGACCTATGAGTGTTTGAAGTTTCTTTGACCTTGTCCAAAATACCATTTCAGTCGTGTCTCGTGTATCCTGCTCGCGTTGCAGGAGAGCATCTGGTTCTAGTTCGTGAACACGCTGAACAACGTGACGATACGTCTGTTCTTGGATATCTGGGGATGCGTATGTGATATAGAGACGTTGCCCTGCGAAATCCAACGTCGCTTCCTTGACTCCTGTTACGTTTGCCACGCCACGCTCTACTTTCGCTGCACAGTTCGCACAATCAATTCCTGAAATCCGGATCGGTTCAGTCGCTTCACGCATTCTCTCACCTCATTCAAATATTTGTTTGATTATACAGTCATCGTACGCCTTTTTCCTTCCGTTATCAATCCGTACTTTCCTCGGTCTTGCGCCCGATATTCTGATTGGTTCTATCTCACAAGAATAAAACATGATATGTTTTTACATAGCACATCATTATAGAAGGAGATTACCATGCACATCATTGAACTCTTGAAAGCTCTTTTACTCGGTTTCGTCGAAGGGATGACGGAATTCGCACCTGTCTCCTCGACTGGTCATATGATCATCGTGGATGACATGTGGTTACAAACAACAGAATTTCTTGGTAAGTATTCGGCGAACACCTTTAAGGTCGTCATCCAGCTCGGATCAATCCTTGCGGTCATCGTCGTCTTTTGGAAACGTCTCTTCAGTTTGATTGGTCTGTATAAAATTGAAGGAGAACACGATGCGACGGGTACACACAAGTTAAAACTACGTCACGTTTTGATCGGTCTATTACCTGCTGCTATCCTCGGATTGTTATTCGAGGACTTCATCGATGAGAACCTCTTCTCGATTGAAACAGTCATCATCGGTCTTGCGGTCGGTGCCCTCTTGATGATTGCAGCCGACAAACTCGGACCAAAGGAACCGAAAACGACATCGCTTGATCAGATTACATATCGCCAAGCAGCATTCGTCGGTCTGTTCCAATGTATTTCCCTTTGGCCTGGCTTCTCCCGTTCTGGTTCAACGATTTCAGGAGGGGTCTTCCTCGGCATGAATCACCGGACGGCAGCTGACTTCACGTTCATCATGGCCGTACCAATCATGTTCGGTGCCAGTTTCCTTTCGCTCGTTAAGAACTGGGATAACATTCATGCGAGTGATTTCGGTTTCTATGCCGTCGGATTTATCGCATCGTTCGTGTTTGCCCTCTTATCGATTCGTTTCTTCTTGAAGCTGATCAACAAGATCAAACTCGTCCCGTTCGCGATCTACCGTCTTGTCTTAGCAGCTGTTCTTGCTGTCATCGTCTACATGTAAATTCTAACCGTTAGCTATTTTAGCTGACGGTTTTTTATTTTTTTTGAAACTAATTCATTCGGTTAAGGGTATATAGGGATGAGACATACTTAAAGGAGTGAACGCCATATGGCACGCAGAAGTCGGAGTCGATCAAAACTCCCATTAATCATCGGAGTCGTTGTCGTCGTCGTGATTGCGTTTTTAGCAATCGGCCAATACAACAGCCTCGTCAATGTAGAAGAAGATGTATCGAATAAATGGTCGCAAGTCGATAACCAGATCAAGCGTCGTGCGGATTTAATTCCGAACCTCGTCGAAACGGTCAAAGGTGTCGCGGGTCAAGAAGAAAAAGTATACGGCAAAGTCGCTGAAGCTCAAGCTGGTCTTGCGCGCGCCGCGTCAACCGAACAACGGATTGAAGCCGATCAACAAGTCACGTCTTCGCTTCGTGGATTGATTGCTTTGCAAACCACTTATCCGGAACTAAAATCAAGCGAACGATTCCAATCATTGATGGATACGCTGGAAGGAACAGAAAATCGTCTCGGGATCGCCCGCAAGGATTACAACGATGCCGTGACGCTTTATAACAAAAAACGTCGGAGCTTCCCAACAGCACTCTATGCCTCTGCATTCGGATTTGAGAAAAAGCCGTATTACGAAATTTCAGACAGCGACCGAGAAAATCCGACTGTCGACTTTAACAGTGATTCGAAATGATTCGGCGGTGGACGCGACTTCTGTTGAGCGCGTTCCTCGTCTTCTTCCTCTTCGTTCCGACGGCTAGTGCCGTTTCAGAACGAACGGGAGCAGCCTTTTTCATTCAAGATGATGCTCAGTTGCTCACACCGTCGGAAGAAGCCGAACTCGCGCAACTCGGTCAGGAACTCGAACAGTACACGACGGCGCAAGTCGTGCTGAAGACGGTTCCCGATCTAAAAGGACAGGACTTAAGTTCTTACGCCAATGAAACATTCCGGCGACAAGGAATCGGTCAAAAAGGAAAAGACAATGGGGTACTCGTCGTCGTCGCTCCGAACGAAAAGAATCGGCAATTCCGGATCGAGGTCGGTTATAAACTAGAAGGCATTCTGACGGACATCACGGCTGGGCGCATCCTCGATCAATACGCGGTTCCTTATAAAGAGAATGGCGAGTATGGAAAAGCGGCGACTGAAACATATAAAGCTGTCGTCAGTGTCATCTCAAAGGATCAGTCGCTCGAGTCACAAGATCCTCCGAAAACCCAAAATGATGGGGGTCTTCCGCTGTGGACGAAGATTCTGATCGGTGCCGGATTGCTGATCTTGTTATTCCTCGATATGAAGTTCACCGGCGGTATGTTCTTCTTTGCGATTTTGAACATCTTTTCCGCGATCATGCGCGGTGGCGGTGGTGGAAACGGCGGCAGTCGTGGTGGCGGCGGTAGTTCCGGCGGCGGCGGTGCCGAACGTTAGAAAAGGAGTCGGTTTTCATGAGGATCATCTTAGGGTATTACCTCCTCCTGACACTCATCGGATTTGGCTCGATGTGGCAGGATAAACGTCGAGCACGACAACATGCTTATCGGACACCGGAAGCGACACTATTGACGATTGCTTTCCTCGGTGGTGCGCTCGGTTCTTGGATCGGTATGTATACAGTCCGGCATAAGACACGGAAAGCGAAATTCCAATGGCTGGTGCCGCTTGCAGCTGTGTTGCATCTCGCTTTCTGGATATTTTACACTTCACAATGAAAGAATGTGACCGATAGAGAAGGAAACGTACGGAAATGTGTCCGTCGTTCCCTTCTCTTTTTTGGATGAGGTCAATGATTATAAAAGATAGGTTTAAATTCTTTTTCTCTCAGGGTAAAGAGTTTAACCAATTTAATTAATACATCTTTTGATGTATCGAGAGGTGGACATCTTTTTATGTGGCATCCTTGCGCCGAATGCACGACATCCATCCGTTTCGTTGAAGCGGGAGCACTCCATATCCAGTCACCAACACCAGAAATCTATTCCTATCAATCATTCGAACAACTCGAACAGTTACTGACGTCGCTCTTGCGTGTAGCGGATTATCCGGTATCCTGTCGCGCCACACAATCGCGCTATGTGACAGCACCTATCCTAGCTTCAGCACTTCTAGAACAGCTAAAGCATCGGTCAGCGATTGATTTCATCCAGCACGGCGTCATGACAAGCCATCTGCAACCGATTTATGATATTCAACAAAATATCCTCGTCGCGAACGAAGCCTTACTGCGCGCAGCAGATGACAACACGCCGATCTCACCGGGTGTCCTGTTCTCCACTGCCTCGAAGATGGGGCTTCATTCCCGTCTTGATCAGCGGGCGCGTGAAGAAGCCATCCGTGCGACGCATCATATCGGTGGCACAACAAAAACGTTCATCAACTTTCTCCCTTCGACGATCTATAATCCGGAGTACTGCCTGCGCCATACGTTTGAGATCGTCGAACGTTATCAAGTCGATCCGAGTCGGCTCGTCTTCGAAGTCGTCGAAACGGAAAAAATTGAAGACGTCAACCATTTGAAACACGTCTTCGAACAGTATAAAAAGCAAGGCATTCAAGTAGCACTGGACGATGTCGGCGCTGGTTTCTCGACACTCGATATGTTGTCCTTGCTTCAACCGGATTATATTAAAATTGATCGTTCCTTCATCGATCATTGCGATACGAACTCAGAAAACGAAGCCTTTTTACGAAAAGCCCGTCATCTGACACGAGAAATGGGGATTCAAATCTTAGCGGAAGGCATCGAACGGCAAGAAGAACTCGATCTTTGCCGCGAACTCGGCTTCGATCTTGGTCAAGGATACCTACTCGGTCGCCCTGCTCCTTATGCTCGCTTTGCGAAAGCACAATAAAAATACGCACATGGACCGTTTGATGATTATTCGGCACATGTGCGTATTTTTATGTTAAGTCGTCGAAACGAAAACTGTCTCGTTCCGTGTAATAGCATCCACTAGTTGTTCCATTGACACGATCGGACGCAACAGACGACACAATTCCTCTTTCGATGTCCGTAAAGCAAGTGTTTCGACGACATCGAGCGATAATGCGAAGTCTGCGAGTGCCGTCGGCTGTTCTTGTGCAATAAGATAGTCACGCAACTCTGCATAATCATCATCATGTCCGAGTAACTTCTCCTGAACGAGTAGTCCGTAACCGACCTTACTCCCGTGCAAGAACGCATGCGTTTCTGGATGAGGAGATAACGCGTTATGCACTGCGTGTCCGATTGCACCACGCGTCGCCGCGTCACCAAAACCGCCGATACTTCCAGCTAACGGAATGACGGTTTCGACGAGATGTTGCATTTCAACGGGATACTCACGAAAACGCGTTTCCGTTATATTCGTCGACAAGATAAGATCCTTACAACGTTCAGCTGTTCGAAGCGCCATCTCAATGACGGGATCTTCAGCCGATGATCCGCTTAAGGCACGTGCTTCATACCACTTCGCTAGCGTATCGACGAGTCCGGCTACGAAATAATCATACGGACTTGCTGCGATAATCCGATGATCGAGTAAAAGAGCTTCAATCACGACGGGAAACGTATCAAATCGGATGTACTGTCCCTCTTCGTTATACATGACACTGAGCGGAGTCCACGGAGCACAGTTCGAGACGATCGTCGGAATGACGATGATTGGGCGTTGTAATTGAAACGCGACTTGTTTTGCCGTATCGATGACACTTCCACCTCCGAGCGCGAGAATCACATCGTATGGAGCACATACCTGTTTGAAAGCTTCCACCTGTTGATCCGTACAATGTCCTTCAAATAAAAAACGTGGTAATTCTGGTAAAGCAAAAGCGGCTGCTTCATAGGCCTGACGTCCATGAATCAGGACTGCTGAACGATTACCTATCACTTCTTTGAGTTGATCGAGCGTGTTTTCCTCATGTATGTATTGCAAAACAGCTTGTCGAATCACAGAATCGCCTCCTAATATTTGTTATCGCTCAGTATACGCAAAAGAACTCGCTTCGGCAATCATTCGATTTTCATAGAAGGAGAGCGTACACTAGAAAAGACAACAGTTCACTACAAAGGAGTCGATGAATCGATGCAACAGATCACGTTAAACAACGGCATCAGTATGCCCCAACTCGGATATGGTGTCTTTAAAGTACCGGAAGAAGAAGTATATGAAGCGGTCAGCGAAGCACTCCGCGCCGGGTATCGTTCGATCGATACGGCGATGATTTACGAAAATGAAGAAGGTGTCGGTCGTGCGCTGCGTGACTCCGGCATTCCCCGAGAAGAGATCTTTCTGACGACGAAAGTCTGGAATTCCGATCACGGCTACGAAGAGACACTTGCCGCTTTCGAGACGAGTCTGCAAAAGCTTGGTGTCGATTACGTCGATTTGTACCTGATTCATTGGCCGATGCCAAAAGAGGATCGTTATGTCGAGACATGGCGGGCGCTCGAACATCTCTATGCAGAAGGAAAGACGCGTGCCATCGGTGTTTCGAACTTCCATATTCCGCACTTGGAACGAATTTTAGCCGAAGGATCAATCGTTCCTGCCGTCAATCAGATTGAACTCCATCCGTTCCTTAGCCAAGAAGCGATCCGAGACTTTTGCCGCAAGCACGGTATCGTCGTTGAAGCTTGGAGTCCGTTGATGAAAGGACGCGACGCGTTAACGCATCCGGTCATCGTCGATATCGCCGATCGTCATCAGAAAACGCCAGCTCAAGTCGTCCTCCGTTGGCACTTGCAACACGATATCGTCGCGATTCCGAAATCTGTCACGCCAAGCCGCATTCGCGAAAATCTTGATGTCTTCGACTTCAGCTTGTCAGACGCTGATATGCAAGCCATCGATCAATTGAACGCCAACGTGCGTACAGGATCAAATCCGGATCATAAATAAGACGAGACGCTTCTCGTTTAATCTCCATACAAAAAGAAGGTACCTTTCGGAATTGATCCGGAAGGTACCTTCTTTGATGATGACCCTGATGCGTGATTCTAATCTATTATTTTAGCGGTCTAAATTATTTCCATGATCTTGCTTGGCGATGTCATCCGATTGATGTTTCGATTGACGATGTTCTTCGCCGTCTTGCGTTGCATCATGTTCTTTTTCCTCGCGTTCTGTTTCCGGCCGGCGGAAATCGTCATCCCGACGCATCGCGATGTCCGGTTCCCGGTTCCCGTCGAGTTTTTTTGAATGATCGATTGCCTGCTCGTCTTGCGGCATCTTATCCGTACCGGCACGGTGCAAATCAATCTCTGCATGCTCTTCCTTCGAATCTTTATCAACATCAAGCGGATTACCGGATCCGAGCTGTGCATTGGAGTTCGCATCTGATGACGTATGCGTCTCTTCACCACTACCATAACGGACTTTTACGTCAGGATGCGTATTATCTGTATTTAAATGTGGATCGAACTGGATGTCTTGGACTTCAAGTAACAGAACGAAGCCCCCACCTTCGACTTCCGTTTTGCGTTGTTCGATTTCATTGTCTGATAGATCAAGTGACCCGAACAGATCATCGACTTCTTGATCGCGTCCTTTGTTCCCACGAATCCGATCAATCCAAGACGGTTTCGTCGTCGCGATTTCTGCATCCATTTGGCTACGGACGAGTGCGATGTTCGACTTCTCCTTGACGATGACGTAGAAGTCTTCCTCCCGGTGTCCTTGAATGTGCAGTTCGTCCATTTTTGAAATCAATTCTTCCTCTGAATAGAACGTTCCGATATATTGTTTTGTTTTCATGGATGTTCTCCCCTTATTAACACGATTTGTCATGCGTGACTTCTATAAGGAGTATTTCCTCTTTTGCGTTAAAATATGCCAAAAAACATGCGTTCCATTAAAACGTCATCTGTTTGACATGTAAACAATCATTCGCCGACGAGTTTCAGACCAATCGTCGCACTTAAGACGAGACCGATACAAACCAGTCGCTTCCAGTCTTTTGATTCGTTATAGAGTACCATGCTGAGAATCGCACCACCCGCTGCTCCGATTCCCGTCCATACCGCGTACGCCGTTCCCATCGGTAAACCATTCATCGCAAGTGTCAAAAATAGAAAACTGAGTCCGAATCCTGTTCCCATCAACAGTAGATTCTTCGCATTCTTATTTTGATTGAACGTATTGATCAAGACGACACCAAACATCTCAAAGATTCCGGCAATGATTAAATAAATCCAACTCATGCTGATTTCTCCTCTCCACTGACTAATTTCAGACCGATGACACCGACGAGTAAGACAGCAATCAATGCTAATTTCATCACGGAAGCGGTTTGATCGAACAAGACGATATCCGTCACGACCGTTCCTGCTGTTCCGAGACCGACGAAGACAGCATAGACCGTTCCGACCGGTAAATGGTTACTCGCTTTAATGAGCACGGTAAAGCTAACGATGATACAGACGATCGTTGCAGCCCACTCAAGTGGTGTTGCCGCATGTTTTAATCCGATGACCCAGCCCACTTCAAAACACGCTGCGACGATGATGCCAATCCAATACTTTGCCATAGTAATTGCCTCCTGATAGGTAAATTCAAATGAAAAAGCCCGGGAGCAAGCGAGACGATTCGCTTTACTCCCGGGCTTTTATCCCTCCGTTGCATGGACAAACGTCCATGTTCCTCCCTCGGTCCAGCCGTACGGAACCCTAGAGGATACTCCCTATTCCATTCGATACAACCACCCTAGCACGCCCTTTTTCCCGTGTCAAACAGGAATCCGTTCCCCATCTGTCAAATAGAATCAAAGTGACTTCATCTGAAAGAGGAGGATGCTGCATGCGTTATAAAATCAATGATCAACTTCGGATTCGTCGTTTTACACCAGAAGATGTAGAAGCGGTTCACGCCTATGCCTCACAACCCATCGTCAGTCAATTCCAATCATGGGGACCGAATACCGAAACGGATACGAAACAATTCCTACATGATGCGCTTGAAAGTGAACTCGAGACACCAAGACGTCGTTATGTCTTTGCCGTGACGTTTCCAAGTGACGTCGTCATCGGTGCCGGTGAACTCGTCATCACAGACGTTGATAATAAAATCGCCGAAATCGGATACGTCCTCTCGCCTGATGAATGGGGGAACGGATATGCGACGTCGATCGCCTCTTTCCTTCTCCAATTCGGTTTCGAAAAACTAGAACTACACCGCATCACGGCAACGTGTGACCCATGGAACGTCGCTTCCGAACGCGTGTTGCAAAAGGTCGGCATGACGAAGGAAGGACAGCTTCGCGAGACGGTCTATCTCGAAGACCACTGGCGCGATTCCTTGATTTACGGCATGCTCGACTGGGAATGGCAAGTGGATCACGAAGAAGATAACTAACATATGACTTCAAACGGTGTGCCGAGGTATACCGTTTTTTTATGGACAATCTCCTATTTTTTTGATTTTTATCAATTTTTAAACAAGCGCATGCTACACTATTCATAATGACAAATTTTAAGAATTGGAGTGAACCTCTTGATGAAAAAATGGACTGCTCATGTTGCTGGACTTGCCGCAACGTTAATGTTGAGCTCGGTTTTACCCGCACCCGCTTTTGCTGAATCGCCACCTGCTCAACCAACGGCAGAAACACAAACAGTCACCGAGACGATTGGAACGGCTTATTTGAAAGAGGATGCTGCGTTGCTACAAACGGCTGATTCCGCAACGGTCATCCAACAACTACCAGCAGGAACGACATTCAAGACACTTGGCACGGACGGTGACTTTACCCGTGTCAGTTGGCAAGAAGGCGCTGCTTATGTCGCAACAAACGCGTTGACGCAAACAGCACCTGTCTTTCAAAAACAAGCAACACTGACGTCGAAAGGTCCACTCTCATTAGTTGCTTCACCATTTGATTCCACCGTCGTGACGACACTTCCCGCCTATCAGCGAATCGATACATACGGCACTTTCGACACGTTCACACGTCTGAAATGGGACGAGCAATACGTCTACGTCTCTACGACACAACTCGAGCAACTTCCGAAATTAGTTGGAACGCGTTATGCCAAACGAGCAACTTCCCTTTTCGTTGAGCCGAAGACGACAAGTACAAAGACAGCCGTCACTCAAAATCAAGCATTCGAAACGTTTGGTACGACGGGTACTTTTACGCGTGTGGCGACTAAAGCGGGTTATGCCTTCGTATTGACGACTGATTTAGCAGATACGCCAACCGTGAACCATCCGGAAACAGGCGTGCGTTACATCCAACAACAGACGACAGTCTATGCTACTGCGACTACGAAAGGAAAAGTCGTACAATCGCTTCCTGTGAATACCTCGCTTCAGACGTACGGCATCGAGGGTTCGTTTACACGAATCAAACGAAACGACGATTACGCCTATGTGTTGACGGCACATCTTGGGACATTAAAGTACTATCCGAAGACCGCACGCCTCTATGTTCAGCGTGCTACACCGATCTATTCGGATGCCAAATCTTCAAGTCCTGTCTTAAAGCAACATCAAACGAATACGCTGCTGACGGTGTATGGCGCAAGCGGTGCCTATAGCCGGATCATCTTCCGTGGAGTTCATGCTTACGTCAAGACAGCTGATCTCGGTACTGGAAAAGTTTATGCATCAACCGGGACACGATACGCGAAACGCAACTTGTCCGTCTACACATCTGCGTCGACGAAGAGCAAAATCATGTATTCCGTCAAACGAGCTGACAAGCTAACGATTTACGGCACAAGCGGCAGTTACACACGCTTGAAAAAAGGAGCGGTCTACGGTTACGTCAAAACGACGGATCTCGTGACGAAAAAGCCGGATCTGTATGACGTCACTGGTCAACGCTACGTGACGGAAGACGATGTCGTCATTCGTTCGCAGGCAAAACTTTCGAGCAAAAAAATCGGCACACTAAAAAAAGGTACCTCGATTTCGATCTACGGAAAAAGCGGTTATTATACACGCGTCAAATATAAAAACACCTTTGGTTTCGTCGATTCGAGTCGCATCGGACTGAACAAGCCGACGGCAAAAGCAAAAAAAGGAACGACATTTTATGTCCACCTGGACCAGACGCCACTCTTCTCTGCTGACGTCGCTTACAGTCGCCCAGCTGCCTATTTGAAGAAAGGAACGAAACTAATTGGTCTAAAATCAATTGATGATGATTTTTGGCAAGTTCGCCTGGCAAA
This sequence comes from Exiguobacterium sp. BRG2, assembly GCF_031844245.1. Classification (NCBI taxonomy): domain Bacteria; kingdom Bacillati; phylum Bacillota; class Bacilli; order Caryophanales; genus Exiguobacterium; species Exiguobacterium sp. BRG2. The sequence continues at coordinate 12,259 of NZ_JAUZUW010000011.1, forward strand.
TGGTCAAACGGGTTACGTCCTCAACCCTTATATCAGCACGAGCAAACCCGATATGAAACTGACACAAAAAGCGATCGACCGGGCGAAAATCTATACGGTCAAACAGACGACGTCGTTCTTCGCAAGTCCGACGAGCCCAAAAGGCAGTGGACTCGTTGAACAAGGCAAACGCGTTTATCCGCGTCATCGAGTCGGAAACTTCTATGTCATCCAGTCAGGCTGGACACCTGTTTATCTTCCGGTATCCGCTGTGACGATCACGTCCGATAAACGGGTCGTTAAAAAGAATAATACGCGTGGTGAAAAGCTGATCCAAGCAGCCGTCCAACATATCGGCACACCATACACATGGGGTTCGCAAGATGCCGTGAACGGTGGTTTTGACTGTTCCGGTTTGATTCACTACGCGACGAACAAGGCTGGAAAATACGGTGGTCGGACGAATGTTCGTGGCTACTGGTATGGTGCTTTCTTTACGAATCGCCGGACGAGTATCTCGAGTGGTAAACGCTCGGATATCGTCTTCTTCCAGAACACCTACACGGATGGTCCATCGCATATCGGAATCATGCTCGATAGCGAACACTTCATCCATGCAGGCGGTTCACAGCTTCAAATCAACTCGATTTACGAACCGCGTTGGCAGGAGCATTTCCTCGGATTTAAATCGATGTAAGACAAAAAAAGACGAACCCGTCGAAATCGACGGGTTCGTCTCTTCTTATCGCAATACGTTAAAATGTCATCTCGACGTATTTCGTTACTTGTCGATCCATCAAGTATAACTCGATCTGTTCACGGTAGGCTTTATAGTGATCGGATGCGATATGCGCTTCAAGTGCCTCTTCATCACGATACACTTCATACAGCATGAATTGATGCTCATCCTCGATCGATTGGTGCAAGGAATAACGTAAGCATCCTTCTTCTTTTTGTGAAGCATGATAAACCGTTTGTAAAATCGGGAAGACTTGATCCGCAAGTCCAGCTTTGATGGTAAGTACAGCATTAACGACGATTTCTCCCATGTTACATTATCCCCTTTCGTGATTACCTGTATCTGTACCCATTTTCACGAAAAGACACACGTTAAAGGAGCTAGAACATGCAAAATCAACTTTTTGAAGCACTCGAACAATTCGAACCCACGATGATCGCATTACGCCGTGATTTCCACCGCCATCCGGAACTATCCTTCCAAGAAGTCCGCACACCAGAACGGATTGCCGCCTTTTACGCAGAACAGAGCATTCCTCATCAAACAGCCGTCGGAGGTCGTGGTGTCGTCGCGACGATCGAAGGCAAACAGCCTGGTCCGACGATTGCTGTCCGCGCAGATTTTGACGCATTACCACTTCAGGAAGAGACAACGCTTGCTTTCCGGTCGATCCATCCTGGTATCATGCATGCTTGCGGGCATGATGGTCACACGGCAATGGTGATGGCCCTTGCTGCTACGCTCTATCCGATACGCGATCAATTGCAAGGAACGATTCGGATCATCCACCAGCATGGAGAAGAGGTCTTCCCCGGCGGAGCAATCCAAATGATCGAAGCCGGCGTCCTCGAAGGAGTCGATGCGATTTTCGCGACACATCTCGAAAATGATTTACCAGTTGGCACGATTGGGTTTCGGGAAGGACATACATTGTGTGCGATCGACGAATTCGAAATCATCGTCCATGGTCAAGGTGGGCATGCCCAGGCACCGCATAAAACAAAAGATGCTCTCGTCGCTGGAGCGCAACTCGTCTGTAACTTACAACATCTCGTTAGTCGACGGGTCGATCCGTTTGAGCCGGCTGTTCTCGCAATCGGTTCTTTCCATGCAGGAACAGCACCAAATATCGTTACGGGTGAGGCACGCATTGTCGGGGAAATTCGGACGTTCAACGAGACACTGCGGCATCAGCTCCGGCAAGAAGTCGATCTTGTCGCTAAAACGACGTGTGCCGGCATCGGTGCTTCGTATTCGATTGACTTCACGACTGGTTACCCGGCGCTCTGGAATCACCCGGATGAGACAAAGCTCGTTCAGGAAGCTGCTGCTTTCTTACCGGAAGCATCCGTCCGGGCACTCACACCAATGATGGCGGCGGACGACTTCGCACATTACTTAACACACGTCCCGGGTAGTTATTTCTTTACCGGCTCTGGCTATACGGACGGTCGCGTCAACTATCCGCAACACCATCCACAGTACGAGATCAATGAACAAGCGTTGTTGATCGGTGCGAAGACACTTGGAGCAACCGTTTTACGTGCCTTAAATTCTAAGGATTGACTTTATTTCTTTGTGAATGGTATCATCACAACAATGATGACGAATGACATCAACTTCATATACCCTTATCAAGAGTGGACCGAGAGATCTGGATCGATGACGTCCCAGCAACCTGCGCATAGCAAGGTGCTACGACCAGCAAAGCGAAAGCTTTGGTTGATAAAAAGCGGCGACTCCTTTTGCAACCAAGCGAAGGAGTCGTTTTCGTTTTCTCGCTGTCAGACATACAATGGGGATTTCCCACGGAGAGGAAGAGACAGATGGAAAAAGCAACATTTGCAGGTGGATGTTTTTGGTGCATGGTGACACCATTTGAAGAATTACCAGGAATCGAGGGGATCGTATCAGGTTACATGGGCGGACACGTCGACAATCCGACGTACGAGCAAGTCAAAACAGGAACGACGGGACATCTCGAAGTCGTCCAAATCACGTTTGATCCGAGCCTGTTCCCGTACGAGCGTTTACTTGAACTCTACTGGCCCCAAACGGATCCGACGGATGCAGAAGGTCAATTCCAAGATCGCGGTACGCAGTACGCGCCAGCAATCTTCTATCATACGGATGCGCAGCACGAAGCAGCGATCGCTTCCCGTGACGCTCTTGCTGCAAGCAATCGTTTCAAACAACCGATCGTGACGCGGATCGATGCCGCTTCTGAATTTTATCCGGCGGAAGAGTACCATCAAGACTTCCATAAGAAAAATCCAGAACATTATAAAAAAGATCGTGCTGCCTCTGGTCGCGATGCTTTCATCGAGCAGGAATGGAAAGATACGACGACGGTCTGATTCAAAAAAATGTATATAAAAACAGGTCAGTAAACGTTGGTTTGCTGACCTGTTTCATTGTTATGGAAAAAGTAAGTCATGAAACACGTTCTACTTGATCCTTTGCCTGTTGTTCCGGTGCCACGACTTGATACCGTTTCAAGACGAAGATGCCACACACCATGACAGCGAGACCGATGAGCTGACCAAACGATAAGTCGATTTGTGGCAAACCGAACCAACCGAACGTATCAACAGCAAGGGCAAAGCTCAACTGCGAAATCAACACGACAGAGATCGCGACGGACGGACCAAGCAATTGAATCCCGCGCATGACACAAAAGACGACACCGACACCCACGAGTCCACCGAACCAGTAGAGTGGTGACACGTTTTGAATCTGTCCGATCGTTCCACCACGAAACAGGACATACGTGATGCTTGCTCCGATGAAGCCGACGAAGAAAACCAGCGTCGTCGTTGCCCATGCGCCGAACGCGTCACTCATCCGAGCATTCAATACCGTCTGCAAACTGATTAACATTCCAGCCAATACGGCACACACAATGCCTATTATCATGTTCGTTCCTCCTTACTCATAGCTGTTACCGTTCGCTTTCTCGCGAATCCGTTCCAAATCGACGATGATGATCTTGCCACGTCGTCGAACAAGAATCTCTTCCTCACACAACTTCGTGATGATCCGGTTGAGATGACGATAACTTGTTCCAAGCCAGTCAGCGACGTCATGTAGATTCGACGTCCGCATCTCCTGATAAAACAAACTGTCACTAGCTTCGGACGCAATCGATAATAAGTAGCCTGCAAATCGCTCCTCGACCGTATAGAGTACGTGGTGCGACGCTGATTTCGAATCGGCATACCACTTCGCTGTAATTGTTCTTAGTAAAAATTGCAGAAAGACGTTCGTTGTATTGTGCTCGCGTAAAATCGTATACGGCACGCTCAACACATCGACATCGGTCACTGCTTCGACCGTATTCAGCACTTCCCGTTCGTTGATGAATTCAGCGTCACCAATCACTGTCAGTGGTGTTTTGAATCGTAAAATCCGTTGTTTTCCTTCTGACGAAGCAGCAGAAATCTTGACCTTGCCTGCGACGATGAAGTACATCCGGTCGATTGTCGCACCGGTCGTACAGAGGAGTTCTCCTTTTCGGAAGGTTTCTTCACGCAACCAAGCGCGCGTCTCTTCCGTTAAAATCGTATCCAGTCCATACTGTTGGATGACGGTTTCCATGTTCGTTCCCTCCCTTTAGGCAAGTGAGAAAATCGCAACTCCTGCAAGCATGAGACCCACACCAACCCACTGACCACGATTTCCTTGTTTTTTTAAGACACCGAACCATCCTTTTAAATCAATCAGAAAGGCACAAAAAATCTGCGCGACGAGTAACAAACACATCGCCCATGTCATGCCGAGTTTTTGGATCGCTGTCAGTTCCGTTACGACGACTAGCACGCCAATCAAACCACCGCTCGCATAAATCCACGGTAACTGACGGAATCCGCCGATTTTCCGATCTCGTACGAAGCTATAAATGACTAAACAACCCATCAGACCAACAAAGTGGACGATCAATACGGATAACCACGGTCCGACGCCTGTCGCAAGGCGCGCATTGAATATGCCTTGCAGGGCGATGAACAGACCGCTCATCAAAGCAAACACGACTCCTTGCACGTCATCTCCTCCTTTAATCTCTACACTAGAGTAGACCTTATTCGTGCCTCACTTGAAAAGGACAAATGTCCCATTTTCAAAAAAACATGAAAAAACCCGCTTTCCACAAGCGGGTTTACGGGTCATCATTGTATGTTCATGTCGCAAAACGAGCAGTCGTCCGCTTCAGCTGTTCCTCTGCTTCCTCCATCATGCGCGTAAACAACTCAGCAACCGTTGGCACATCACGAATCAAACCGGCAACCAGTCCAGCGTTGACATATCCTTTCTCTTCATCGCCTTCAAGAGCGCCTGTAATATGATACGACTCATTCGTCTGATCGAGAAAAGCAGCAGGTGTCTTGGCTGTGAGGTGTTCGACGTAAGGACCATCAAGGACACGTCGGACGAATCCAACGGAGCGCCCGATGATGCGTGTATCGGTATCTGTCGCATCCGTTAAGCGCGATTTATAAACTGGATGGACCTTCGCATCTTCCGTCGCGATCAACCGTGTTCCGAGCTGGACGCCGGCAGCACCAAGCAACAGGACAGCTGCTAGTCCACGCCCATCGCCAATCCCACCTGCTGCAAGGACCGGAATGTTGACCCGATCGACGAGTTGCGGAATCAAGGTCAGTGTCGTCAACTCGAGCGGTGAATTGATGCCTGCCGCTTCAACTCCCTCCGCTACGAGTACATCTGCCCCTGCCTGTTCTGCCTTTACTGCCTGTTTGACTGAAGCGACGACCGCGATCGTTTTGATACCAGCGGCTTGAAGTCGCTCTATGTACGGTGCTGGATTTCCCGCCGACAAGGAGACGACCGGGATCTTTTCTGCAATCGCGAGATCAATCAGTGCTTCCGTATAAGGAGATACACGAATCGCGATGTTCAAGGCAAATGGTTGCTCCGTCAGGATTCGTGTCTCCTGAATCCGAGACTTTACTTCATCGACCGACAACGTACCGCACCCAAGCGTTCCGAGTCCTCCGGCATTCGACACCGCTGCCGTGAGTGCTGCATGACTAATGTTACCCATCCCTCCTTGGATCAATGGATAACGAATGTTGAATAGCTCACAAATCGGAAACATATCTTTCCTCCGTTCTCGACTCCCACCGCATGATATACTGACAGGGAATGAATAGTAGTTCATCTTATCCTAGAAATGAGGTCGTTCTGTTATGAAGATTCCGTATCAATCGATTCATCCGAACGTAGCATCCGATGTATTCATCGCTCCTGGCGCTTATCTGATTGGAGACGTCACGATCGGTTCCGAGTCTACCATCTGGTTCAACGCTGTCTTACGCGGTGACGAAGGACCGATTACAATCGGCAAACGCTGCAGTATCCAAGACAACGCAACGATTCATCTGTACGAAGGCGCACCTGTCGTCATCGAGGATGAAGTGACGGTCGGACATAACGCGATTTTACACGGCTGTAAAATCGGACGTCGTTCGATCGTCGGAATGGGCGCGACCGTTCTTGATCATGCAGACATCGGTGAAGAATGCATCATCGGGGCGAACACGTTGATTCCATCAGGAAAAGTCTTCCCACCCCGTTCGCTGATCATCGGCTCACCCGGTAAAGTCGTGCGTGAACTGACGGAAGAGGATCTCGCGATGATTCAGGAGTCGATTGATTCCTACGTCGATAAAGGATATGCTTTCCGAAACATTCTCGCAGGATCAGCTGAACAGAACACATCTGAATGACACGAATGCGGGGCGGATCGCGCGATCCGTCCCGCTCTTTTGTATATCATCGTTCCGCAAACAGCGGGTGTTCTGTTGCATCATACGAAGCGCTACGTTGTGACACATCGTGTGTCTCTTCAAAGATTGATTCAAAGAACCGGCTCGCCGGTTGCGCAAGCAGACGGTAATATTGCTCGAACAACAGTGCCGCATGGTGTCCGCTCCAAGCATCCGGTAATAGTTCTTGCGGGAGTCCCGGATCCGTGAAGAGGAATTTCCGGTACTCATGTACGAGCATCGTCCGTTCGACGAAACACTGCTCATCCGTCATTTCTCCTAGTTGGAGCTGACTCTGATGGACGATGTATTGCCGGCTATAATCCGTGATGAACGTTTCGTAACGTTCCTGCAATTCCTCTAGTGGAAAAGCGCGCTCAACAAGGGATTGGTCTTGCTTTGGACCGTGGTATTCACCGACGAAGAAATCGACATACTCTTCGATTTCGTACGCTTCAATCAATCGTTCCGCCTCTTTTTCAAGCGGATTCGGCGAAATCCAGACCCCGTTTGATAAGTTGCCAAACCCACTCCACGTCAGTTCTTTACGAAGCTCATCGCGAATCTGTCGCTTATCCTCAGGAATCGTGTACATTAACGTCCGCCACTTCCCGTCCCAGTCGTGCGGTGTTGATTTATAGATCCGGCGCGCTGCTTCTTCCATCCGTTCCACCCCACGCGGCGTCAACGAATAGAAGCTTTTACTCCCCTGCTTCTCGGAGACGAGCCAGCCTTGTTTGACCATCCGGGATACTGCGACCCGAACGGCTTGTTCGTTATGTCCGAACTCTTTGACGAGTCGAATTAAACTCCCGACCCAGATTTTGTTTCCGTAATGACGGATATAATCGCCGTAAATCGTAAAGATCATTGATTGGGTGTTCGCACTCATGGTATTCACTCTCTCTTCAGTCGTTCATAGTGTGTATCGTTAGTATACGGGTTATTTCAAACGTCGACCATCCTCATCTTCCTTCAAAGCGTGGTGGTCGTTTTTCAGCGAAGGCTTGTAGCGCTTCCTGACGATCAGCCGTCGGAATGACGACTTCATAAGCTTCCGTTTCGAGCTGCAGTCCTTGTTCGAGCGAGACGTCCCGCCCTTGATCAATCGCTCGCTTCGCCTGGCGCAAGGCGATTGGTCCGTTCTGTAACATTTGATGGGCAAACTCAAGACAGGTCGTCATCAACGCTTCCCGGGCGACGACGGCTGTCGCGAGTCCGTACCGTTCTGCTGTCATCGCATCGATTTTTTTCGCCGTGAAGATCAATTCCTTTGCCCGGGTCTCCCCAATCAATCGTGGCAAGCGTTGTGTTCCGCCAGCCCCAGGAATGATTCCGAAGCTAGTCTCCGTCAACCCGACGAGTGCATCCTCGACGAGAAAGCGGAAATCACAGGCAAGAATCCATTCAAAGCCACCACCGAGCGCGTGCCCATTGACGGCAGCGATCGTCGGTTGGGGTAATTGTGCAATCGAGGTGAAGACGTTGCGAATCGCAAGGACATTACGTCGGACTTCTTCTTCATTCAAATGTACGCGTTCCTTTAAATCGGCGCCGGCACTGAAAGCTTTACCGGTTCCGGTGAACAGGACGACCCGCGCTTCCGAGTCGACCGACAACATATCGACTTGTTCCTGTAAGGCGACAAGTGTCGGATAATCGAGACAGTTCAACCGTTCTGGGCGATCGATCCGGACGATCGCGATATAGCCTTCTCGTTCCAAATGAATCATACGAGTCCCTCCCGATCGACGACGAGTGCGATCCCTTGTCCAACTCCGACACACATCGTGGCAAGACCATATGTCCGGTTCGTCCGGCGCATCTCATGCAGTAGCGTCGTCAAAATCCGCGCTCCACTTGCGCCGAGCGGATGACCGAAGGCAATCGCTCCGCCGTTGACGTTGACTTTTTCGCTCGGTAGACCGAGCGCTTCAATACAAGCAAGACTTTGAGCCGCAAACGCTTCGTTCAACTCAATCTGATCGAGCTGTTCGACCGTCAATCCTGCCCGCCGGAGAACTTTTTCCGTCGCGTCGATCGGTCCGATGCCCATGATGGCGGGTTCAACGCCTGCTGTCGCACTCGCTCGGTAATACCCAAGCGGTGTCAAGCCGAGTTCGTTTGCTTTTTCTTCACTCATCAATAACAGCGCCGACGCACCATCGTTGACGCCAGATGCATTTCCCGCCGTCACGGTACCGTTCGGGAATAAAGGACGAAGCGTCGCGAGTTTCTCACGTGTCGTCTCAGGGCGTGGGTGTTCATCTTGATCAAAGACGCTGACGTTGCCTTTCCGATCCATTTGCGTAACCGCAACTAGTTCTTCCGTGAAGCGCTCTGCCTCGATGGCTCGTTTTGCGCGTTGCTGACTCTCAAACGCAAAGTCATCCTGTGCTTCGCGTGAGATGCCGTACTGACGGGCGACGTTCTCAGCTGTCTCTGGCATCGAATCCGTTCCATATTTATCTGCTAAGCGATCATTGACGAACCGCCAGCCAATCGTCGTATCATACATCGTCTGATTGCCACGTGGGTTGGCTTGATCCGGCTTCGCGAGGACGAACGGTGCACGTGTCATGCTTTCCGTTCCTCCAGCGATATAGATGTCCCCTTCACCTAAGGCAATTCCGCGAGCAGCTGCGATGACAGCATCGAGTCCTGATCCACATAAGCGATTGATCGTCGTACCGGCGACTTCGACCGGTAGACCAGCCAGCAGTCCGGACATCCGGGCGACGTTCCGGTTATCTTCCCCCGCCTGATTCGCATTGCCGAAAATGACTTCCTCGATCGTCTTTGGATCGACTTGTGGATTGCGCTTCAGCAACGCTTCGATGACACGTGCCCCTAAATCATCCGGGCGAACTTGACGCAACGCGCCGTTATAGCGACCGATTGGTGTCCGAACGGCATCGATGATGGCAACACGTTTCATGACGTCACCTCACGATTCGTGTAGTCGTAAACCCCACGACCTGTTTTACGACCGAGTCGACCGGCTTTGACATACTGTTCAAGCAGTGGTGCCGGACGGTATTTTTCACCGAGTTTCTCATGGAGATACTTTAAGTTGTGGAGTCGAGTATCGAGTCCGACCAAGTCACCCAGTTCAAAGGGTCCCATCGGATAATTCAAGCCGAGTTTGATTGCTTTATCGATCTCTTCCGGTGTTCCAAGCCCTTCTTGCAACATATAAAACGCTTCGTTTCCGACGAGCGCACTGATCCGTGAAGTCACATAACCGGGAAACTCACGGATGACGACCGTTTCCTTTTGCATCTGACGCGCCACTTTCTCTAAGGCAGCAACCGTCTCATCCGACGTCTCAAGACCACGAACGAGCTCGATCAGTGGCATCAAATGAACCGGATTGAAGAAATGCATCGCCATGACCCGGTCCGCCCGGTTCGTAAAAGAGGCAATTTCCGTCGGACTCATCGTCGACGTGTTCGTCGCAAAGTAACAGTCCGGACGTGCATTCGCTTCTAACGTTTCAAAGACTTGCTGTTTAATGCTGAGTTGTTCCGGTACCGCCTCAATGACGAGATCCGCTTGTTGTGCAGCTGTTGCTAAATCCGTCGACAAACTTAGCCGATCGAACAGTCCCTCGACTTCACTCGCGGACATTTTGCCTCGCGTAATGCCTTTCTCCGCGATGCGTTCGAGTTCTTGATAGGCACTTTCGACATACGCTTCTTTGATATCAACGAGTGTCACCTGAAATCCGCGGTGTGCGGCAACGTACGCAATGCCACGTCCCATGACGCCGGATCCGACGACAACGATTTGTTCTATCATCTGACTTCCCCCTTATCCCCTGTGCTGTTAAAAAAGGCTGGACTTCCCGACGGAACTCCAGCCTTCCCTCTTGCTTATAGTCCGAACGGATTGAGTGGACGACTGCCGTAATACGACAAGATACTCTTCGTTTCTGTGTACAGATCAAGTGTTTCGATACAGAGTTCACGACCGAATCCTGATTGCTTATACCCACCAAACGGTGTACCTGGGAAAGCAGAGAACGGACAGTTGACCATGACGATACCGGCTTTGATTTGGTTGGCAACGCGCGTCGCTTTTGCACCGTCTTTTGTCCAAACGGCTGATCCGAGTCCAAACGATGTGTCGTTCGCTAAACGAATCGCTTCTTTTTCATCTTTGAACGGCATGACGACGACGACCGGTCCGAAGATTTCTTCATTGACCGCTTTCATCTCGTGCGTGACGTCCGTGATGATCGTCGGTGCATACCAGAAGCCTTTTTCGTATCCTTCTGGTGCTGAAGCGTGACCACCTGTGACGATTGTCGCTCCGTCTGCTTTCGCTGACTGGACGTATCCATCGATGACATCGACTTGTTGTTGGTCGATGATTGCTCCGACGTGTGTCCCTTTATCAAATGGATTGCCGAGAACGAGTTGTTTTGTTTTTGCGACGAATTGCTCCATGAACGCGTCGTAAATCTCTTCGTGAACATACAAACGTGAGCGTGCTTCACACGATTGACCGCTGTTATAGAAGATTCCGAACAACGAACCATCAACGGCTGCTGTCACATCTGCATCTTCAAAAACGATGTTCGGCGATTTCCCACCGAGTTCGAGCGTGACTCGTTTTAGTGTTTCCGACGCACGTCCCATAATGTCTTTACCGACTGGTGTCGAGCCCGTGAAGGCGACTTTATCGACGTGAGGATGCTCGACGAGATGGTTACCGATTTCGCGTCCTGAGCCTGGGATGACGTTGACGACACCTGCCGGAACGCCAGCTTCTAGACAAATCTCACCGAGAATGATCGCTGTCAACGGAGTCAATGTCGCTGGTTTGACGACGACCGAACAACCGACTGCGATTGCTGGTGCGACTTTCCAAGCTGCCATCATCAACGGATAGTTCCACGGGATGATTTGCGCACAAACACCGACCGCTTCTTTTTCTGTGTAGTTATGGAATTGTCCCGGCACGTTATTGACGACACCGCGGTGACCGACGATCGCACCTGCGTAGAACTCAAAGTCTTCAATCGCTTGCGTGACTTGTCCTTGCGCCGCTGCTAGTGATTTCCCTGTATCGAGAATCTCAAGTTCGACGATTTCGTTGAAGCGGGAACGTATGATGCTCGCAATCTTATTTAAGATTTGCGCGCGGCGTCCGACTGGCCACATCTTCCACTTCCCGTGATCAAACGCATCCCGTGCGGCTTGAACGGCACGATCAGCGTCTTCCTTCGACGCTTTTGCAACTTCCGCAATCACTTCACCTGTTGCCGGATTATATGTTTTAAATGTCTCGCCTGTTGCACCTTCGACTTGTTCGCCGTTAATGAGCAAATGATAGACGGACCGTTTCATTTCAAGTGTTTTTTCATGTACTGTCGACATTTTATTCACTCCTGTTCCTGTTGATTGAAAATCGGTGGGCGTTTTTCGAGAAAAGCTTGCATACCTTCTGTTTGATCGGCTGTTGCGAACAACAGATAGAAGTTCCGACGTTCGTGCTCCATGCCATCTTGTAACGATAAATCGACGGCTTTGTTTGCTGCATCCTTGATCAGTCGTAACGCCATGCTCGGCTGGTTCGATAACCGCTCTGCCATCGCAAGCACCGTCGCTTCAACATCCATCGTCACTCGATTGATGATGCCAAGTCGTTCTGCTTCGTCTGCCTGCATCCGGTCACCCGTGAAGAGCCATTCGAGCGCCCGCGTCCGACCGATGCATTTTGTCAAACGTTGCGTCCCGCCTGCTCCCGGCATGACGCCGAGTCCGACTTCTGGAAAACCGAACTGTGTCGCAGGATCGGCGTAGATTAAATCACAAGCAAGTGCGAGTTCGAAACCGCCGCCAAGGACGAAACCATGGACACCTGCAATGATCGGCTTTTTGATTCGGCTGATCCGGTCCCAGTCCGCGAACGGATCGAGGAGTTCCATCGAGATCGGTGTCGCTTCGAGCATCTCCTCGATATCAGCACCTGCTGAAAACGACTTTCCGTTTCCCGTCAAGACGATGACCGTCACCCGATCGTCACGATCAAATATCTCCATCGCCTCGACGATTTCGCGGACCATCGTCCGGTTCAGCGCATTGTATCGTGCCGTCCGGTCGAGCCGAATTCGACCGATCCGACCAACCGTTTCTGTCTTAACGTACTGTTGTGTCGGCATGGACATCTTCACCAATCATCAATGTGACGAGATCCCCCGCAAAGCTCATCAAGTCTTTCCCTGACGCTTTTCCTTCGAGAGAACGCATGCCTGCTTGCATCGCTTCCTGACTTTCATAGACCATCTCGCACATCAAGTAATACTTTCCGTCCCCGCCCATTGGTGAACCGACGATTTTCGTGACATTCATTTCTTGCAGTCCTGGAATTTTTGCTGTCAATGGACCATGGACCTCAAAGTAATGCTGATCGAATGCTTCCTTGTTTTCCGGATGTTTGTACAGTGCGATTAATTTTGCCATATTGATTACCTTCCTTCACATGAGAGTAGAGACGGGTTTCATCGCCTCGAATGGATTTTTACACGATTTACAATAGAGAATACTTCGACAAGCGGTCGGTCCGAATAAGTTTTCCATCGTCACGTACGTCGACCCACAGTACGGACAGTCGATCTCCCACTTCCCTTGTTCGAATCGAGGGGGTGCGATGCCGAATGCCTTCAATCCTTGCATCCCTTGTTCTGTGATCCGGTCTGACGTCCACGGTGGATCAAACCGGAACTGGACATCGACCTGCTCGACGTTCGGAATCACCTGCAAAGCAGCTTCGGTATTTTTTTTAATGATTTCAAGCGCCGGACAACCGAGAAACGTCGGGAGAAGCGTGACGTGCACCGTGTAGCCATGCGCCGTCGCTTCCGCGTCCATCGTTTCGACCATGCCAAGATCTAAAATACTGACGCTATCGATTTCTGGATCCTTCACCCCGTTCAGGGCTTCACGGATTGCATGTTGAAGTGTCGTCGTCATGCTTCCCTCTCCTTTCACCACGTCGCCGTTTGATCAATCAGATAGACTTCTCCGAGTGTCGCGAGTGCATCATTCAAGTCTTCCGTATGATCGCCGTCCCGCCCGTTGCGTGTCATCTGCATTTCTGGGAGGGTCACGTTCAATTCGACGAGTAACGGTGTGATCGTCTGATACCAACAATCAAGTAAAATCCCTTGCCCTTCAATCAACCGCATCTCTTCGATCAGTTGACCGTGTTCGCCATAATCGAACATGTCGCCGAAGTCATAGAGGACTTTTTCTAGGGCTGCATCCATCTTCTGGCGAGCTGTCTCCGTCGATTGATAAAGTTGGGTGAACCATGTTTGCCAGTGCAGCAAATGATAGTACAACTCCATGTTGATCTTGACGGCAGCCGCAGCGAGTGGCTCGTAACTGCTCGATTTCAACGCATCAATCCGAATCTTTTTCGCGACTGTATAGCAATAGTTCCGGACGACAGCGAATGCCCAGTCATATTCGGGTTTTTCCATATAATAGCCGGGTCCATTGACACGTTCGACAAGAATCGAGTTCTTCCGTTCGTGTGCCAAGCGGACGTGGGCTAACGCATCAGCATTCCCTTCACCAAGTTCCTCAAGGAGTTGGTAATACATCGCCGCGTGTCCCATCGAATCTTGCGCGATCGAGGATGAAGCGACGTCCTCTTCGATATGCGGTGCAAGCCCGAGCCATTCCGAACCACGATACGCATAGAGAAAGTCATCATCTGCGAGTTGATACAGTAAGGAGGCGAGTGCCGTCCGTTCTTGTTCCGTCATTTCGAATCGCCTCCTTGCCACGACATGATTTCTTTTTCATCGAGCATCTGTTGCTCATAATGCCGCCATTTTTTCTTCAAGTAGCCGTATCCTTTCGTCGTCCGGTAATCTTTATTGTCGAGCCGTTGGAGCATCTGCTTTTCATCGGGTGTCAAACCACGGATATCTTCACGTTTGACGACCCAGATATCGACGACTGGTTCTCGGCGCATGAAATTTTCTTGTGCCATCAGTAACGCCATCTCTTTATTTGGAGCAAGTAAACTGAATTGATGCGTGAACGCCGCGTTCGGCGTCCGTTTGCTAAAGACTTCGAATTCGTGATAGAACGTCTCGTTCATCGTACCTTCCCCTCTCATGCCTTCGTTTCAGCGAGTGCATCCCGTACCCAAGCATTATTCTCATAAGATGTCCGGCGCAGATCCAGTCGCTCTTTCGAACGCGGTCCTCCACCTTGGATGATTGTCTTGAATTTCGTCCAGTCCGGCTGTGCGTATTCCCATTGCCCTGTCTCTTCATCAAAACGTAACGTCGGGTCTGGAATGACGAGTCCGAGCGAACGAATCCGCGGCACGTACTTTGTAAAGAAGTTTTGCCGGAGCTCTTCATTCGTTTTCGTCCGAATCTTATAAGCAATCGTCACGTCCTGTTTCGATGTCCCGGTCGTCTCTTTCGAGGCTGGTCCAAAGAACATCAACAAGGATTCCCACCACTCATCCAGTGATTCTTGAATCATTTCCCGCTGTTCCGGTGTTCCTTCTGCGAGTGCCATGATGATTGACTCCCCGTGCTGTGCGTGGAAGACTTCCTCTGCACAGATCCGTTGCAAGGCACGCGCGTACGGTCCGTACGAAGCGCCGAGCATGTTCGTCTGCGTGATGATTGCCGCCCCATCGACAAGCCAACCAATCATTCCGGCATCGGCCCATGACCGTGTCGGCATGTGGAAGACGTTGTGGAATTTCAATCGTCCCGTAAATAAATCATCCATCAAATCCCCACGTGTCTTGCCATACGGCTTCATCAAATCCTCGACGACACGAAGTAACAGTTGTCCATGCCCCATCTCATCCTGGACCTTCGCCATGATGCCAAGCTTCCGGCGAAGTGATGGTGCTTTTGGAACCCATTCTTTTTCCGGAAGCGCACCCATGATTTCACTGATACCATGCATCGAAATCAATTTAATTAGCGTGTCCCGGTAAAAATCAGGCATCCAGTCATCGGCTTCGATTTTTTCACCTTGCTCGATTCGTTCCTTGAAGCGTGCTAATTTTTCTTCTTCCGTCAGTTGGACGGGTTCGAACAGTTGTGTTGCATCATACATGCTAGTTCCTCCTTTGAATCAGACGAGTGATGTCGAGCGTCGATCAACGATCCGAACGGCTTTCCCTTCCGATCGTGGTAACCCTTGGTGCGGGTGACAGACGAGATCAATGGAAATGAGGCATTCCGACTTGATGGCGTCACATATCGAACGCATTTGTCGCTCCGAGATGTTTTCGAATTCGATATGTAGCTCAACGGCATCGAGTCCTGCTTTACGCACGAGATGAATTTGATAATGCGGCGTCACGTCCGGCTGTTGGAGTAAGACCCGCTCGATTTCTGACGGGAAGACGTTGACCCCTCGGATAATCAGCATGTCGTCCGTTCGCCCTTTGACACGTGACATCCGTGTTGTCGTCCGACCACAAGCACACGCTTCGTGCGTGATCGATGCTAAGTCACCTGTCCGGTAACGAACTATTGGAAGCGCTTTCTTTTTTAAGCTTGTAAAAACGAGTTCCCCGACCATGCCATCTGGTACCGGTTCCCCCGTAACGGGATCGACGACTTCCGTAATGAATAAGTCATCCATGATATGCAGACCTGCTTGCTCTTGACACTCCATTGCGACACCCGGTCCTATGATTTCGCTGAGTCCATAGATATCGAGTGCCTGCAGATCAAAGGTCTGTTCGAGTGTCTGCCGCATCTCTTCCGACCAGGGCTCGGCCCCAAAGATGCCATAACGCATACTTGTCTTGCGTGGATCGATCCCCCGTTCGATCATGCGTTCTGCCAAGCGTAAAATATACGAAGGTGTCCCACAGATTCCGTCCGGTCGGAAATCCTCGATCAATGTGATTTGGCGATCCGTGTTGCCACCGGAAATCGGTAAGATCGTCATGCCTAGTTTTTCTGCTCCTGCATGAAGCCCGAGACCACCTGTGAACAATCCGTAACCATACGCATTGTGCAGCAAATCAGCTGGTGAACCACCGGCTAAGACTAAACTGCGTGCCACGGCACCGGCCCAGTCATCTAAATCTTCTTGCGTATATCCGACGACGGTCGGTTTACCGCTCGTTCCAGACGAGGCATGAATCCGGGTGACCTGTTCTCGTTCGACGGCAAATAGTCCGAACGGATAATGATCGCGTAAATCTTGTTTACGTGTGAAGGGAAACTTTCGTAGATCCTCGATCGTTTGAAAATCGTTCGCCGTCATCTGTAAGGTCTGCAGACGTTCTTGATAGAACGGGACGCGCGTGACGTGTTCCATCGTTTGGCGCAATCGCTCCATCTGCAACTGCTCCCGCGTTTGAGCATCCATCGTTTCGTGATGTTGATCGTACACATCTGCACCTCCTCATCATGTATACAATAATAAGACGGTCGTTTATTTTTAGTTATATGTTTAACGTACGATACGTTCACAATGTTGTCAATCTTGTTTTGTTAAATGCTCCCAAACGATTCTCACTTTATCACTTCAACGCACCTTACCAGTAAATCAATCGGCTTATAAAGCTATTTTTTCATGACGAGAGTCTTTTTTTGGAAAATATTTCTGAAATGATTTGCTCATTTTGTAACGGATTGATAAAATATCGTGTGACAAGTGTTATACTATTTTTGGTAAGACCACTTGATGGAATGAGGATTCGTTGTAGTGAAGGGGGATCACGATGAAGCCAGGTTTAGCTGTCGGGGATACAGCAGAGATTCAAGCAGTCGTCTCGGAAGATATGTTTGCACGATTCGAAGGTCAGCTCGTTCATCCAGCATACTCCACCGTTTCGATGGTTTATCACATGGAATGGGCAGCACGTCAACTGATCTTGCCTTACCTAGAAGCTGGTGAAGAAGGTGTCGGGGGTGCAGTTTCACTGAAGCATCTTGGTATGGCAGCTGAAGGCGCACGATTGATCGTGACCGCTACAGTAACACGCGTCACAGCACGTCGCGTTGACGCTGACATCGAAGTCCGAGACGGACAAACGATCATCGGTACAGGAGAAGTCACACAATTCATTTTAGAAAAAAGCCGGATTCAAGAAAAATTACAAAATAATGTTCCGACAAAATGAAAGCGCTTACTTATATTTGATAGAGGAGGACTCTACTATGAACATGTTAAACCCATCTACGAATCCAACGCTCTCGATCATGGAAAAAATCGCGGGTCACGAACAAGTCGTCTTTTGCAACGACCCTGTCTCGGGGTTACAAGCCATCATCGCCATTCATGATACGACGCTCGGTCCTGCTCTCGGTGGATGCCGCATGGCGCCTTATGCTTCTGTTGATGAAGCACTTGACGATGTGCTGCGTTTGTCGCGCGGTATGACGTACAAATGCGCTGCCGCTGATGTTGATTTTGGTGGTGGTAAAGCCGTCATCATCGGTGATCCAGCGACGGATAAATCACCAGAGCTTTTCCGTGCCTTCGGTCGCTTCGTCGATTCGCTCGGTGGTCGGTTCTACACGGGAACGGACATGGGCACGACGATGGATGATTTCGTTCATGCTAGTCGGGAGACGTCACGGATCGTCGGCATTCCGGAAGCCTTTGGCGGAAGTGGCGATTCATCGATCCCGACGGCTGAAGGTGTCGTCTATGGACTCCGGGCGACAATCGAGACGTTATTCGGTTCGGACGACTTAAGTCGCGCGACTTATGCGATTCAAGGACTTGGAAAGGTCGGCTTCAAGGTCGCAGAACAACTGTTACTCGCCGGTGCGACGATTTATGTTTCAGACGTCAATGAAGCCGCGCTCGCAGCAATCGTAACTCAAGCCGAAATGGCACCCGGGACAGTTCGCGTCGTCTCGCCTCACGAAATTCATCTGACGGATGCTGATATTTTTGTCCCGTGTGCATACGGTGGTGTCATTCACGCTCAAAACATCGCGCTCTTACCGTGCAAAGCCATCTGTGGTTCGGCGAACAACCAACTCGCGGAAGAACAGCTCGCTCACGTCTTGATGGATCGTGGCATCTTATATGCCCCAGACTATATCGTCAATGGTGGTGGGCTGATCCAAGTGGCAGACGAACTGTATGGAGCAAATCACGAACGGGTTCTCCTAAAAACGCGTCACATCTATGACGCAGTTCTCGAAGTCTTCAAAGAGTCGCAAGCAGAAAACATCACGACGGTCGAAGCGGCGAACCGGATGTGTGAAAAACGGATGCAGATTCGGGCGAAACACAACAACATCTTCACGAACACGACAAAACCAAAATGGGATATCCGTAACCACTGAAGGAGGGACTGACATGGAGCAACATTTTCCGATTCAACGCATTATCGATGAAGAAGGTCGTATCATCGATGCCTCAAAAGAACACGATCTGACAAAAGAGCTTGCCCTCACCCTATATGAACAGATGCACCGGATCCGGACGTTCGACCGGAAGGCGATCAACTTACAACGCCAAGGGCGCCTCGGCACTTATGCACCGTTCGAAGGACAAGAGGCAGCGCAAGTCGGTAGTGCACTCGCGTTGTCCGATCAAGACTGGTTGTTCCCGACGTACCGGGATCACGGCGCAACGTTGACGTTCGGTGCCGACATGGTGCGGACACTCCTCTACTGGAACGGTCGTGTTGAAGGCTGCGTTCCGTCTGAGAAACACATCTTCCCTCCTGCCGTTCCGATTGCGACGCAAATTCCGCATGCCGTCGGCGCCGCGTGGGCGGAAAAACGAAAAGGTACGACGAACGTCGCGGTCGCCTACTTTGGTGACGGGGCGACGTCTGAAGGCGACTTCCACGAAGGGATGAACTTCGCGAGTGTCTTCCAAGCACCAGTCATTCTGTTCAACCAAAACAATCAATTCGCGATTTCTGTTCCGATCGAAAAACAGATGCATTCCGAAACGATCGCACAAAAAGCGATCGCCTACGGGATGCCAAGCGTCCGAATCGATGGGAACGATGCATTTGCCGTCTATTTCACGATGCAAGCAGCCGTTGCGCGTGCCCGTTCTGGCGGTGGACCAACATTGATCGAAGCCGTCACGTGGCGATTTGGTGCCCATACGACAGCAGACGATCCAACGAAATACCGTGATCAAGCCCGCTCGCGTGACCGGGTCGATCCGCTCGATCGACTTGAACAGTTCTTACAACATCAAGGCTACTTTGACGAAACCTGGATGCAACAGCTGCAGGAACGGCACCAGGCAGAAGTCGAAGCGGCAGTAACTGCGATGGAGCAATTCAAGGCACCAGACGTCAATGATCTGTTCGACCATACGTACGCGACCTTACCGGTTGATGTCCAGCAACAAAAAGAAGCGTATCTGCTAGCAAGGGGGAAATGAGATGGCAACACCAATCAATCGTCAAACAGAGATGACACTCGTTCAAGCTGTCACGGATGCCCTGCGGACAAAATTGTCGGAGGATGAGACGACACTCGTTCTTGGAGAAGATGTCGGAAAAAACGGTGGCGTCTTCCGAGCGACGGACGGCTTACAAGAAGAGTTCGGTGAAGACCGGATCGTTGATACACCGCTCAGTGAAGCCGGCATCGTCGGTACATCGATCGGTCTTGCCATCAATGGCTTTAAACCGATCGTCGAGATTCAATTTCTCGGCTTCATCTACCCTGCCTATGAACAAATCATGACCCATGTCTCTCGTATCCGGATGCGAACGATGGGGCGCTATAGTGTGCCGATGGTCATTCGTGCGCCTTATGGTGCCGGCATCCGGGCACCGGAAATCCATTCCGATAGTACGGAGGCGCTCTTTACATCAATGCCCGGTCTCAAGGTCGTCTGTCCGGCGACACCGTACGACGCAAAAGGGTTATTGATTGCTGCGATTGAAGATCCAGATCCCGTGTTGTTCCTCGAGTCGATGCGTAGTTACCGTTTATTCAAGGAAGTCGTACCGAGCGAGTCCTATACCGTCGAGATCGGAAAAGCGCGCTACGTCAGTGAAGGGACGGACGTGACGTTGATCGCTTGGGGGGCAATGGTCCAAGTGGCTCACAAGGCAGCGATGGCTGCACAGGAACGCGGTATTTCTTGCGAAGTCCTCGACTTACGGACGCTCTATCCGCTTGACCGGGACACAATCGCTGCTTCCGTTCAAAAGACCGGTCGTGCCGTCATCGTGCATGAAGCCGCAGCGATGGGTGGTCTCGGGAATGATCTCGTCACGTTGATCAACGATACGGCGTTTCTTTATTTACGGGCACCAATTGCCCGTGTGACAGGTTTTGATGTTCCGGTTCCACTGTTCGCCCTCGAAGACCATTACATTCCGACGCCGGAACGAGTCCTTGCGACGATTCAGCGTACGGTCGAGTTTTAAGGAGCTGAGTCCCATGATCGAAGTCAAGTTACATGATGTCGGGGAAGGTATGACGGAAGGTGAAATCGCCCATTATCTCGTTCAAGTCGGAGACCACGTCACGACCGATCAACCGGTCGTTGAGGTTGCGACCGATAAGATGGTCGCTGAACTACCGGCTCCTGTCTCCGGAATCGTCAAGGAAATCATCATTCCGGTCGGTCAGACGGTGCAAGTCGGTACGACGTTGTTGCACATCGAAGTAAGTAACGCTTCTGAAGTGCCGGTCGCGGTAAAACCTGAAGTGTCGCGCGTATCTGAACCAGCGCCTGTCGCCGTCGCGGCCCCACCTGCTCAAGCATCTCCATCAAAACGGGTCCTTGCGACACCGTACACACGAAAAATTGCTCGTGATCACGGAATTGATATCGAATCTATCACGGCCTCCGATCCATCAGGTCGAGTCTCGGAGGACGATGTGCTTCGCTTCGTCCAGGCTACTACTGCTCCACAAGAGACAGCTACACCGATTATTGAAGAGGTCACATACCAAGAAACATCACCGGAAACGATTCCGTTTCGCGGCATTCGTAAGCAAATCGCGAAAAAGATGACCCAGTCGCTGTACACGATTCCCCATGTCACTCACTTCGAGGAAGTCGACATGACACGTTTGCTCGCATTACGTGCCGAATGGAAAGCAGCTGGACGAAACATTAACGTCAATGCTTTCTTCATCAAAGCCTTGATCGTTGCTTTAAAAGACTACCCCGTCTTCCATGCCAAACTCGATGAAGCGAATGAATGTATTCGATTAGAGCGGGATTTCCACTTTGGCATGGCAACCGAGACACCAGACGGGTTAATGGTTCCTGTCATCCGTCATGCCGATCGGCTCTCACTGACGGAATTGCATGATCAACTGATCTCGTTGCAACAACGTGCTCAAAACGGTGCCTTACGTGCAGCGGACTTAAAGCCAAGTACCTTTACGATGAGCAATGTTGGTCCACTGGGCAGTACGGGGGCTACACCAATCATCAACTATCCGGAAACGGCATTGATTGCCTTCCACAAGACGAAAAAACGAGCCTGTGTCGATGAAGACGATCAAATCGTCGTCCGCTCGATGATGAATTTGTCGATGTCGTTCGATCATCGCGTCGCAGACGGGGCAACGGCTGTTGCCTTTACGAACCGATTCGTGTCACTGATTGAACATCCGACTACCCTACTTTTGGAGTTGATCTAACATGGTTGTTGGCGAACTTACACAAGAACGGGATCTCCTGATCATCGGTGGGGGTCCCGCAGGTTACACGGCAGCGATCCGTGCTGCGCAAGGCGGTCGTAAGGTGACACTGATTGAACAAGCTGAACTCGGTGGACTTTGTTTGAACCGAGGCTGTATCCCGTCCAAGGTTTATGCGCATGCGGCAGAAGAAATGTTACGCTTGCCTCATCTTGAAGACCTTGGATTCACCACCCCTACTGTCCATGACTTCAGTAAACTGAATGCTTACCGCAATCGTGTCGTGCAGCAATTACGTCAAGGTGTCGTCGCCCTCTGTCAGGCGAATCAAATCGAGCATATTTCTGGTGCAGCTTCCTTCCTGTCAGAGGACCGGATCGGCGTCGAGTCGGGACATCAGTTCGATACGTATCGATTCCAAGATGTCATCATCGCGACCGGTAGTCACAGCATCCAGTACGAGGAATCGTGCCGACTGAATGCCGAACAGCTTTATCAACTCGAGCAGTTACCAAACAGCTTATTGATCATTGGCTCCGACACATTAGCACTTGAAGCCGCAGCCTGTTTCCATGCGCTCGGTACAGAGGTGACGTTGTTTGCCGATCAATTGTCGCTTGAACCAAGCCTTGAAAAGGAACTAAAGCGGACATTCAAAAAACAAAAAATCCGTCTCGTGCCGGATGTCGTGACACGGATCGATGCTTCAATGGACGCGACCGTCACGGTCATGAAAAACGGTGAAGAAGTCACCTATCAGGGCACCTATCTATTCCAATCCCTTTCCCGGATTCCGAACAGTTTGACTCTCGGTCTCGAACGGATTGGTGTGACGCTTGCAGAAGACGGGACGATTCCAGTTGACGCAACTGGACGAACGAATCAACCGCATATTTACGCAATCGGTGATGTCACACCAGGTCCACAGCTCGCCATCCGTGCGATTCATGAAGCGAAGCGAACGGCAGCTCACTTGTCCGGTCAAGACGTCGATTCAACGACACCGTATAATCCGACGGTTCTACGGACCTTCCCACCGATCGCTTCGGTCGGGATGACGGAACAAGAAGCGGTCGAAGCTGGACATACTGTTCAGAGCGGACAATTCCCACTGAATGCAAACGGAGCGACGACGATTGAAGGTGGCAGTGGGTTCGTCAAGGTCATTGCTGATGAGCAAACATCACTGATCCTTGGTATTCACATGATCGGGGACGATGCCCATCGTCTCGTCGGACAATTCACCCAAGCACTGGAACTGACAGCGAAACGAGAAGATCTCCTCTTCCCTGTCATGGCCCATCCGAGTCGAAGCGAAGCCTTGACGGAATCAATGGAAGCCTTATTTGGTCAATCGATCCATCTTCCACCGCGGCAACAAGTCGGTTCGCGCGCGTAATCCAAAAGAGGTGCCTCTGCGCCAGAAGCACCTCTTTTGGATTCATCACTTCATTTCGTGTAGAAAGGAAAACATGTCATGGAACTGTACTTCACTCGTTTGCACTGGAATACGCATACGTTTCCGGTCTCTGCTACAGCAGATGGTCTCTGTTATGTTGGCGCTTGGGATGAACCGGAGGAGTTATTCGACGACTGGTCGCGGAAACACTTCCCCCGAGCCGATCGGATTGCTTCTGACACCGCGCTTGCTCTGTATACGGAGCAGCTACTAGCTTATCTAAATCAGCAGTCGACGACACTGTCCTTTCCAATCGCACCAGTCGGTACCCCGTTTCAACTTGAAGTCTGGAATGCTTTACGCGCGGTACCGTACGGTCAAACCGCCACCTACTCCGATATCGCGGAACGTCTCTTCCGCCCGAACGCGACTCGCGCGATTGGCACGGCAATCGGAAAAAATCGATTACTGCTCGCGATCCCGTGTCACCGGATCATTGGCAAAAAAGGCGATCTGCTCGGCTATCATGGTGGACTGAATATGAAGCGGACACTACTCGCGCTCGAGCAACGTCTGTGAATTAAGACTTTTCCTTCCCTGTTCTACCACAAATAAGCCCCGCTTCCCTGTCCAATTGGACACGGGAAGCGGGGCTTATTTCAAGATACTACACTAAAATGATAAGCTGTTTTCCAGTGGTAGGTCTCACCAGGTGATAACAGGATTGATGGAAAATCAGATTCATGGATTGCATTTGGATGCACTTGTGCTTCAAGACATAAACCGAGCGACGGTCGAGCAGGAACACCATGAACTGTATAATCGGTCAGTAGTTGCGTTCCGGTATAGAGCACAACTGTCGGCTGATTCGTCGTGACGTCGACGAAACGACCGGATATCGGATCTGCGAGTCGAAGTGTGTTATCCTGCAACACGAAGGGATGATCGTAGCCATTTCCGACAGCGATCGTCTCGGGATGCTCAAGCGTAATTCCCTTACGAATCGACTGACCGTTCCGGAAATCGAATGGGGTTCCGGATACATCCCGTTGTTCGCCTGTCGGCAAGCCGTCTGGCTGGACCGGTAAGTAACAGTCGCTTGGTAACGTCAAGACATGATCTAACACATCTCGCTTCGCATTTCCAGATAGGTTGAAGTACGTATGATTCGTCAGATTGAGTGGTGTCGTCTGATCCGTCACCGCCGACATCTCAAGTGTCAATGTCGTATCTTTTAGTCGATAAAACACATCGAGTGTGACTGTTCCCGGATAACCTTCTTCTCCGTTTGGACTTTTTAAGCGCAAATGGAATAATGTATCCGTCGCTTCGATGACATCAAACCACGCTTGATCAAATCCGTGAATTCCACCATGCAGATGATTCGCCCCGTCGTTTGCGACGAGCTGATAAACGTCTCCCGCTACTTCGAAACGTGCCTGTCCGATTCGACCAGCGACGCGTCCGACGATTGCCCCGAAGTACGGCGAGTGTTGTTGATAGTCTTTCACCGTCTCTAGACCTAAGACGACGCTTTCCAAATGACCATCCCGATCAATCGTCCGGATGTCCTGGATAATGCCGCCATAGTTCCAGAGTGTCACTTCGATGCCTTCCTGACGTAATGTATGTCGAATCAACTCTTTCTCAAGTAGTCGTGTCATCGTTGTTCCTCCACTGGTTGGCGCGTCACGAGTTGAACGAATCGTCCGAACGCCGCCTGACCTTCCTCTGTCTGTTTAAAGACACCACAGTCCTCGAGACCACGTACGAATTTTGCAGCAACTGCTTGCTCGACGTATATCGTGACATCTTGTCCGACATACGCTTGTTTTAGTTCTTGCGCCCAGTCAGCATGAGCGACAGCTACTTCGTCGACTTCACCTGTGATGAACTGTTCGACCTGTTGCAACTCTTGAAGCAGGCGTGCCGGTAAGACTGCCAGTCCCATCACCTCGATCAAACCGATATTTTCTCGCTTGATGTGGTGAATATCGGCATGCGTATGGAAAATACCGTCCGGATGTTCTGCTGACGTCCGGTTGTTCCGTAAGACGAGATCGAGCTCGAATTGTCCATCACGTTGACGGGCGATCGGCGTCACTGTATTGTGTCGCGTCTCACCAGTATGTGAACGAATCTCTTGACTCTCATCCGTGTACGTCAACCATGTCTCATAGACGGTCGTCGCAGCATTGAGTAATGCCGACGCATCTTTACTCTTCAGACGCAACACACTCAGTGGCCAGTGTAAGGTTTCGCCAGTGACTGTCGGCTGATCCGGGAACGTAAAGGATGTTAAAGTTTTTGCTCGGTCCATCGCAAACGTATAGCGTCCGCCCTGATAATGATCATGCGTCAGAATCGATCCACCGACGATCGGCAGGTCAGCGTTCGAACCAGCGAAGTAATGTGGAAACTGCTCAACGAAGGCAATCAGACGTGCAAACGCATCCCGATTGATGACCATGTCACGATGTTCCTGTGACAAGATGATGCTATGTTCGTTGTAATAGACGTACGGTGAGTATTGTAATGCCCACGGTTCTTCCAGCAGTGTCAGCGGAACGATTCGGTGATTTGCACGGGCCGGATGATTCGCACGACCCGCGTAGCCGACATTTTCGACGCACAACAGACAGGTTGGATAGTTCGACGCCGTCGGTGCTTCCGTCCGAGCTGCCGCGATTTCACGCGGGTCTTTTTCCGGCTTCGATAAGTTGATCGTGACATCGATCGTCCCGTAAACCGTCTCTGCTTGATAACGTTTATTCTTAGCGATCCGTTTCGTTTGGATGTAGTTACTCGCTTGGCTCAGTTGATAGAAGTAATCTGTTGCCGCTACCGGTGATTCAGCGTACAGACGGCGGAATGCCGCCGTCACGTCAGACGGACGGGCAACGAAAATGTCCATCACATCTGCTGCGAACTGCTCTTTGTCTTCAAGATGTGCCGGCAACTGCCCACTTACGATCAACACTTCAATCATGTCGTCCAAAATATCGGGAATTGGGCGAGATGGTACGTCTGCCTGTTCTTCAAAATCGGCTTGACCGATTCGCGCTAGAATCCGGTTCCGGGCGTAGATCGCATCTTCCTGTTCAATCAAGCGTTCCTGGATCGCTTGCGCTACTAACTGTTGGATGAGTTCATTCATCACCGTCACTCTCCTCATTCTGTCTCTCTATTAACGAACGCTCGTCCGGTACCCTTCTGGATGATGTGCATGCCAATTCCAAGCATCACGGATGATCGTTTCGATGTCGGTACGTTGTGGTGTCCAGCCGAGAACTTCTTTTGCTTTGGCAGATCCGGCGATCAAGATACTCGGATCCCCTGCACGACGTTCAATGATCCGTTCTGGAATCGGATGTCCCGTCACGCGACGGGCTGCTTCAATGATTTCCCGAACGGAAAACCCTTGGCTTGAACCAAGGTTAAAGACCGTACTCTCGTTTCCATCAGCCAAATAATCAAGTGCTCGCATATGGGCGTCGATCAAGTCCTCGACATGGATGTAATCACGAATACAGGTACCGTCAGGCGTTGGATAATCATCGCCATAGATCGAAATTTCTGACCGTTGTCGGTTGGCAACTTCGAGGACGAGCGGGATTAGATGGGTTTCCGGCGCATGATCTTCCCCGATTTCTCCTGTTACGCGCGCACCGGCAACGTTGAAGTAACGTAATGCGACATAACGTAAGCCATATGCTTGTTCAGACCATCGCATCATCTTCTCCATCATCAACTTCGTCTCACCATAGGCATTCGTCGGACGCGTTTCTGCTGTTTCGAGAATCGGCATCTGCTCCTGTTCACCGTATGTGGCTGCCGTCGAAGAAAAGACGATCTGTTTGATGTCGTGCGCGATCATCGCTTCGAGCAACACTTGTGTCCCGTAAACGTTGTTATCAAAGTAGCGTAATGGTTCTGTCATCGACTCGCCAACGAGTGAAAAAGCAGCGAAATGGATGACCTGCTCAATCGTCTCTTCCGTAAAGACGCGATCGAGAAAAGCACGATCGCGTATGTCTCCTTCATATAGACGTGCCCGCGGATGAACCGCTTCACGGTGACCGGACTGCAGATGGTCGATGACGACGACATCCTTTCCGGCATCAATCAATTGATAGACAGCATGGGAGCCGATATAACCAGCTCCACCTACGACTAAAGTTGCCATTTAGATGACCTCCCGTTCGATTTCACGTGCTCCGTCACCGACCGTCGCCGTATAGAACGTCGCCGGGTAACCGATCCTTGCTTCATATTGTTCGCCGACAGCTTGTTTGAACGCGTCGACTGCCTCGTCTTCAACGATCGCAATCGCACAGCCACCAAAACCAGCACCTGTCATCCGTGCGCCGAGCACGCCCGGTTGCTCCCAAGCGGCTTCGACGAGTGTATCGAGTTCAATCCCTGTCACTTCATAATCTTCCCGTAACGAGACGTGTGAAGCATTCATCAACTGACCGAACGTCTTCAGTTCTCCCGCTTCGAGTGCCGCTAGTGCTTGAAGTGTTCGTTCATTTTCTGAAATCGCGTGTCGGGCGCGACGCATCAAGATTTCGTCTTCCCATGCGACTTTCGTGAATTCTGATGTCGTCCATTGTCCGAGCGTTTCCCGTGATGTGAACTGATTGAGATAAGCGAGTGCTGCCTCACATTCCGCCCGGCGTTCATTATATTTCGAATCTGCCAGTTCACGGCGTTTGTTCGTATTCATGATGATGATCGTATATCCCGTCAAATCGAGTGGGGCATACGTATAGTCGAGCGTCTCACAATCAAGCAACAATCCCGCTCCCGCTTTCCCCATACCGATCGCAAATTGATCCATGATGCCACTATTGACGCCGATATAACGGTTTTCGACCTGTTGACCAAAGCGGACGAGATCAAGACGTGGAATGTCTAATCCGTATAATCGATCGAGCAAGACTCCGATGACAAGTTCAAGTGAAGCGGATGACGAAAGACCGGCTCCGTTCGGGATGTCACCTTGAATCAAGATGTCGCATCCTGTATTGATCTGGTATCCTGCTTCCTGTAGGACTGAAATCATACCCTTCGCATAGTTCGTCCAACCGTGCGTCGCGTCATACGCCAGTTCTTCGAGTGCGACTTCGATGATGCCGTCCTGCTCAAAATTCAGCGAGTAGAAGCGGAAACGTTGATCGTCTCGTTTTCGCGCAATCGCGTGTGTACCGAACGTTAACGCGCACGGAAAGACGTGACCGCCATTGTAATCCGTATGCTCACCGATTAAATTGATTCGACCTGGGGCAAAAAAGCGATGCGTCGACGGTGAGCCAAACCGCTGTTCAAATTGTGCTTCTAACGTCTGGTTTGTCATACGATCGTCTTACCGTCTTTCGTTTTCGTTTGTTGCTCATCTTCTCCACCACAACCAGCAAGGAATGCGGATAATGTCAGGACAGATGCTGCAGCAACGAGTTTCGTTTTTTTGAATTTCATGTAAGAGCTCCCCTTTTATGTGTAAGTAGTCAAGCGTATCGTCTAGCGTGTTCCCCTTCAATTTGTGCTTGTTTGCACCATTCTTCGATCACTTTCGTCTGAATCGGCATTCCCTGTAGCTGAATCAATACGCGGGCAATCAATCGAAGACGGTACGCCAGCGTATCAACATCCGGTCGGACGAAGAGGTATAACTCTCCACCGAGCGTCAAACAACCGGCAGAGCGCATGTGTTGCATGAGTGCGCGTAATTCAATGTATCCGCTCTCATTTTTTCGAATGTGTAGCTCGGATGAACGGATCGTCAGGACCCCTTGTACCGATGACATCCGGAATTGAAATACACCGTCACGTCGTGGTCGGACGAGCACGATATCCTGCTCGTCTGTCGGGACATCGCCTGGACCCTGTTCTGTCATCTGTTGCGTCGACCGATGAAAATAAAAACCGCGGATTGCTCCGTAACGCCCGAAAGCTTCACGGTACGAAACCCATGGATCGTGTGGTTCCATTGCGCGATGCCTCCCTTTCCTGCTTCAGCTTGATTAGCCCCTGCTAACCTGCATCCACCTCCACTTAGTTGACCATGAACTTAGTAAATTAAATTTATTATCTAACTTTATATCGACTATAGCACATCGGTTTTTAACTTGTAAACGGTTTCAAAAAATTATTTTTTGAATAACAAAGGGCTGACTCAAAAGTCAGTCTCTACAAAGATAAGGGTGGCAGAATGATGATCTGCCACCCTTATCTTTTAACAAAAAGAATGACGCGTTTCGCGCCACTCCTACAGGAAAAAGCGCATTATGCGCTGTCAGAGACAAACAAGACCCGCTTTCCTGCTTGAATGAAGCAGGAAAACTGGCTTGTGTCTCGCCTGAGGAAAGGGCGTGAAAAGACGCGTCATTCTTTTTTTGAGTCAGCCCCCATTAAATCGTTTGAAATAAACTATTTGTCGCAAGGGCAGCCGCACTGAGTGCTCCTTGTTTTTCACCCCACGGGACCATCTTGACATCGGTTTCACGTGAAGCAGCGGTCAACGCCGTGTGCTCGACCCGTTCCTTGATTTGATCAACGATCGTGGGTGCGAGCTCAAACATCGGTCCCCCAAGTAAAATCCGGCGTGGATTCAGGAGATGAATCGTATTCAAGACACCGATTCCGATATATTCCCCCGCCCGTTCATATGTACGAACTGCTTGTTCATCGCGTTCGTTTAACCGTTTGCGCAAATCAGCAATCGTCATGACTTGCGGATCCATGACAGCATAATCCCGTAACAATGCTTTTTCGCCTGCTAATGCTTCTAGGCATCCTCTGTTCCCACACGAACAAATCGGTCCATCGAGATCAAGACGCATATGTCCGACCTCTCCCGTAATATGATGTTGTCCGTCGACAAGCTGTCCATCGAGCACATAAGCACCCCCGATGCCTTCCCCGGCATAGAGATAAAAGAATTGTTCGACCCCAACACCTTCACCGAATAATAGCTCAAACGAAGCGAGTGCTCGAACATCGTTTTCGATGAAGACAGGATAGTCAAAGCGTGATTCAAGTTGTACCTTCAACTCAACGTCATGCAGGTGGAAACGTGGTGCAAACAAGATGACACCTGTCTCCGGATTGACCATCCCGTGGACGGAGATCCCGATACCGTGAATCGTTCCCCGTCCTTGTGTCTGTGCAATCAAGGTCTTGCATAATCGACCAATCGCTTCAATCAATTCTTCATTCGTCTCAAAACGTCCCACGGCTTCGGACTCATGAATCGTATTACCACTTAAATCCGCGACGACTCCGATGAATTGGTGACTCGTCGCATCGATGCCGATGACGTATTGCTCTGTTGCGACGAGTTCGAGCATGATCGGTTTTCGTCCCCCATTTGATATCCCAAGCTCTCGCTCCGTTACGAGTTGTTCTGCAATCAATTCACTGACGATGTTCGATACCGTCGGCTTCGTTAAATTCGTCCGTTGTGCTAACTCAACCCGCGAAATCGGTTGATGCATCCGAATCAGTCGCAAGACGAGTGCCCGATTATAGGAACGCATCCATTTAGAATTACGCGGTGTTTCTTTCACCATGTCCCCATCAACCCCTTTGGTCTGTCTCTTTACTATCTTCGCATATTTTGTAAGGGATTTCACGGTCTCACTTAAAAACCGTTCATCTGCTGAACGGTTTTTGTGCACTTTCATGCTTCGTCATATGGTTGTTCTAAAATCAGGACGCGTGAACCGTCCGGATTCTCGGTCAGTTCGATCTCAACGATTGCCTGACCGACGAGCAAAACGATTGGTAAAGAGGGATCATTCTCGCGAAAGAAACCGATTTTTCCATGGTGTGCGTCCATATAGTCCGCATATAAAAACGTTCCATTGACGTGCAACTCATCCTTCATTCGATTGAACGACAAGCGCGGGACACCATACCAGGCTTCCCCGTTCAAATAAAGCAAGGGACGCTCGCCGACCGATTCATTCGTCGCCCGCCGGACCTCGATTGCTCCCGTCGTATCGTAATACAATCGATCTTGACCACGTGTCGCGATGACGATCGGATGGTTCTGATACAAGACGACTTCTAAAATTTCATCCGCTTGTTCGACGAAATAACCAGTCTCATCCGACTGGGCAAAACTAATCGTATACAGCTGCATCCAGGACACAATATCCGTCACTTGAACCGGTTTATGAAAAAGCGCAGAAACAAGCAGTGTTTCTTGCGGAGTCACAATCAGATTGACGGAGATATCCGCTAAGCGGATCGTCCGGATTTGTGTCGAAGGATACGTATGGTCATAACTCGGAACAAGCATCGCTTCATAGTGATCGTCCTTTTCGACCAGCTCAATCGATGGCATGCGTCGATCAAAATCCGCAATTTGAATTCGTTTCATCCGACATCTCCTCTCACTTTCACTAACAGTCTCACGCAAGTCATTACCCAATATCTGGTTTTCGTGCACTCCCCTGAATTCAAAAAATCGGAACGCATGCGTTCCGATCATTGTACGTACAGATCATATAGTAGATATAGAATGCCTCCCACGATAACCAAAAATGAAAAGATGCCCGCTTTTCCAAAAAAGACGCGATCGATGGTTTCATCCCGTTCGAATTTTGGCTTTGTCATATAGTACCGCTCCCTTTAACAAGCTCGTAGTACTTTTTTATTTCAACGTCCTCCATTTTATCCCTTGTTACGATCTGTCATTTCAATCCATTTGCAAAATAGATCAATGTTTCGGTTTCGTCTTCCTTCAACGATCGTCCTGTCTCTTCTGCATATAAGATCCGCATATCCTTCAGTCGTCCTCCGGTCGCTTCCGTTACACGAATGGCTCGACGCAACATGTTGACCTCTTCTTCAAATTCAGACTTCGGCATCGCTTCTCCATGCGACCAGACATAATAATCGGCTTCTAAACGATCGATTGCTGCTAATAAGCGCTTCGTCCGTTCGACCGTATAATTCCACTTCGATGAAAAGATATCCGCATACATCGCGTCTCCTAAGAACACGACGCGTTCTTCCGGAATGTAGACGAGTAGGCTACCAGGAGAATGATCATTTTCGACTTCAATCAGTTGGCACTGCACGCCACCTAAGTCAATTTCCAATTGTCCAGTAAAGCCAATCGTCGGTAAGACGACTTCAATATCACGTGTCGCTCCGAACTCGAGCTTGATCGCGTCCGCACAAAACGGAATCTCGATGCCTTGATCCATTCGTTCTTGTAACGCTTCATCCGTCCAAGCGTAAGGTTGCATCTCCTTCATATGCGTGATCGTTTGCTTAGTCGCGATTGATGGCAGACCGAGATGTTTCATGCCAAAAATATGATCCCAGTGCCAGTGGGTCAATGCCAATAAGTCAGGTGATCCAAGATTGTGTGTCTTCATTTCTTCTAAGAATAGTGCTGCATGGGCTGACGAGTTTCCAGCATCGATCATCAATTGATGCTTTTCCCCACGCACGACGGCGAGAATCGGGCGATCCGTCTCGCTGACCGGTGTCTGATACCAAATCCGTGAAGTCAGTTGTTTGAAGTGTTGCATGCTCTACCTCCTTATCATCTGCTCTTAGTATACGTCATGACAAAACCGGGTTCATCTAGAAGACGAACCCGGTTTGGTTAGTTCTTATTTTTTAGCGTTTGGTCGAAACGGCCACCAGACCCCTTTACCAAACGATACTGTGATCGCTGGAATCAAGAGCGGTAAGACGATCAATCCATACAAAAGTAGACCTGTGATGACGATCGTCGCGATTTGAACGAGACTCAAGACACCAGACGGCATCATCGCTCCGAACGTTCCTGCGAGGATGATCGCTGCCGTGATGATAACAGATCCCATCTTTTTCATCGACAGGAACATCGCTTCCTTCGTATCGAGTCCCTTGATCGTCTCTTCCCGGAAACGGTCGAGGAGGAAAATCGAGTAGTCGATACCTAGGGCAACCAACATGACGAATCCGAAGAACGGAACGGCCCAACTGATACCGTCATATCCAAGTCCATTGACGAAAATCAATTCAGCGATCGACATCGACGTATAATACGTCAGCAATAACGAACCGATCATGAACAACGGCATGATCAACGAACGGAACATGATTGCTAGAATCACGAAGAGACTGATCAGCATGACCGTCACCGTTCGTTTGAAATCGGCTTTCGACGTATCGTTTAAGTCACTGTTAACGCTTGAAATCCCGCCATATGCGACGGTGCTGTCTTCAAACGGTGTTCCTTTGATCGTATTCGCTGTCGTCTTTTTGATTGCAGCGACGGTTTGAATCGCTTCTGGTGAATACGGATCATCTTCGAGGATGACTTCAAACTTCAATCCGGTTTGCTGATCAATCGCGTAACGGTCAATTGCTGGTTTAAAGGCCTTGTCCGATAACGTATCTTTTGGCACGAACACACCTGTCCCACGGATCGATGTCGCTTGTCCCATCTCGGTTAACAAATTCGAGATGTCATCTAGACCATTACTAATTTTCGCAAGCCCTGTGTTTGCTTGACCAACACCATCCGCAAGTTGTGTCAGCCCACTTCCAAGTTGACCGGCTTGTGCTCCTTGTGAGGCTATTCCACTTGCTGCTTGACTGATGCCAGATTGAACTTGGCTCAATTGACCAGACAAGGCATTTAATGTCCCAATGGTTTGCGGGATATTTTGAGTCGATTGCAGACCTTGACCGACGAGCGTCAACTGTTGGTTGATCTGTCCAAGTCCGTCTGCTGCTTGTTGCAACTGACTTGCTCCTGCTGAAGCCGAGTCTCCTGCCGGTAGTTGTCCTGTGATACCGTTGAGATTGTCTTCAACTGTCGTCAGACCAGACTGAACGTCCGTAAGACCGGCGGTTGCTTTCTTCATGCCGGAAGCAACTTGTTTTAATTGACGATCGACGTAGAAGTCATTAATGATTTCGCCTGTCGGACGAGAAATCGAACGAACCGATTTGACCCCGTCGATTTTCACGAGCTCACGACTCAACTGTTCCGCATAAGGAACTGTCTTTTCTGTAATCAAATCTTTGTCGCTCTTAAGAATGACATTGACCGGGAGCGACTCACCTGCTCCAAATCCATCCGAGATCGCATTCAGTCCTTTGACCGTATCATACTTCGCACCAATCTCATCGACAGTATTAAACGAGAGGTCATCATCGTACGTAAAGAGTGTCGGGACCGTGACGATCGCAACGATGATCATCGCAAGTAAAGGACGACGGATCGATAACCCACCATAATGTGACCACAGTTTGCTATCTTGGTGACTCGCTGCCTTCTTTGACGGCCAGAATAATTTTTCTTTGAGTGTCGCCATGAAGAAGGGGACAAGTGTAAATAAGACGAGTAAGAGGACGGCAATCCCAACCGCAACAGCGACCGATGATTTGAAGATTGGGAAGTCCGCAAACCCAATCGCTGAGAAACCGACAAGAACAGCAAGACCACTGATTAGTAACGTACGCCCTGCTGTCTTATACGTGTTGACGATCGCTGTCTCGACATCGTGTCCTGCCGTCAATTCTTCCTTATACCGGCTCAGTAGCAAGATACAGTAATCCGTCCCAATCCCAAACAGGATGGCAACGAGGAAGATTTGCGTATAGTTCGATACCGGGAATCCGAACCAGTCGACGAAAAAGGCGACAAGTGATTGGCTGATCAGGTACGTAAAGCCCACTGCCACAAGTGGTACGAACGGTGTGACGATGGAACGGAAGACGAGCAGAAGTAGTCCGAAAATCAACCCGACGGTAATCAGTTCCGTCCGCTTCAACCCTTCTTGTGAGCTTGTATTGACGTCATCGTTGATTAACGCTTCACCCGTTAGATAAATCGTTTGATCCTTTGGTAAAAGATCCGTCCGGATTTGTTTTGCCAGTTTGACGATTTCTTCTTGCGAACCGTCGACTGTGATCGGTACGAGGACCGTCTTTTTATCTTTTGAGACGAGCTGTCCTTCCGTCTCTTTGTTTTCAAACGGATCGAGCACATCCGTGACCGGACGATCGAGTGCTTCTAAATCCTGAACGATTTGCCCGATCGACTTTCGATCGGCATCGCTGACTTTGTCTTTGAGCGGAATGACAAGCGAGATCGTTTCTTCGCTTGCTCCCGCTTTTTCTAAAATATCAGCTGCTCGCTGTGAATCAGCATCATTTGCAAGCTGAATCGCCCCTGCGTCCTCTGCTTGTTTTGCCAAGTTTGGTGCCGTAAATAGTAAACCTACTGTGACGATGAGCAATAATGCAAGAATTGCCCAGCGCCATTTGACGATTTGTCGCATGTCTGATTCTCCTCTTCCTTCTATTCTGGCTTTAGACGTTCAACTGCAGAATCTCTTTGATTTTCTTAAAGGTTTCGATGAACTGGATGATTTCTTCTTCTTCGACTTTTCCTTCAATCAAATTCTCCAGATACGTATAGATTTCTTGCTCCGCTTCAGTTGCCACTAACCGACCTGCTTCCGTCAAAGAGATGTACTTCGTTCGGTGATCATCTTCTCGACGTTCGACGATGACGAGACCTTTTTCCGTCAACTTTTTCAGCCGGTTCGAGATGGCACTTTTGTGAACACCCTGTACTGCCGCGAGACGTCCGGACGAAATCGGTCCATATTTTCCGACGAGCTTCAACACATGAAGTTGTTCCGGTGAGTACATTTGCCAAACGGGTGCTTCGACCGACTTCAACACGCGTTCTGTTCCGTGGATCATGACTTCTTCAAACAGGAGGACTGCTTCACGTAAATTGTCTTTCATTTTTAGTTTACCCCCTAAACTTATGAAGTTAGTTTAGCCCCTCAACTAGAAGTCTGTCAACTCTAAACTGTCACAACTTACCGATGCAGAACATGACCAATTTCTGTATGATAAAGGAAGAGAGGAGCATGCTTATGTTGACTTTATTTTGGATCGCATTAGTCATTTGTCTCGTCGGACTCATCTTTACGTTGCGGATTGCTAAGCAACCAGCAGAAGAGCAGTACGATCACAAGACTTCGGCAAAAAATATGTCTTGGATGTATTTCATTTTTCTCCCGATCATTCTGATTTTATTAGGCATTTTCTATTATTTTCTAACGTGACATAAAACAGCACACATCAGCCGATGTGTGCTGTTTTATGTCACTTCAAGGTTTTCGGACGGACGATATAGATATCGCATTTTGCATAACGGGAAATGTTTTCAGAAACACTCCCAATCATGATTCGTTCCATCGCATTCGTCCCGACTGCTCCGCAGACGATCAGACCCGCACCAACGCGTGGTGCGATGACCTTTGGAATCAGTGTTTTCGGAGAGCCGTTTTCGATGATCAGCTCAACTTTCTCGACACCTGCTTCTCGTGCCCGCTTTTCGTAACGATCGAGCAATTCTTGTGCATATTCGGTAACGTTTTGATCAATGAAACGTTTATTGGCACGTACGTTAGCAAACGTCTGAATATCGATAACATGGGCGATGACGAGTTTAGCATGATCATGTTTGGCAAATTTCACTGCCTTCTCAAATGCTAAATCTGCTGTCTCTGATCCATCGACTGCTACCAAAATCGTATGATATTGGCTCTCCATCAAGATTCATCCTTTCCGCACGACTCTCTTACAACATCCGATCATTTTCATTTTCAAGGGCACGGTTTTCGTGATCAAGTTTTCGTTCCGCTTCGATTCCCTCTGGCTCTGTTTCCAGAATACTTTTTGGTTCCGGCGCAGGACGAGAAGCCCCTGCTTCGTCTGCCAACAGGACATAATCGCCTTGCTGGACACGTAAGACATGTTGACGAATATCCGACTCCGGTAATCCGAGTTCCGTGAAGGCGGTTTGAATTTCCTCGGCCGAAGCCGGTTTGCCTGTAAATCGCTCAAATAGCGTCCGTTTACCGGAGACCAGTTGCGCCGCTGATTGCCCGCGTAACATCGCCATATCGGTTTTGTCTTGCAACACGACATACAAATCTTCTTCTAGATAACCCGCAAAATGTAGATCCTCAATTTTTCGAATCAAATCCGTCTCATTTTGATAGACACCAATCCATTGTTTTTTTCCCATGACACACGTCTCCCCCTTTTATAGCAACTATATGAGATATACCCCAAATTCATCTAAAACATGACTAGGATGAAGAAGACTTAGGTGAATGCTGTCGAAAAAGACGTTGACGTTTCTGAAAGACGTAATAACATAGGAGTAAAACACACATTATGCCAATTCCCGCTACGATTTGTTGCAAGAGAATGAGACGTTCGTTAAACAATAGTCCAGCTAAATACCAGATGAGTGCGAGACCAAATACCCAATCTGAATGGATTGCGATGAACAGGAGTCCACCGATAACAGCTAATGCGAGCGCAATCGTGCTCCATTGGGTTTCGGAAAGACTGAATAGAGAAGTGAACTGAAAATCCGACAAGATCCGAAATGGTAAAATCAATAGCATCGTACTGATCCAGGCAAGCAACACTGAAAATGGAGAGCGCATCCACGGCGAACGCCGGGGATGGTGTTGAATTTTCATATAGACTAAGCAAAGGCTAATGAAAGAAATCGTCGTCGAGACGAGTTCCCAAGGGGGGCCACTCATACTACTGATTCCAAGCGTCACGAGTGATAATGCAAGCCACCCTCCGATATCTTCAATCAGTTCTCGATCCGCAGGGAAGGCACGTACCGGTCGAATACACCAAATCAATAATGTCGTAAACACGACACCGGCAATGGCGTCAAAGAATGGTGCAGGAACAAGAGATAACTTAAGAATGGTCATCGGCTGTTGCCAAACGACGCGTGCTAGCATTGCAAAGAGGAATGCTCCTACATTCATCAAGCGTAAAAATGTTAAATACTGCACTTCTCTTTTCACCTCCTCGTTCAGTCTGTTATTTAATTCCCGCTGTAGAAGTCTGAAAAACTAAAATGTCGCTTTGTTCTGTTGCCAAATTACGGTACGATGAAAAGAAAAGGAGGAACGAGAATGGACGCATTTTTACTACCCTATCAATACAATTTCATTCGGAATCAAGTCGAGCTGCTGCAACATCAATTCGCAGCTGTTCATGACCCCGATGTTCGTGATGCTGTTCGGTACAGTGCCGCTGAAAAGATATTTGATCTATTGCCAATACTTACACCGGAACAGGAAATCTTGCTGACGAACATTCGTGACGCTGAATCCGAACAGGATCTCCTCGCGTATTTAGCACATGTCGAACCGTTCGTCCAACCGTTTCCGAGTATTTCTGAATCACGGATCCGACAGCTCTTTAAAAAAACGAAAAAGTTACACATTCCGTCACTTCACTCCTTTGAGTGGACACACACGACGTTTTTAAGCTGGAACGATACCGGAAATCGGAAAAAATATTTCGTCTATCCCTTGAATGGTGAATGGATTGGCGTAGAAGGTACCTATCTACCATCGATTCAAAAAGGGATTTGTGCGATTTGTCATACGTATAGTGATATTACACTCGTAACTGTCACGACACGCCGTTCGACTGAACAGCATCAGACGATTGGTCATCATATGTGTATCGACAGCGATGCATGTAATCAAGCTGTGACGAATCCAGAAGTCATTGAAACGTTCTTAGCACGCACGCAAAAGAAATGATCGGCATCAAAAAAACACGTTCGTATGACTGATCCGATAAGGTTCGGTATACGAGCGTGTTTTTGAATGTGACGACGTTCATGTGTTCATTATCGCTGGATCATGCAAGCAAAATTGATTCTTCCCGCGACGTTTTGCCTCATACATCGCTAGGTCTGCTTGCTCGATCAAGTCCGATCGCGAGGCTGCATGCGCCGGATAGATTGCTCCACCGATGCTCGCTGTTACCGGAAGTGGAATGATACCATGGTGAAACGGCTGTCGGAACAAGGAAACGAGATGTTCCCCACACTGCACCACTTCTGCTTCTTGTTCAACGTCAAATAACAAGACGACGAACTCATCTCCACCTTGTCTTGAAATGACTGTATTGGGCGGCAATTTCTTTTGTAGACGTGTCGTGACATCGACGATGAGTTGATCTCCGACATGATGTCCATACGTATCGTTAATCTCTTTGAAGTGATCGATGTCAATAAAGAACAACCCAACCTGCCCGTCAGTCGCTTCCGCTCGGTACAAGGCGTCTTGGAACAGTCGCGCAAACAGATATCGATTCGGTAACCCTGTTAAGGCATCGTGATATGCCATGTGTCGCATCTCCTCCATGGCAGTTGCTAATGCTTCCGTTCGCTCTTCCACCTTCGCTTCGAGATTTTCGCGCAACCGTTGATTGTCAACAACAATCCGGATTTGACGGGAAATCAACAACGGAATCGCAATCATTAATCCAATCGTCAAACCGTTCCAACTAATCGTTTGTCGTGCCATCGTCACGAATAGAATCAATAAGAATAAGTAAGGAGTGATCAAACGTAAGACATCGATCCACCTCCGTGTAACGTCAAGAGGAACGAGAGATTCCTCAGCATCAAAGCGATACGCGGCAAGCCCGACAATCAGGACAGTCGCTAACCATAACGGATCGAGCCAACTCGAAGGAAATGGATAATCAAATCGTTCGAGTACCACGTATAATAGATCAGCGAGTAACTGAAAATGAAATGCGAGTAGAATCAATAATAACGAGCCGCCATTGCCACGCTTCATCAAACCAAAGAATAAGACAATCATTCCACCGAGCAACAATAAATCACCGATCGGATAGCGAAGCCATAAAAGCGTTTCGATCGTCAGCAAGGCATTTGCTTCTAAATAAGGCGTCACTAAGTAGTGCCACGAAAGAGATCCTGCAACGACTAAAATGATGAACTCATCGAACAAAAAGACCCGCAAATTGACTTCTTGTCGTCGATTACGCAGGAAATAACCGAAAGCAATGATATAGATCAAGATTTGAAGACTGAAGATCAAGTCGATCCAATCAAACGGTTCCGTTCGTGTACGTCCTTGCAGGAAGTATAGGAGCTGTCCACATTCGCCGATACCAAGCATCGCATTAGCGAATAATAATAGAAGAAATAAGCGGTAAGTAAAAGGGCGTCTTGCCTGGCGTCGCTGTGCCCGCCAAATCAAATAGAGGGAGATCGTTACACCACCGATCGTGAACAGGCTGTTAACGACTTGTCCAATTGCCGTTTCCGTGCCCATATACGTCACCCAGCCGATATGAAACAGTAACCAGCCTATAACGATTCCCAGCCATTTCTCATACATGACGATTCCCCCTTTCCTTTTTTAACCATAGTTCGTTTGTCCTATAGGTATATCGGTTCAGGATTGCTGTTTATTCACTCTTTTTTTATTTTATTGAAATCTTTTTTGACAAGATTACTCGTTTCAAACATAAGAAAAAACCGTGCTCGCACCTAGCGGATTGAACACGGTTTAACAGAAATACATCATGTTTTCTTTAACTAGAACGTCGATTCTCTTCTGTCGACTCGATCGATTCACTTAAACTGAGCGGTAAGACGATGATGAAGCGACTGCCTTTACCGACTTCAGATTCGACGTGGATGACGCCTTCATGTTCTTTGACGATTTCTTTACAAATCGATAAACCGAGTCCAGTTCCACCGATTCGACGTGTATCGGAATTATCGACACGATAGAATTTATCAAATAAGTGGGCAAATGCATGGTGAGGAATTCCAATTCCTTCATCTTTCACTTCAATGATGGCTTGATCATCTTTCGTATCGATCCAGACATCTACACGTCCGCCATCGGGAGAATACTTGATTGCATTGTTGATCAAGTTACTCATCAATTGTTTGATCCGGTCTTCATCTCCTAATATGAATGGACGATCCGGACTGAGCAATTGCAAATGAAGATCGTGTCGTTCACTTGAAGCGTCATACAGGGACATCACTTGTTCAGTTAGGCTGAGCAAATCAAGATGTGCCATTTGGTACAACTGTCCACCCGACTGCATCCGTTGAACGTCTAAGAAGTCCGTGACGAGGTTCGATAAGCGTTCTGTCTCATTATGGATCGTCGCTAGATACTTCTGCTGTTTTGAGTCATCGATCTTTCGATTTAGCATCAACTCTGTAAAACCGTAAATCGATGAGAGCGGCGTTCGCAATTCATGTGACACAGTCGAGACAAGTTCTGTTTTTAGACGATCGGCTTCTGTTTCCCGGGTAATATCCCGTAAGACGAGAATGATTCCCTTCCATCCCCCGACGACATCAATGCGTTCCGCGTAGACTTCTAGATGCGCCGTATTGTTTCGAACATCAAATCGGACTTTGTCCGGTGAAATCTTACCG
Organism: Exiguobacterium sp. BRG2; assembly: GCF_031844245.1. Classification (NCBI taxonomy): domain Bacteria; kingdom Bacillati; phylum Bacillota; class Bacilli; order Caryophanales; genus Exiguobacterium; species Exiguobacterium sp. BRG2. The sequence goes on from NZ_JAUZUW010000011.1 coordinate 54,085, forward strand.
GAACGAATTAAATCCAGATACGTATTAAAGGCTTCAACATCATCCACCAACTGACGCATCACATCAATGACGTACTCACTCGAAGGTAACGTTCGATCTACTGTGAATTCCGTTTGAAGTTCTGGAATCAAGTCAAACAATGGACGGTTGACGTATAACTCTCCATTTCCATCCTCGAGATAAATGATCGCTTCTCGAATTGAGTCCAACACTTGCTCGGTCTTTTCTTTTTCCTGACGCATTCCTTCATAAGAACGCGTCCGTAGAAGTGAAAGCGTCATTTGTTGCGCAAACTCGCGAATATCCGTCAGCTGTTGTCCTTTATATGCAGATTTGTAGCGAACGAGATAGATGGCAGCAATCAATTCATGCGTTTCTGGATCTTGAACCGGAATCGTCACCTCATACGTACTAAAGGAATACGGATGCTCTTTTTCACGTGTAACGCGCTTCTCCGATTGAACGAATTCCATCTTGCGAACCGATCGATTGATGACGGACATCTCATCTTTCAGGAGATCTTTTAAATAGTCCATCGTCATGCCGTTTGTTGTTGCACCCATAAACTGCCCTTCTTCATAAAGCAATAGAGCACCGTACTCTGAAGAAGTGATATCGATCATCTTTTGAACGATTGCTGGATACGATTCGACAGTTTCGCGAACGGCAAGTGCCTCTGTTAGTTCACTACGTAATCGCAACTTTTCCTCATTCTTTTTCGTCGTTTGATACGCTTCTTCGAGTTCCTCTTGTTGCGCCTGTAACTCTTCTTGTTGCGCGAGCAATTCCTCACTTTGCGCTTGCAATTCTTCATTTTTACCTTGCATCGCATCCGTATGAGAATTCGTCGTCACGACCATCCGATTAAAGGAAGCACGTAATAATCCGATTTCGTCTGGACGTTTTTCTGTCGTCTTATCGATTTCAATTGGTTCCTTGCGAGCAAGTTTTTGATTATCGTCTACTAATCGTAACAACTGCCGCGTCATCCGGCGAAGGAACGGGTGAACGAATAAGAGAATGAATGCGACGAGCACAACGATACTTGAGATCCAAATCCATTGTGACTTCGCGACTTCACTCCGCAGTTCCCCGACAGCTGTTTCTTGTTGTTGGCTGAGATTCGTCCGGTATTCATCAAGTGCCGCAGATGCTTTTTCAATATCTGGCGTAATATCGATCGAACCGTCTGCAGTTGGCTTTAACTGTCCTTGTTCAACGAGTCGTTTCGCAATTGGTAAGGAAAATAGACTATCCCCCTGTAAAAAGTCTTCATTGATCCGATTCGCCTTTTTTTCATTGACGTAAGACTGGGTCAGCGGAAATAAGACGTCATAGTACAGTTCATATAAATTCGTCATTTGTGCCGCGAATTCTTCTTCTTCATCCGTTTTGGCGTTTCGCATGAACCAATCTGTCTCACTTTTGATATCTGTTCGGAGCGCTTGGATTTCATCAAACCGTTCCTGATTACCAAAAATGACGAATCCGCGTAAACCGAACTGAACCGTTTGCCAATTGTCCCATAAATCATTGGCTCGGCGATTTTGTTCACTGATTGTCTCGAGATTCTGTTTTGATGTTTCGATTCGTCCTTCCATGTAGTCATAGACAAAGAACGAAGTAATCGATACTACGATCAGTACCGCATAAAAAACAGTCAGCAACTGCCGACCGATTCGTCGCCGAATCCAATTCACCATGAATGTATCCTCCTCATCATTCGTTGAATGATGCTTTTTCATTTGTTTCTATAGATTTAATATAATAGAAACGCTTTCGAAGCAACAGCTAGGATATCCAAAAAAAGACCTTTTCTCGGAATGTACCCGAAAAAAGGTCTTTCTACCCTCTTACTTTTTCGCTTTCTTCACTGTCACAGACGTTACGGGACTGAGTTGTCCGCGCGTATTCTTAACGTAAACCGACAGTTTCACTTTTGCTTTTTGCTTCGGAATTTTGACGGAATAGTTTCCTTTAGAAGAAACCGTTCCTTTTCCGATGACTTTTTTCTTCGCATCTTTTACGTAGACGCTCAATTTCTTTTCAGCTGTTCCGGTTACTTTCGTTTGACCGGCATAGACCGATTTCACTTTTGGTGCCTTTGGTGCTGGTAAGACTTTTACGATCGTCGGTTTACTTGTTCGTTTTGCAATATCCGTTACCGTAACGATCAAGCTTGAACCACCCACTTGCTTTGGTAACTTCGCGCTGAACTTACCTTTTGCATCGACTTTCGCTGTGGCGATTTTCTTTTGTTTCGCATCTTTGACTGTAATCGTACCACCCGCGAGAGCTGTACCTGTCATTTTTGTCGCACCGGCAAGAATCGCATTCACTTTTGGTGCTTTTGGTGCTTTTCCAGGAAGGACTTCTGTCCGTTCCGATGTGACGTCTAATCCATTTGCATAGCGAACAGTCAGAACTGTTTTTTGGTTTTGACGCGGAATCTTGACGCTGTATTTTCCTGCTTGTGCTGTTGTTGCAGCTAACTTTTTATTCGTTGTTGTTTCTTTGCCATTCTTATCTTTTGTTACGACAGCTGCCCACACTTCAACTTTCGTCCCTGTCTTAACTGTTCCAGAAACAACTAGTTGGTTATCGTAGACATCATTGACGTTCCCGTTCAAGTTCAACTGGGAGATCGCACGTGGAATACTGACTTTCCCGTAGCCAGCGACTGGACTGACGTAAGCTGGGAACTCAGGCTCGATTTTCTCACCATCTTCGTCCTCATCTTCAAATTCATACCAGTCATTCAGATTTTCAAACGCAAGCGGTTCTGCACTCTTGCGCAAGATTTGTTCGATTTGCGCTGGTGTCAGTTTCGAATTTAGTGATTTCAAGATACCCGCTACTGCGGCAACATGTGGCGAAGCCATACTTGTTCCATCCATGTACACCGTGTTACCGTCTGGAATCAAACTAGCCACTTTTGATCCTGGCGCTACGACATCAAGTCCAACACCATAGTTTGAATAATCCGCGACCATTCCGAGAGGGTTCGTCGCTCCGACAGAAATCGCGTATTCCGAGTTCGCTGGGTAACCGACCATCATGTCGTAGTCATTTCCTGAAGCAGCTACGACCGTAACACCATGATCTGCTGCATATTTCATCATATAAGCCATCGTCCGGCTCTCACCGCCACCAAGACTCATATTGATGACTTTTGCGCCGTGATCAACTGCATATTTAATCCCGAGTGCGATGGCGTCTGTTTCCCCTTCACCGTTCGCATTCAAGACTTTAACCGGCAGGATTTGTGCCGATTGATGGATTCCCTGGATACCGTAATCATTGTTCATCGTTGCTGCGATGACGCCTGCCACGTGTGTTCCGTGACCGTTGTCATCAATTGCGTCCCCGTCTCCATTAACAGAAACATAGTTCTTTTCATTTGCGATATCAACTTTGCCTTGTAAGTCCTTCAAACGATAATCAACACCTGTATCGATGACCGCAATCTTCACAGGCGCTAATTTTTTCGTTCCGAAACGTTGTTGGAACGCTTCAAAACCGATTCCAACGTTATCGAATTGCTCGAAGACAGTCTTTTTGTTGACGGCCCATTGATAATCAAAGTTGATATCCTTCGTCGCCCGGTACGTCTGAATCTTTTCAACGTACTCGACCGCTGACGAACGGTTGAGTGATTGTTTTAATGCTGCCGCTGATTGACCTTTAACAGTTGGATCTTCCGTTACGATGACGAAGTCTCCCGCATTGCCAAGGGATAAACGTTCTACATCATTTGCCTGAACGCCCGCAATCTTCATCGAACGGTTCATCTTACCTGGTTTTAGTTTGACGATGTAACGTGTTGCTTCTTTTGATTGGATACTCATACCCATTGACTGGAATGTTTCGCTTAACGAACTACCACTTAATTTCGAGATATCCATTTTATTTGCATATCCATCAATCTCTTCAGCGATCACAGTAGGTGACGCTTCACGTGATAATTTGTAAAGACGATCGACAGCTTGTTGATCAGCTTTCGTCAACGTGTATGACGTTCCACGCACGAGTGCTTCCATCGCTGGTTTCAATGTTTTTAAATCTTCGTATGCTTGTTGACGCTTATCTTTGTTAAATAAAAGTGTTTTGACGACATAAGGCGATGCTTTGTAGTAAAGCGATGTCAAAGCGCGTCCAGCATCTGATTGGCTCAATACTTGTTTTTGAATCGAGTGCATGAGCGCAAGCATCGGTTTTTCTTCTTTTGTTTGTTTGAGCGATTCTTCTGCCATACAGCTGATATCATTGATCGGTTCATACTCAACCGGCAATTTGACGTTGTTATACGTTAGTTTAGCGTGCGCTGCTTTTGTCGTCTTCCCTTCTTCGATGTTCGGGTAATATTCTACTTTGACATAATACGGTCCATCCCATGCGTATGGAACAGCTAGTTTTGTCGGTGTTTTTTCATTTGGCTCTGCTTCTGTCCGGTAACGATCAAACGTATCGTCTTCTGCAGCCATCGCTTCGCTCGGATAAGCTGTTACTTGAACAGGTTGATCCGTATCGATTGATAACTCGAAGTGAGAGGCAGTTTTTTCTACACCCGCTTCATGATTGACGCGGTACCAATATGTATTTTTTTCTTCCGTTCCTGTTTCAAGCGTCGTCTCTTGACCTGCTTTCAAAAGCGTTGCTTTAGCAAGGGCAGTCTCCGCCTTTGCTGTCGTAGGTCCTACTCCAAGCGTCAAAATCAGACAGCTCAGCATGACCCAAATCATCAGTTTCTTCACAGATGTTCCTCCTTCAAAATGGACGTACTTTACCTTGATTATAAACAGGATATGGATAAAATGGATATTTATTTTATGGATGTATCTTACAATTTTGAAAGGAAAGGCACTCAATGCTCACACGCATTGAATGCCTTTAATGATTATTTAAAATCTGCTACATATTCGCTGTATCCTTCTTGTTTCAATTCCTCTTTCGGAATGAAACGTAAAGCAGCCGAGTTCATACAATATCGAAGTCCGGTCGGTTTCGGACCATCCGAGAAGACATGTCCAAGATGGGCATTCCCATGTCGGCTCCGAACTTCCATCCGTTTCATGCCGATTGAAAAATCCCTTTTCTCAATGATATTCCCCGGCTCAAGTGGTTTTGTAAAACTTGGCCATCCTGTCTTCGAATCATATTTATCATTTGATGAAAACAGTGGTTCGCCAGAAATCAAATCGACGTAGATCCCGTCTGCCTTTAAGTCATGATACGGATTATCAAACGCCGGCTCCGTCCCGTCTTCTTGTGTCACTTTATACTGGATGGCGGTTAATTTCTTTTTAATTTCTGCGTCTGATAATTTTGGATACGTTGGAAGGTTAAGTTTTGGTTGATCGTTCCAGTAGCGATTGATAAAGTCATCGCGTCCAGAAGCTGCCCGATAAAACTTATATTTTTTCTCATTCGTTAAATAATAATCCTGATGGTATGCCTCCGCTTCGTAAAAAGGACCTGCTGCAATCAGCGGTGTGACGATTTTTTCATCAAAAACCTGTTGTTTCTCTAAACCCTGTTTCGATTGCGTTGCAATTTCTTTTTGTGTTTCATTCGTGTAGAAAATCGCTGTCGTGTACGATTCCCCTTGGTCAACGAACTGACCGTTTGCATCCGTCGGGTCAATCTGACGCCAGTAGACATCGAGTAATTGTTTATATGAGATGACGTTTGGGTCAAACGTGATTAACACCGCTTCCCGATGCCCTGTCGTCTCCACCGATACTTGATTGTATGTCGGATTTTTAACATCACCGCCCGTGTAACCGGAAATGACCGATTTAACTCCTTTTAACTCCTCAAACGGTGGCTCCATACACCAGAAGCATCCTCCAGCTAAGATTGCCGTCTCTTCCGGTTGATAACTCAATTTCTTACTACCACTTGATTTTGCCTGCTGTTGCTGGAACACGAAGTATCCCCCGACCATGACGACGATGAGACCAATGACGGATAAAACTGTCCACATTCGTTTCTTCATCTCCCTTCGCCTCCTTTATTTAGCTTACGTTACGTGACGTTTATTGGATGTTATTTTATTTAACTGTAACGCGCTGATGCTGGCTTGTCGTAGCATGTGCTTAAATGAAGCACATTCATTTATCTCTTCCTATGATCCTACTAAGATATATGTTTTTAATAAAAAGCAGCTGACACATCGTCAGCTGCTTTTGTGTGTTCAAAATGATTAACGCACGCTTTCTTCTTTGATTTTTTGCGGCTTCATGATTTTTGCTTCTTTTTTCTGACGCATGCGTTCCGCATTCATCAGTCCCCCTAACATCAAAACAACAGCAGATAAATAGAACCATGTCATCAAGACGATGATTCCGGCAAGCTGACCGTAAAGACGGTCGTAACTCCCAAATTCAGCGTAGTAAGAGAAGAATTCCGAAACGACTTGCCAAGCAATCGTTGCGAAGATCGCCCCGGGAAGTACCTGACGAACCGTCAAATGGACACTCGGTAGGATCCGATACAATAAGATGAAAAAGACAAGTAAGAACAATGTTCCGAGTCCCCAGCGGAATAAGAACCAAATCCATGAATAGTTCGTTACGAAATCAGCAACGATTGAAAAATGATTGATGAAACGTCGTGTTAGTTTCTCTGAAATCGGAACAATCAATGAAATCGGTAAGATGATCATCATCCCGATTGTAAAGGCGAAGTCTTGCAACAGCCCGCGCCAAAACGGTGCTTTCCGTGTCACTTCGAGCGCATCATTTAGCGAGCGGACAAGTGACTGGACCGACATCGAAGCAAGCCAAAAAGCGGCAATGAAACTGATCGAGGCAAGCTTAAAGCCGCCTTGATCAAAGATTCCGACGACGTTCCGCTGAATCAAGTCGTACGTTTCTGCTGGAGCAAATGGTCGAATCAAATCCAGCACGTTTTCCGACGTAAACGGTAAGAACGAGACGATCCCAACCACAAATAATAAGAATGGGAATAAGGACAACATCAGATAATAGGCAAGCTGAGCCGATTTATCAAAAAAGGCTTCACCAAAAAAACGGGCAAATACAGGTTTGATTAAAGACATACAAATTTCCTCACTTTCAACTCATTCTCTACACTATCCTCCATTTCATAACTCCTTTAAAATTTTTGGAGTCTTTTGAACTTATAACAACCTTATACATCATTCAAGTTTGGCGCTTCGTTTCTTCGCGGGGTACACTAGGAACAGAGATTGTATCGTGCTTGTTTTTCAGAAAGGATTTCGATTCGTGGACCCATTCATTCAATCCGAAGCAGAACGCTTCTTTACTTCTTATATAGAGCAATACCCCGAAATGTCCGGACGTCAGCAAGAAGTCATCCGTTCGATTCAAACGACAGGAACATATGAACAGACGGCTTCCGAGCTCGCATTCGGTGCTAAGCTCGCTTGGCGCAACAGTAACCGATGTGTGGGACGCCTCTTTTGGGAGCAACTTCATGTCTTTGACGCGCGGGATGCGTTGACCGTCGAAGCGGTCCGCGACGCGTTATTTGAGCATATCCGGTTCGCGACGAATGAAGGACGAATTCGTTCGACGATCACGATTTTTCATCCGACACGTGTGCGGCTGCATAATCACCAACTGATTCGCTACGCTGGTTATGAGACTGCAACAGGAATCATCGGCGATCCGGCTTCTGTCCAACTGACACGACAATGTGAAGCACTTGGCTGGAGAGGGGCAAAGACACCGTTTGACATCCTTCCTCTCTTGATTGAACTCGATGGACAACGTAGTCTGCATCCGATTCCAGACGAGCTCGTGCTCGAAGTCAGCATCACACATCCTGACTATGACCTGTTTGATGGTCGCGAAGTCCGCTGGTATGCCGTACCGATGATTGCTGATATGCAGCTTGAAATTGGCGGTATTGTTTATCCGTGTGCCCCGTTCAACGGTTGGTATATGGGAACAGAAATCGGCGCTCGTAATCTCGCCGATACGGATCGTTACGATCTATTGCCACTCGTCGCGACGCAACTCGGTCTGAACACCTCGCGTGAACGTTCACTCTGGAAAGACCGAGCGCTCGTCGAACTGAACGTCGCCGTACTCGAATCTTTTGAACGCGCTGGTGTTACGATCGTCGATCACCATACCGCTGCCAAACAGTTCGCTCGTTTCGAAAAAAATGAATCGGCATGCGGTCGCGATGTCACCGGGGAATGGTCCTGGCTCGTGCCACCGATGAGTGGTGCAACGACGCATCTGTTCCATAAAGATTACGACCCAGAAATCAAACGACCGAACTTCTTTCCAAAATCAACACAGACAGCGCCTGTGACGGGTTGTCCGTTTCACCAAGGAGCACTGAAATGAATTATGTCGAACAGTTACGTCGAAAAATCGGTCACGATCCGGTCATTCTCGTCGGTTCCGTTGTCCTCGTCGTGCAACATGAACACATTTTGCTGGAACAACGGAACGAAGCACAAGCTCGCTTCGGTTTGCCAGGTGGATTAATGGAATGGGCGGAATCACCGGAAGAGACCGCTCGTCGGGAACTCCTCGAAGAGACTGGACTGGAAGTCGAACGATTGACGTTACTCGATGTCTACTCCGGTCCGCAATACGTGACGATTTTAGCGAACGGAGACGTCTTTCAAAGCGTCACTCTCGCCTATATCGGTGAACATCCGATCGGAACGTTAAAGCAAAGTGACGAAAGCATCAAGCTTCAGTTCGTTTCGCTAGACGACTTACCCGATCACTTGGTCGGTTCTCACGCTCGAATGATTGAAGACTACAAAAAACGCCGTTAAAGTATAGCGGCGTTTTTTCATTTGTTATAAAATGGAATAAATTCATTTTTAGAAAGGAGCTTTCAGATGAAACCACTTGTAATTGCTGGAATGTCCATACTCCTCAGTCTTTCATTAATCTCATCGACAGAAGCTGCTGCTCCTAAATCTGTCAAACAGACGTATACGATTGTCGATGCAAAAAACAAAAAGTATACTGTATCTGTTCAATCTAAAGCAGCATCTTGCCGAAAAGCGACAGTAGACGACTTTTGGTGGGTAAAAGGAAAGGATTCGTTATGCACTGGGAAGTTTTCTCTGTACGTAAATAACACGTCGACAGCTTACCGCTATACATTCTCGAAGGATTTTCCGTATGTGATTGCTACTCACGATTTTCGCACGAGTGGGAAATTAAAAAATGTATCCGGTCATCCGACCGTCTTTTCACTTTCTTTCCGAGAAACACCTTCTTATATGAGTTTAACTACATTCTCGATTCAGAATGGAAAATTAATTCGTCATCCAGGAACAGTCATGTCTTACGGTATGCGACCTAAGATGAAAAGTGACTTGTTACAAGTTCCAATCTACTCGAATGCTGGAGACGAAGTCGGCTTTTTGTTCCAAGATAAAAAATTATCTAAAGGAAAATGGGTAAAAGGCAAAGAACACTCATTCTTATCCTCAAGTTTTAATAGCAAAACATATAAAAAAGGAGTTCAAGAATGGAACGCCTATAGCTCTAAGACGAATTACTTTGTAAAGTGACACTTACCTAAGTAAATAAAACCCTTATATTTTTTGTATCTTAAAGTAGCATACATAAAAAATTTAAGGGTTTTTGTAGTTAAAATCATTCCCTTCTTATTTTAGTGACTGACGCATGATGTATTGCTTCAAATCCCGTTGTATCCATCCTTCAGAACGTAATGCTTCCCACACTTGTACATCTGTCGATTGATAATGATAGGTCGTTCCCGGTAAATGGCGGACGACTTCTGTCGCATGCCTTGCTTTATGTTCTGCTGGACCGACGACCGACAATAAAGCAGCCTCCGCTACAGCGACGACACTTTCCTCGAGTTGATAATAATTCGCCTGCAAGCGTTGCATGACATGAGGATCTTGTTGCCAGATGTATTCTCCTTGTCCACGATACTGTTTTAAGAACTCTGTTTCTTCGATCGCTGGCAAAGCGGATTTTTGATGTTCATCGGTTAAATGAAAATATCCAATTTCTCCAACAATCTTGTAGTGAAGCGATTGATACAATCGAATCGCCGGATCGTTCCCTTGAATGACTTCAAGCATCAGTTCATCCATTCCGATTTCCTTAGCGTGGCTCAGTTGCGCTTGGTACAAGGCTTTTGCAATGCCAAGTCGTCGATACTGCGGTGAAATGCCCAGCCCTCCACATCGCATGATGCGTTGACCATCGATTTCCTTCCAACCGTTCAGCCAAAGACCAACCGGTTTTTCTCCATGGTAGGCAATAAACGAATGTTCCAACTGGTTTCCGTCTCGCTCGAGAATTCGCTTCTGAAACTCTGCTTCTGATAAGTGCAGCGGAATCAGATAATCTTGAAATCCATCCTGCATCGTTTGATATGCTGTTTTTAAGTCAGGCGCGCGTTGAATATGAATCATCGAAAAACCTCCTTTTCCACTGAGCAGTTTCGCTATCTTTCTTGCGGTTTCCTGCAGACAAAAACACCCTTGTCGCCAAGGGTGCCCTACTTATTGAATTTTAGAACGGCTACGTCCGTAACCAAAGTAAACAAGCAGTCCGATTGCTGTCCAAACGAAGAAGGCAATCCATGTGAATTTCTGTAAGTTGACCATCAACATGATACAAGCGAGGACTGATAGAATCGGTAAGACTGGTACGAACGGAACCTTAAAGGCGCGCTTCAAATCGGGACGCGTCCGGCGTAGGACGATGACCGCGATCGAGATGAGCGAGAAGGCTGCCAGTGTTCCGATGTTGATCAATTCAGCAAGTGTACCGAGTGGCACGAATCCGGCAATCAAACCGGCGATTGTTCCGAGGATCCATGTCGCTTTGACCGGTGTATGGGATTTTTCATTAACATCCGAGAAGACTTTCGGCAAGAGTCCGTCACGGCTCATCGCGAACAAGAGACGAATAAGACCAAATGTCATGACGAGGATGACCGTCGTCATACCAACGATGGCACCCAAGTCAACGAATCCAGCAACCCAGTCTTGACCTGCGACTTTTAACGCAAGCGATACGGGACTATCGACACCCTCGAACTGTTTGAATGGAACGATTCCGACCATGATAGCCGAAACGACGACGTATAGAACGGTAACGATCGCAAGCGATCCCAAGATTCCGATTGGTAAGTTACGTCCTGGGTTTTTGACTTCTTCTGCCGCTGATGTAACCGCATCGAACCCAAGGTACGCAAAGAAGGCAATCGCCGAAGCTTGTAAGATCCCACTCATACCAAACGGAGCAAATGGTTTATAGTTGCCTGGTTCGACATACCAAATCCCGACGACGATGAAAAGAACAACGACGGCAACTTTGACGAGTACCATGACATTGTTGACGCGTTTTGTTTCTTTAATGCCAAGCGAAAGCAAGAGCGTGATGACCATTAAAATCAAGAATGCCGGTAAGTTAAAGAATGTCTCGCTTCCCGGTACAGCTCCTGGCGCAGCTGTTAAAGCCGTCGGTAAATGGACGCCGAAACCTGCTAAGAGCGACTGGAAATATCCTGACCAGCCAGTTGCAACGGCACTTGAAGCGAGTCCATATTCTAAGATCAAACACCACCCGATGATCCAGGCGACAAGTTCCCCGACCGTTGCGTATGTATACGTATATACACTACCTGAAACAGGAATCATCGATGAGAATTCAGCATAACAAAGGGCTGCGAGTGCACAAACGACTGCAGAAATAATGAATGAGATCGGTAAAGCTGGTCCAGCATAAAGAGCACCCGTTCCTGTTAGAACGAAAATTCCGGTTCCGATGATGGCACCGATTCCAAGTAAAATAAGGTCAAACCCTGATAAATGACGTGCCAGTTTGGAATGTTGTTTCATATCCATCATTACACTGACATCTTTCTTGCGAAGCAAACTCATGTTTCATCCTCCGAACTTTTCTCTTTTTTCTGAATATTCAAATCATTTAGGTAATTGACTTTCTAATCATAACAAATGATGTCAGGTTCGATAAGTCTTTTTTTCTGTATTTTTTCACAAAGCGGTCAAACCACTTTTGTGAAAATACGACAACGCTTTGATGCATCAACGCGAAAACACCCTTTCCCCTAAAGTTAGAGGAAAGGGCGTACTCTCATTACGGACGATCATTAGGGTGATCGAGGTTTGGACGATTGTTAGGATGATCGAGGTTTGGCCCTTTATGATCATTTGGGTCAATCGGATAATCATCTTGTTGTGCTAAATCATTTTCTGGCAACGCACCTTTTGGTGTACCATGTGTCGTTTCATCTGTTGAAGATGAACGCGCTGAACGTGGTGCACGATCTGGTGTGACATCATCCGCTGCTTGTGACGCAGCACCTTTTGCTGCATCTTTCAAGCTTGGTGAAGAAGAAGTCGATGCAGACTTACTTGGAAGATTCGATGTGTCGACTTCCGTGTTATCTGCTTTCTTTTGCAGACGATCGAGGTAACGCGATGCATTATCACGTCCACCGAGACCAAAGGCAAGACCGAAAGCAAGCGCAAGTGCTCCAAGGATCAAGATGAAGGCTGAGTTGACGATTGTATCCGCAACACCCAATTGATCAAGTGCCATGAAGACAGCAAGTGCAAGAATCGCATACTTCGCAACGATTGAGAGGACTTTCAGTTCAGAGTTACCGAACAGGCTGTCCATCGTACGTTTGACAAGGTTGCTGACGATGATCCCGATTGCGAGAATGATGATCGCTGTCAAGACGCTTGGCAAGAAAGCAAGGACGGCACGACCGAGGTCGACCATGAAATCAAGACCAATCAAGTTGAAGGCTTCGACGACGAAGAGAACGACGATGACGATCTCAACGAGTGCACCAACGATGGAAGCTGGTGATGTAGACGCTTGGTTCGCATCCCACGTCCCGATTTTCAAGTGACGTGTTAGGTTATTGAATCCAAGACGTGACAGGAGATCCGTAACGAATTTTTTGATGAAACGTCCGACATAAAGACCGACAAGAATCAGAACGACCCCGATAATGATATTCGGAATCATACCTAGGACATCGTTCAACATGTTAATCGCTGGTCCTGTAATTCCTTTAATATTTAATTGATCAAGTGCTGAAATCGTGATTGGAATCAGAATCAAGATGAAAACGACTGTTCCAAGAATCGACGAAAGTGATTTCGAATCTTTTTGATCATTTGACCCAAGATTGAAGCGAGATGCAAATTTATCCGTTCCAACAGCATGAAGGAAATTCGTCACGATATCGCGGACGATTTTCGCTACGAGGAAGCCAACGAAGAAGATGGCTGCCGCAGCAATCAAGCGTGGAATGAATCCAAGGAATGACGATAACAATTGGCTAAACGGTTGTGAGACACTCTCAATGTTCAACGCACCAAGTACACCTGGTAGGAACAGAAGCAAGACGAGGTAGAAGACGATCTCCCCTGCGATTTTTGGATAAGCTGAAAGATCTGTCTGACCTTGAAGCATCTTGTTCGAACGTACTTTGTCATTCGCCATCAGCTTCGTACCTGCTTTGACGATGATCATGCGGAGAACGACCGCAATGACATATGCCAAGAGGAGAATGAGGGCTGCTTTCAGGATATTTGGGATTGCCGCGAGCAATGTACTCATCGTATCCGCAAGTGGTCCTGCAATGATGTTCAGATTAAGGATATTGAAGACCAAGATCAGGACGAAGACCATGAGAATCCAAAAGACGACAGTCCCGATAATTTTTTCAGGTGTCCACTTTTTCTTCTTTGGTGGCGCCCCTTCTTTTTGAGGTGATAACTTGTTGACGACTCCAGATTTCTCTAACGCTTTTTGAATCCCATTCGCAATCAGCTTAGCAATGAGCCATCCAATTAAAAAGACGATGATCGCTCCAAGCAAGTTGCCGAGTGATCCGAGAATGCCGTTCAAGTTCAACGACGTTCCGTTCCAAATGTTATTCATCTTTTCACACTCCTTCACCTAAAATAAAATTATATGTTTCTGACACTTCTTTAATTTCCCCAGCTAAAGGATTTGTTAAACCCTTACCTGTACCAGAATGTGGCGTTTCTTGTTTTTCCTACAATAAATTGGATAACTGCGGTATGTGAAAATACACATTTGTAATAATCATTTCTAAAAAAAGCAGCATCGTCTACATGACGACACTGCCTTATATCATACGACTTCTTTTTCAGAGAATTGGCTGTTGTACAGATCCGCATAAAATCCATCTGCCTCGAGTAATTCCTCATGAGTACCTTGCTCGATGACACGCCCTTGATTCATGACGAGAATCAAATCAGCATCTTTGATCGTCGACAGACGGTGAGCAATGACGAAACTCGTCCGTCCTTCCATCAACCGTCGCATTGCTTGCTGGATGAAGACCTCCGTCCGTGTATCGACACTAGAGGTCGCTTCATCAAGGATCATGATCGGAGGATCGGCAAGAACTGCCCGAGCAATCGTCAACAACTGTTTCTGACCTTGCGAGATGTTCGAAGCTTCCTCGTTTAAAACCGTATCATAACCGTCCGGCAATGTCCGGATGAAATGATCAGCATGTGCGGTCTTCGCTGCCGCGATAATCTCTTCTTCGGTTGCTCCACTTTTACCGTAAGCAAGATTGTCTCGGATCGTACCGTTGAAGAGCCACGTATCTTGTAAGACCATACCGAACGTCGTCCGTAAGTCTTCGCGTGACATCTCACGGGTATCGATGCCATCAATCCGAATCGTCCCGCCGTTTAATTCATAAAAGCGCATCAATAGATTGATCATCGTCGTCTTACCGGCACCCGTCGGTCCAACGATCGCGACGGTTTGTCCCGGTGCGACATCAATGTTCATATCCTCGATCAAGAGATCATTTCCGTAACCGAAATCAACGTGTTCGAATGCAACGGCTCCTTCAGCCTGCGCAAGACGATGCGTCGTCACTTCTTTGATCTCTTCTTCTTCATCCAACAATTCAAAGACACGTTCCGCTGCTGCAACCGTCGATTGGACGATGTTCGCGATGTTCGCCGTTTGTGTGATTGGTTGTGTGAACTGACGTGTATAGGTGATGAACGCTTGAATATCCCCGATCGAGATCGCCCGTTGCGTGACAAGAATCCCACCGACGATACTGATCAGGACGTAACTGATGTTCCCGATGAACATCATCATCGGCATGATGATCCCGGAGATGAACTGCGCTTTGCGCCCTGCTTCATACAACTCCTCGTTAACGGCATCGAATTGCTCGACCGCTTTGCGTTCATGTCCGAACGCCTTGACGACAGAGTGTCCGGTATACATCTCTTCGACGTGTCCGTTCAACTGACCGAGTGTTCGTTGTTGATCGGCAAAGTATTTTTGGGATCGTTTCAAAATCGGACGAATCGCAAAAATCGAGACCGGCAACGAGACGAGCGAGATCAGTGTTAACAATGGACTAATCGTCAACATCATGATTAGAATCCCGACAATCGTCACGATCGACGTGATGAATGATGTCACACTTTGTTGTAACGTACTCCCGATCGTATCGATGTCGTTCGTCACGCGGCTCAGCGTCTCCCCGTTCGGACGACCATCATAGTATTTTAATGGCAAGCGTTCGAGTTTATGGTTGACGTCCTCACGTAAATCGTAGACTGTTTTTTGAGCGATGCCCGACATCAAATACTGTTGCAAGTAATTGAACAGACTACTGATGATATACAGTCCAGCGAGCCACAAGAGGATCTGTCCGATTTTCGTGAAATCAATTTCTGCTCCTGGCACACCTTGGAATTTCGCATACGCCCCTTCAAACAATTCCGTGATCGCCGTTCCCATGATTTTCGGACCGGCAATCATGAAGACTGTACTGAGGATCGCTGCTAAAAAGACACCGATCAGTGCCGTCCGACGCGGACGCAAATACCGAAGCAAACGACGGAACGTTGCTTTGAAATCCTTTGGTTTTTCACCAAGCATCATCATATTTCCGCCACCGGGACCACCAGGCGGAGGACCGCCGGCAGGTCGTTTCTTCTCACTCATGCGATTTCCTCCTCTGATAGTTGTGACTTAACGATTTCCTGATAGACGGCGTTGTTCGCAAACAACTCGTCGTGCGTTCCGATTCCGGCGACTTTCCCTTCATCGAGGACGATGATTTGATCGGCATCGATGACAGTACTGACACGCTGAGCAACGATCAAGACCGTCGCTTCGCGTGTTTCTTCCCGTAACGCTTTTCGAAGGGCCGCATCGGTCTTGAAGTCGAGTGCTGAAAAACTGTCATCAAAGACATATAGATCCGGTCGACGAACGAGGGCTCGAGCAATCGACAACCGTTGTTTTTGCCCACCAGAGACGTTCGATCCGCCTTGTTCGATCCGCGCATCGTAACCATCCGGCATCCGTTCGATGAAGTCCGTCGCTTGCGCAATTTGTGCTGCATGCGCGACCTCTTCATCTGTCGCGTCCTCTTTCCCGAAACGAATGTTTTCGGCAATCGTACCTGTGAACAGTAACGCCTTTTGGGGAACGAAGCCGATTTTCGACCGCAGTTCCTCTTGCGGTACGTCCTGGCTATTAACGCCATTGACGCGAATGCTTCCTTCCGTCACATCATAAAAACGGGGAATCAAATTGACGAGCGTTGATTTACCGGAACCGGTCCCACCAATCACAGCCGTCACTTCACCTGGTCGTGCCGTAAAACTAATATCGGATAAAACGGCTGTCTCAGCTCCTGGGTAACGGAACGTGACACGATCAAAGACGAGCGTTCCTTTTTCACGGTCAGCGGTTTGTGTTCCCTCATCTGTCATCGTTGGTGTCATCTCGAGGACTTCATTGATCCGTTTCGCCGAGACGGCTGCCCGCGGAATCATGACGAACATGACTGAAGCCATGACGAGAGCGAACATGATTTGCATGACGTACTGGATGAACGCCATCAAGTCCCCGATCTGCATGCCACCATTATCGATCCGGATGCCCCCGAACCAAATGACACCGACGACCGTCAAGTTCATGACGAGCATCATCACTGGCATCAAGAACGCCATGATTTTATTGACCTTGATCGAGACTTCTGTCAAATCAGCGTTCGCTTTCGTTAACCGGACTTGCTCATCGCGTTCCCGGTTAAAAGCACGGATGACACGGATTCCGGTCAAGTTCTCACGTAGGACAAGGTTCAGTCGGTCGAGTCGCTTTTGGACCTTTCCGAACAACGGAACCCCTTTCCACAAAATCAATAGGATTGAAAGCACAAGGACCGGCATCGCCGCGACGATGACGAGCGATAGTTTGGCATCTTTTGAGACGGCCATGATCAATCCACCGATGAACATGATTGGTGCACTGACGACCATCCGTAACATCATGATGACGACTTGTTGGACTTGTGTGATGTCGTTCGTCGTCCGCGTAATTAGTGACGCCGTTCCGACTTGGTCGAACTCTTGCAGTGAAAATCGTTCAACATGGTTAAAGACTTGGCGACGGATATCCCGTCCGAGCCCCATCGATGCCTTCGATGAATAATAACTGGCGGCAACTGCAGCTAACGCTCCGATACCGGTAATCCCTAGCATGACGGCACCAATCTTCCAAATGTAGGCGGTATCGCCAGTGACGACCCCTTTGTCAATGATGTCCGCCATTAGTGTCGGCAAATAGAGATCAGACATTGATTGTGCGAAAACCAAGACGAGCACGGCAAGAATTGCCCATTTATAGACCGTCAACCGTTTGAGTAACTTAATCATCCGAGCATCCTCCTTTCATATCTGGCTGTAAGATACGTCCGATGCCTTCTGCAATCTGAGCATGCGTCGCAAGCATCTGCTCGAACACCTCTTGATCAATCGTCTCAAGGACCTGTTCGAGTTGACGTTGCATCCCCTTCTCTTGTTCTTGAATCTCCGTCACGAATTGTTGTCCTTGATCACTAAGCGATAGGACGACTTCTCGTCGATTTTCAGGATTCGTCTCCCGAATGACCCAACCGGACTGAACGAGGCCCTCAATCGACTGACTCAGTGTGCTCTTTGGTAAATGTGTATGCGCGGCGAGCTCTTTTTGTGAGATCGGTCCACGTGGCGCAATCGTCATCAAGCTATGAAATTGCGGTAAACTGAGTCCGTTTTCCTGTGCCGTCTGGTGTGCTGCTCGGACGAGATGTCGTTGTACATTCCAAAACGACTGCATCATCGCCGTTGAACGAACCGTTTCCGTTTGCTCCATCTTGTTTCGCCTCCTTGTCCCATTTCAAATCGTTCCAAAAGGAACAATTACTTATATGAATTAAAATACGCCGATTACTTTCAGTTGTCAACGAAAACACAATGTGAAAACTCACATAGTTTTGTTGTGCTTTTGTAGAGAAGGAGTGGAGATAGATGAGACAGGAATCCATCGACTGCGTCGGTTGGTCGATCGATGAATTCGTAACATCTACGTATACGATCTATTCACCAGAAGCCGAGCAACAGTACGGAGCACTGGCTCTTCACATCGAGTTATTGCCATAAAAAACGTCTTTTCTACTGTCAGCGTAGAAAAGACGTTTTTGAATTCATTCGGGTTCGACGTGAACATGGATATCATAAACTCCGTATTCTTCCGTCAGCGTATCTTCAACACGTGTCGCAATATCGTGCGCTTGATGGATGTTCAAGGTGGAGTTGACGAGGATGACGACATCGACGACTTCATTGTTACCGTAGTTACGTCCTTTGATGGACTTGATGTCTTTGACACCTTCAAGATCGAAGATGACATCTTCGTACATCTTCAGTTTCTTCTCATCAAAGCCATCTGTCAGTTCGTGTGACGCTTCCGTGAAGATATCCCATGCTGTCTTACAGATCAAGAAGCCGACGATGATCGCTGTCACGACATCGAGCCAGGGCATGCCGAACTGTGATCCGACGATTCCGATCGTCGTCCCGACACTGACCCACGCATCGGATAGATTATCTTTCGCTGCCGCCATGACGGCTTTGCTTTCAATCTCCTCGGATAACTTCTTATTGTAACGATAGACGAAGTACATCACGAGAGCTGAACCAATTCCGACGTACGCTGCAAGAACATCAGGCGATTCCTGCTTGCCTTCGAACAACGTCGAGATCGTATCGATCAAGACTTGGAGACCGACTGCCATCATAATGAAGGAAGCTACGAGCGAGGCAATCGTCTCACTTTTCCAGTGTCCGTACTTGTGATCGTCATCTGCCGGACGTTGTGAGATCCGTAAGCCGATTAAGACGGCAATCGACGCGATGACGTCAGTCGCGTTGTTCAAACCATCCGCCCGGAGTGCGGCGGAATCTGCTGTATACCCAATGATTAATTTTAAAGATGATAACAAGATATAGGCTGCAATACTGATCATCGCACCGCGTTCGCCGCGTTTTAGATTATCGTATTTTTGTTGTTCCATTCTCGTCGCCCCACTTTCTCTGCGATTAGCAAACCTCATCGTACCAGTCGGAAATCGAGTGGGTCTAGAGAAATCATTTTGTTTTGAACTAGGTAATTAACAAACACGCAATAATGTTTCCCTATACCAAATTGAATTCGATTGCGTCATGTGGCTCTTTTAAAGAAAATCGGTAGCATCCCCTTAAAGATTAACCAACTTTTTTGACTTGTCAGACTCTTTGACGAACATAATTCGTGCAAGTTCTGAAGGGAATCGGTAGACTAAAGGTACAACACCAAGAGGAGGAGTTCTCACAATGGCAGAATTCATTAAGAGTGAAGAAACATTCAAGGAATTGATTTCAAGTGATGCACCGGTCATCATCAAGTTCGAAGCAGACTGGTGCCCGGACTGCAAACGGATGGACTATTTCATGCCGGACGTCGAGTCCCAGTTCGACCACTTACCAATCCACACGATCGACAAGGATGAGTTCCCTGAAATCGCATCGAACCACGATGTCATGGGAATCCCAAGCTTGCTCGTCTTTAAAAACAATGAAAAACTAGCGCATTTGCACAGTGCAAATGCGAAAACACCAGAAGAAGTTACAGCATTCTTAAAGCAAAACTTCAACTAAGCAAAAATAACCTGACGCCGCAGCGTCAGGTTATTTTTTTTAACGTTCACACGCGATGCCGTCTTTATCCCGGTCTCTTTTCGTGTTTAAGTTATACGTCGCAAGGCTCACGTATGCCTTATATTTTGTTGCTTTGTAGATTGGTTTTCCATTCTTGTCATAACCCGTTCGATTCTTTAGCCCCGCTTTTTTCGCGACGCCACCTTTATAGTTCTTCTGCATTTCCGTACAGTTCTTAAAGGCTTTGGCTTTCGTCGCCGCTTCACTAGCTGCCGGAACATGAAGCAAAGCGAGACTAACAACACCCGCGAGTATAAGCCGACTCCATTTTTTCATTTTTACGTCAATGATTTTTAAAATCTGACAATCAACGAATATAGGATGAGCTGACGAGGTCGTCTTTTAAGATTGAAGTCGGGATCTTAAACTCAACGATACCCATATATCCTGGAGCGATGCTGTATTCATCAAACGACAGGACTAATTTGTGGTCTGTTGTAATATAGAAATTTTGCTTCGCGGAAATGCGCTTGAACTGTTCGCTCTTCGGTACATCTGGTGTTCCTTCGACAAAGTAGACTTTCCCTTCATCTGCCTTCATTTGCCGACGCATTTCTTCCTTTAGATAATCACTGATCGTCGTGATATATCTGTCATTCTTGAACAAAGATGGTAACGTCAGGACAAGCTGTTGCTTCTTATCAATCGTATCGTACTGGACGCTTTCCGATGCACTTGCCCGTGTCTCCGTGACGATTCGACCAATCGACAGCAGGTCGTCCGTATCCGTCTTGATGTCGTATCGGCTATCGATCGCAAATACTCCCTCTTGTCCGTGCGTCTCTTGTTTGAACTTTTCATATAACGCTTGTCCTTCCGCGATATACTTTTCATTCAGCTGTTGCTCGAGCGCCTTGTCCGGTAACGTCACTTGGGGTGCTTTAATATCAGCCGACTGTTGTGTCTTCATCTCTTTCCAGTCGATCGTCACGATCTCAGTCAGTTGACCGAAGACCGGCACCTTCGCCATCGCGTCCGCAAATGATGTATTGCTATTTAATCCACCGACGAATAACGTGATGGCGGCCGCTGTAATCAACACGGATTGCTTCGTCCGCGAAGGACGAGTTCGACGCTCGACTCGGGCAATCATTTCATCGAGTTCCTTTGGGACCGGTGGTTGTTGGTAAGCCTGTTTCAGATCATCAAGTTTGTTTGACATCTAGATCATCTCCATTCAATTTCATTTTCAGTAAGGTCAACCCTTTATAGAGGCGAGACTTGGTCGTACTTAGATTCAGCTCTAAAATCGTCGCGACGTCTTTTAAGATCAAGTCCTCGAAATAGTGTAAGATAACGACTTCCCGGTACATGACCGGTAACTCCTCGAGTGCTTGTCGCAAATCGGCATCCGGATATGTATCTTCTTTCGTTGCAACGAGTTCAATCAGTCGCTCCGAGTCGTAACTGATACTATGCTGACGTTTCCGGATCGCATCGATCGCTGTTCGTGTCAAAATCTGATAGAACCAGGCTTTCATCCGTTCATCATCCTCGAGTCGGTCGAGTGATTGTAACGCTTTTTGGATGCTGTCCTGAATGACATCCAGACTATCCTGTTCATTTTTCATATAACTGTAGGCTAACCAGTAGAGATTCGGTTTGTATTGCTTTAAAAAACGGACGAATGCTTGTTCCCGTTTTCTCATTTGGCGAGAGGTCATAGGCCGCGGCTCCTTTTTTCGATATCGTTCTGTGTATACATCATTAAGACGGGCGAGTCGAGAAAAAAGTTGACGACACAACAAAAAAAGGCGACACAAGGTCACCTTTTTGAATCAATAATCTAAATGCCGTGATGCATCATTCCAGACTTTTACGTGAAGCGTGATCAAGGCGATACCGTACAGAAAACTCATGTATAAAGAAAACTCACCAAACAGAACATCCGTCCAGGCATTTAATCCAAACAATGGGATGACGAACAGGAAATAGAATATGAACTGAACACTCGCAAGCCCATCAAACCAAATCGTCTCAGAAAACGCGCCTTCAAGTAACGAAACACCGTAAATGAATAACGCCGCAACGAGACCAATCCGGATATACCAGACCATAAGTCGAAGCGCTTTATCTTCTTTGATATAGAATAGAGATCCGACTAAACCAATAAGCCAGACAACGGAGGCAATGCTTTGCCATCCGTTAATCATTCCGTCCGGATGGAGCATGGCGGACCATCCGTTAATTCCGATCATGACAAGTAAACCTAAAATAAAGATGAACCGATACGGTAAGTCCCTCTGACGCATGACGTTTCCTCCCCTGAAAACGAATAGATGTCACCTCTACCCTTTACATTCCATATGATGGGTTTTAATCCTTTTTCTTTTACACATTTTTTCACCCTATTTCTATTGATTTTTTATTTAATCCGGGCAAAATGGGCTGACTCAAAAAAAGAATGACGCGTCTTTTCACGCCCTTTCCTCAGGCGAGACACAAGCCAGTTTTCCTGCTTCATTCAAGCAGGAAAGCGGGTCTTGTTTGTCTCTGACAGCGCATAATGCGCTTTTTCCTGTAGGAGTGGCGTGTGACGCGTCATTCTTTTTGTTAAAAGATAAGGGTGGCAGATCATCATTCTGCCACCCTTATCTTTGTAGAGACTGACTTTTGAGTCAGCCCCTTTTCCTTATACGCTTTGGGGAAGCGTAGCTTTATGTCGCTTGATCACGTTCGCATACCAATGAGCACTGTCTTTCCAAATTCGTTCCTGTGTCTCGAAATCGACATAAAGGATTCCGAAGCGTTTTTCGTAACCGAAGCTCCACTCGAAGTTGTCAAGAAGCGACCATAAGTAGTAGCCATCAATATTCATGCCTTCTTCGTTCAAATCCGAGATTGCTTGCAAGTGTTGCGCAACGTAATCGATTCGATTTTGGTCGGCGACCCGTCCTTCGATCAGCTCATCGTCAAATGCGGCTCCGTTTTCTGTAATATAGATCGGTAAATCTGTATATTCCGCCCGCAATCGGCGAATTAAGTCCTTGAATGCGTTCGGTGCAAGGGCCGTATATTGTTTCGTACGGAGTTCTTTTGCGTAGTCCATATATTCTTTTCGTGCATCGGTCAAGACGAGCTCCTGCTTGTCGTTGACCCATGGTTGTGGATCATTGCCTTGCACGAACCAGCGAATCGACCCTTCATCCGGGAACATTTTATAGCCTTTTTGCTTCATTTTATCGGCGACTTCAAATACCCCATCCATTGAATTCATCATGCTACCGATTTTTTTCGGGTCATCTGTTCCGAGTACTTTTTTCGCGATGCTTCGTTTGTAGTAAATGCCTCCTGGTGTCGTTTGCCAAGAGAGCGCACGCACGTTTCCTTCTTTATCTTTCCCCATGTCAAATACATACGGAATATAGTCTTTTGCGACGTCATCTGCATTAAACGGCTTTTCAGATAAATTTGCCCAGTAGCCAGCGTCGACCCATTGTTTCAAGAAGGCGATTTCACCCGTGAAGATATCTGGTGCTCCGACGCCACTTTCAAGAGCTGGTTTCAACTTCGTCGGATAGTCGGCCATTGGCACGATCGTCAATTCGACTTTAACGCCATTCTTTTCTTCAAATTTTTTGATTGGTTTTTTTAATTCATCCGTAAATGACCAAATCTTTAAGACCTCTTT
The DNA here is from genome assembly GCF_031844245.1 of Exiguobacterium sp. BRG2. NCBI lineage: Bacteria > Bacillati > Bacillota > Bacilli > Caryophanales > Exiguobacterium > Exiguobacterium sp. BRG2. The sequence continues at coordinate 77,805 of NZ_JAUZUW010000011.1, forward strand.
GCCACCACTCGTAGTGTCTTCGCCACTTCCGTACATCCCGCTAAGACAGTTGCTGTCATGGCACCAATCGTCATTGCACTAATGAACGCCTTTTTCATTTCATCCCATCTTTTTTTAATAGTTTTTAAGTAAGCGTTTTCAATTTAATCGTTTAATTCGAAAGCGCTTTCGGAACTGCCGTAAAAATAATTTCGGAATCGCTCTCGCGTTTTCTCCCTGACAACCAGCGAGAGCGATTCCGAAATTGGCGCACGTCACTCAGGTGCAGGACCTGTCGAATGACGAACGATCAACTCGACGGGAATGACGTCTTGTGTCGTCATCCGCTGTTTATCGACAATCTGTTCGATCAAGACTGAAGCCGCATGCTGACCAATCGTTTCCGTATCTTGCCGGACGGTCGTCAGCTTCGGTGTGATGTACTTCGCCATCTCGATATCATCGTAGCCTACGAGTGAGATATCTGTTGGAATCTGTAAGCCAGCTTCATGAATCGCTTCAATAGCGCCGATTGCCATTTGGTCCCCTGCCGCAAAGACAGCAGTCGGTCGATCCGGTAGCGCCAGCAACTCTTGCATCGCCCGTTTTCCTTCTTCTCCGGAAAACAACCCACCGTTTGCAATATAGCCGTCCGGAATCGGCAAACCGAACTGAGTCATTGCTTGTTTATAACCTTCAATCCTTGCTGCACCAGCATCCGTCGTCGTGTCGCCAGCGATATGCGCAATCCGGCGATGACCTAATTCATATAGATGCTCGACGGCTAGTCGCCCACCCGTAATATTGTCGGAATAGACGACGCTACAATCCGGACTGTACATATCAACGACAACGATCGGAATCGTACTTTGAATCAATTCTTGAACGTGCAGATCCAACTGGTCCGAACAGATGACGACAATGCCATCAACTGCTCGGTGCCGAAAGTGCTCCAAGTAACTCATGTCCCGATTACGTAAATTTCGTGATGCAAAAATCAGATCATAACCTTGTTGCTCCGTTGCTTTCCGGAAGCTTTCAATGATCGCATTAAAGAACGGATGCATCATGCCGACACCATGTGCTTCTGAAAACATGACACCAATCGTCCACGAACGTTTCGTCGAGAGCGATTGAGCATGTGCATTCGGCAAGTATCCCATCTCAGCTGCCGCCTGGACGATCTTCGCTTTCGTCTTTTCACTGACATCCGAATAATTATTTAAGGCTTTCGAGACCGTTGTAATCGAAAAACCGGTCATCTTCGCTAAATCATAAATTGTTCCCATACTACTCACTCCATTTCACCGAAAGCGCTTTTGATAAATTTAGTATACGAAGTCTTTTTGGAAGTTGTAACCTATTTTTTATAAAAATCAGATAAATTGAAACTGTTATCATTTATACTAAATAAATCAGCAACCCACTCTTTTTATAAGAACGAATGTTCGGTATACTAAAAGAAACACATTCTCCCTTTTGAAAGGAGCTTTCCCATGCCGATTAATCCGTATCTTGTCTTTAATGGAAATACCCGTGAAGCGTTGACGTTCTACACGGAGGTGTTCCAGGAAGAAATGCCGGAAATCATGGAGTTCGGACCAGGTCCTGGACCGGATGGTCAACCGTATCCACCGGAGCACCAGACACTGATTTTACATGCGCAGCTCATCGTCCATGGCACACGTCTCATGTTCTCAGACGCGATGCCACAAAACCCTGTGACGTTCGGACAAAACATTACGCTAGCCCTTCACTTAGCCGATGTGGAGCTATTGCACGAAACGTTCGCGCGGCTCGCTGAAGGCGGCAAGATTATCATGCCGATTCAAAAGACGTTTTGGAGTGAAGCCTACGGCATTGTCGAAGATGCGTTTGGCGTACAATGGCAGGTTAATCATGAAACGAGTATGGGCTAATAAATAATGATCCGGCTTTTAGAAGCCGGATCATTATTCATTCAAGAAACAAGTGTAGCGCATTAGACATTGAAGGGAGGGGTTCCTATTGAATCACCAAGAGCTGTATACGATCTTTCCCCAGCTCGTCTTATATCCGAACTTATTTTATCACAATGCGAACGGAATCCGCTTTGAGCTAGGCGATTCAACATTGCTCAAAAACATTGGTCTAGATGATCCGAATTATCTAGAGTCCGCCTATCGAAAAGCCCTAACCTTATTCGAAGCCATTCATGCTCCATCTGATCTTATCACATGGATCGTGCAGGTCAGTCCCTACAAAAGAACAAGCGGTCGGAAACCGGTCGTGCATAGTGGATTTGTGAAGTACTTGAAGTCCCCTTCTTTACGCTATCGCCTGCGGTGCGATCGTACACCGCAATATGTGGAAGAGCATCCCTATGCTACATACACATTGTCTTTGACTTGTACGCGGCAAGAGATTCATTATCCAGCTTTAATCCGTGATATTTGCAGTCACGATGTCACGGATCGCCCTTCTTTTATCCACCGTACCTTTTTCTTTAATCCGAGACGAAAGAGTCTGTTCCACATCTATGATGACCGAGGCTGTGACCTGATCGGCGAAACACCTGACGTTATCCGTGATCTCTACGATGATTATAAGCATTGGATATTGAACCATGATAAAAACACTATTGATCAGACATTCTCACTATAAAAAGGCGATTCTTTGACTTAGAATCGCCTTTTTATTAGCTCTAGCTTAAAGAAGTCGAACACACAGTCGACTGAATCAACTGCTTCACCCAAGCTTGTCTTGCTTTTACTGAAAACTCTTCATTTCCAAATACCTCTACTCTAAAGGGAAGCGTTTTTAACAACTGATGTTCCAATGCTTTTCGTTCCCTTAAGATTGAAATCGTCCCTTCCACTCCTAATAACGAGTGATTCACACCATATGCTTGCTCGGTGTAATAGGATACGAATCCATCTGCCCATTCTGTCGGACGCTCTTGGAATGCTTTGTGGAAGCTTCTCTCTACATCCTGTTGATCAACATAGACAAGAACAGGTTGTAGCGGCGTAATGATTGTCGCTATGCGTTCGATGTACGCTTGTAACGTCGCTTCCGGTAGATCGTATTTGATAAGCCCTATCGTCAATGGATTTTGTAAAAAGCAGCATTCAAAGACATACGTTGTATCCGTCGTTAACGCTTGAGCAACGAACGCTTCCCACTTTTTAAAGATCAATGACTGATGTAACTCGAACGGTAGTTCATAGATATCACGTGCTTGCAAAAATGAAAGCGCAGCTTCAGGAACATTCTGTTTTGACTGCCACTGACGATATGATATAAGCACATAATCATTGAACACCTCAGCAAATCGTAAGACATCGAGTGAAGCGTACTTACTTTGAAAATCCGTCCATTCATCCATCGTTAAGTAAGCGACACTCTCATAATCCGCAGGATGGTTGAGATCACCTTCGATATGAAGGCGTGTATTGATTTGTTTCTTTTGCAATAGACGAGTTAATGCTTCAGCTGTCGTTGTTTTGCCTGAGCCTGGGAGCCCTTCGATAAGAAATAATCTTTTATTCATAAAAGTCCTCTTTCAGTTAAAAAGTTATTAAATCGTCATGAAATTAATTTTATAGTTTGTAGTATGGTAAATTAAAAATATAATTCTTGTGATGTAAAGGATTGTAAAAATACTGTGAGGTGCTTTAATTGGGTTGGAAATTAGATATTGCAGAAGCACAAGAAAGTTATTTATCAGAAAGCGATTTATGGCGTCTAACACAGCAATTCTTAATGCATTCAACTCATACCACTACCTATAAACATATTTTGATGAAATCATTATTAGAGTCGATTGCTGAAACTGACGAAACAGGAAAAATCACTTTTTTAGAAATATCTAAGCATGTTTCAAAAATCTACTGGAATTTAGTTATTACGCATGGATTGCGTCAAGTTAATACAAAAAATGGACAGAGTTCTGTAGAAAAGATTTTAATAAATTTTCAAGAAATACATTGCATACCTTCAAATTGGAACTTTGAAAAATTATCTACAACTCATCAGAACGAGTTAATTAAACTCATTAATACCGTCTATAAAAAATATGTATATGGTTCATTTTACTCGTCATTTGACGGAACAATTTATTCTTTTAATAAGAAAGAAGAATGGATTAAACTTGTACCTAGTTATCTAGTTTTCTTCGAAAAGTACAAGCGTATCTTGATGAATATTACAAATTATCAACTGTCTATATTCTTAGAAAAATATAATTCTAGTCATTTAATGAAAAACATATTAAATAAAGTTGAATTTGTATCAGCAAGACATTCTTTAGTCGAGTTTAAAAATATACTACTACTCCATGGTCAAACCACTTGTTTTTATTGTTATAAAAAACTGCAAAAAATACACGTAGATCATTTTATCCCGTGGTCTTACATTCAAAATGATGTACTTTGGAATTTTGTGCTATCCTGTCCAACTTGTAACACGAGTAAAAATAATAAGATTGCACAAAAAGATTTTTTGTATAACTTGATAGGTCGAAATGAGCAATTAAACTCTGTAATTAGTATGAGTAGCTATAATGAGAAAAAGCTGAAGCATACCTATGAATATGCTATTCAAAATGGATTTAAAATATGGACTCCAAAAAGAACCTACTAATTTTTTAAAATACAAAATATTAGTAGGTTCTTGCTTCATTTAGAGATGATCTTTATATAACTTTTCTGTAACTAAACGATCTCTATAATTTTGTAACGAATCTTCGTCCTTAAATTCATATAACAATTCAATGTAACGGTCTATTGCATTACTTCCGCTGTTTTTTATAAGTGTTTCATATAAATGTGACACTCCGCCTGCAGCGTAATTTTCAATTCTCTGTAACTCTTCTTTCCCAGGTTCAACTTCTCCAAATTCATCATAAATAATAGAGTAAATAAGTGATTCGTCATCGATAGAAAAAACAGATTCATTAAAAGACTCAGCATTTTTACCTCTTTTGAACGCAATCACTTTACCAGTTTCACGTCCAATCATTAATCCAGCCATAAAAATATCTTTAAAAGTGTTAAAAAATCCAAATTCTCCATCGCGATGTAACTCATCATATTCATGTTGTTGCTCTAAACTTCGTGATAGTCGCATGTTAAATTCTTCCTTCCACTATTTGTGTAAACTCTAATGCATCATCTTCAATGTAGTGTAAGGTATATTCTTTTCCTGAATGTTTACTTAATTGATTTTCCACCTCACCATCCCATTGAGAAGTTGAAACTATAACAATCACTTGATCAGATAATTGGTGTATACCTTCTGCTACTCGCTTTCTATGATCAGCATCTAATGCCCCAAATGGAGAATCCATTACAAGAGGATATACAGCTTTCATATTTGCACCTTTTATCTGGAAATCACTATTAGGTTTTTCAGCTTTTTTACGTTGCATATCAACAATGGCACCAATAAATGCAAGACTCGTTAATTGTCCCTCGCCTTGCGACATCCCTACTTCCTCGTGACTATTATCGGTAACAATTAATTCATAATCACTAGTCATAGTAACGTTGTAATTTTTTCGAAGAAACTTAGAAAATACTTCTTTTATTTGAAAAGCAAGACGTTTTCTAACGTCGTCTTCTTGAAATTCTAAAAGACGACTAATTACTTTTTCGAACTTCATAGATGTATTTAAACTATTTTGGAGATTTAGCTCTTTTAAATTCTCTCGTTCTTTTTTGGCTATTTGTTTTTCGAATAAGTCTGCTTTCATATTTAATTCTTCACGTTGTTTTTCATAGTACATAATCATTGCTCTTTGCTCTTGAATTGAATGCTCAAGTTGAGTAAATTTCTTTTGTAAATCAATTAATTCTGGATTGTTTTTTGATCCCTTATTAACATTAAGTTCGGCAATCTCTTGTTGGACCGTTACGATATCCTTCAATTGTTGATTTCTTTGATTTGAATATACACGTATTTGCTCAAATATATTTTTTCTTTTTTCTTTAATACCATTCATTTTTTTATTTAAGACCTGAATTCCATTATGCTGTGAGTAAGCAGAAGAAGTTCTTAAATGCGAAATATGTTCTTTTTCATGTTCTGAGATTGGTCGACCACAAATACAGAATTCCTCTTTTTCTAATTTCTTTAGAAATTCTTTGTCTACATACGATTCAAGGCGATCGTCATTTTCAGATTTATTTTCAATTTGTTGAATAAGGGAAAGCGACATGACAAGATGACCATTACTACTTAAGAGCTTTGCTAACTCATTTTCAATGGAAACTAATGCTTTCTGCAGTCGTTCTAGCTCTTTTTTCTTTGAATCATACTCGATTTGTAGCGCTCCAATTTCTGCATCTGCTTGAAGTTTTTCATCAACTACTTTAATTTCTTCTTGTAACGCTACAATATTACTTCTAGCATCTGAAAGCCTATTTATTAATTTTTCTTTTTCATCATTAAGCTCATTTCTATTAATTATTAGCTCTTGATATTCACCTCCATTTTTTTTGGCTAGCTCTTCTTGAAAGTTTTTTTTCGCACTTTGTAAATGTTTTTTTGCTGCTACAAATAAATCCAGACCCATCATTAATTTTATTGATTCTTTAATTTCGTTTTTCGCTCGTTGCTTACCTAAGTTGTCAATTCTTTCACCATCGAAAAAGAAAAATGAACTCAGCTTTTGCGGAATAATTTTATCAATTGTATCAGAAACACTTTTAATTATTTCTCCTTCACCTGATTCATTGATTCTTTTCAAAAGTACTTCTGTTTTTTTGGAAGGAAGATAAGCAGTACCATCAAACTTATGATTTAAAAATCGTTCAATCTCAAATTGATGACTTCCATCTTCAAAATATAGCTTTACTGAAGTAGTTATCTCAGCCACACCTGTTAGCGAAGACTCTCGTACAAATCTTCTATTGATTACTTCATGGGAATTGGGTAAATTTAACGGTTTACCATACAAAACCCATAGAAAAGCATTGATTAGCGCTGTTTTTCCTGAACCGTTTTCGCCATGTATAACGGTTACGTTATCAGTTTCACCGTAAGCAAAACTAATAGATTGCTGACCATAATATTGTCGAAAATTATTTAGTATTAGTTTTTTAATGATCATCAGTTATACAACCCTTTCAAAAGACGTACAATTTCTCCAACAACATCTCCGTTTGATCCACTCTTAGTACTTAAATAAGCGTCTTCAAGATTTAAAATTTTTGAAAAAGCCAATTTTTCTTCTATAGTAAAATCTCGAAGTTCTTCTTCTAATACATCTTGCAAAGTTTTTGATTCCTCCATTAATTTTCCCTCTTTTCTCATAGATGTTGTAAGCTATATAGTTTTTTTAATTTAAGTAAAGACTGCGAAGCTTTGGGACCATTGATAGCAAGCGAAGCAAATTCTTGAACTCTCTTTAATTCCTTTTCTAGTAATCCTCGCTCAATATTAAAATCTGTATCTGACAACTGATTTGTATCTGAAATTTCCTGAGAAATAACAATAAAATCATGTAAAATAGCAAACTCCTTACCTTTTGCTTTTCTTAATACTCGCCCTCTTCGTTGAATAAATTCTTTTGGATTTGAGCTACTAGCTAAAATATAAGCAGTTCGAGTATTAGGAATATCAACGCCTTCGTCTAAGCATCTAATGGCAACTAATGTTTCGATATCTCCATTATCAAACTGATTCAACAATTCACGCCTTTGCTTATTATCTTCTTGAGATGTATAACTGCTACTATAAATACCTAATCGTTTACCCATCATTTGAATCAGTCGATCTACTTGTCGTTCCCCTTCTTTCTTTTGGTCACCACAGTAAACTATCGTATGTCTTAATTCTCCTGCATCTTTTTGTTCTTTTAAAAGTTTTTCAAGTAATTCTTCCTTATTCTGAGCACTGTTAACTAAACGAGCACGCTTTATTAAAAGTTGCTCTAAATATTCATTTTTATGATCGTCACCTTGAGCAGCAAATAATTTCGCGATTTTTCTACTCAATACCATGTACTCCTCGCGCTCATTTTCAGTTAACACTACAATATGTGGATGATAGTAATATGGCGTTAAATATCCCGCCTGAATAGCATCACTCAATTCATATTTAAAAATAGGTTCGCCTCCAAAATACGAAAAAATAGCTTCCGTTCCTTCATCATCGTTCCATCGACGGGGCGTCGCAGACAATGCGAGACGATATTTAAAATGATTTGGTAATGAATTAATTGATCTTGATGTTCCAATATTATGAGCCTCATCGACAATAATTAGACTCTCTGTTGAAAGTCTTTTTAGTTGGAGTTGAACATCTTTTGACATTTTTAGAGTCTGCATGGTGGTAATGAAACACAACACGTCTTGATTACCGATATTGTATTGAGTGATTTCACTACTAGTTAAATCAAACCATTGACTTCGATTTTGATAAATACGTATTGGTTGTAGGCCAAATTCAACGGCATTTTTCGCCCACTGATCCACTAAATCAATTAATGGACAAACTATGATAATTGCTAAGCGCTTTTTATTATTAAATAATCTATTGGCAGCTGATAGCGCTGTCAGCGTTTTACCTGTACCAGTAGCCATTTCAAATAATCCCTTGTAATCATTCTCTTCCCAACTCGTTATGGCTTGCCTTTGATAGGGATGAAGATTTAACCATTTTGGAATTTCGTAAGACATTGGTTGCATAATTTTCTCAACTCCATCATCAGAAAGAAAATTTTTGTTATACTTTGATTGTAATCTTTTTAGCAAATAATTGTTATTTTTTCTATTGTTAGTGCCTGTAAATAATAAATTTAACTTTATATAAGGAGTAAGTAATATGAGTGAGAGTACTTTTGATTTTTTAAAAGAATATAATGAAGATGCATTAGCATTAGCGCTCGATATGGAAAGGCAATACCACATTGACCCCGATGCAGCGTTAACATATTCACGTAAGTTTATTGAAGAACTTGCGAAGGATTTGATTTGGAGAACAAAATTAACTAGGAGCTCTATTCCTTTGATAGAGATGATTCGTTTAATTCAAGGAGCACACGTTCTTTCTAGTAAATCAATCGATGATTTGCATTATGTAAGAAAACTTGGAAATAGCGCTGCTCACGGTTCTTCCACTGAAAGTAGCATTCATTTGCCACGTGTTCACAAGGCAATGTTTGATATTGCAGTAGACTATGCTACTCGACACTTTGACGTACCTAATCTTCCACACTATACGTTACCTAGAATCCCTTCTTTGGCTTCGCCTCAAATGGATGAAAAAAGCGTAAAGGATATCTTGATGAAATTACTCGGAGATAATGGTTTGACTGTTGCACCTGTAGTGGCTCCTAAAGATACTCAATTGACTGAAGAAGCGATGCGTCCTGCTATTCGTTATTTAAAAAATAGCGATATTCAAGATAACTATCTTTATACCTATATTTCTCGCTTACAAGAAACATCTAAAGATGCCGTAGAGAATGGTAACGACCCATTGGGTGAACTCAGTGATTATTTACACGTTGATCGTAAAATCCAATTAGAACTTGTCGAGAAATTAAAGACTACTTCTGAAAAACAACTTATTTTACTATGCGGAAATGTGGGTGATGGTAAATCCCATTTGCTAAGTTTCGTTCAGAAAAAATATCCTGATCTTCTTTCTGATTATACAATTTATAATGATGCCACAGAAAGTTTTGATCCCACCAAAAATGCTGTAGAAACACTATTTGAACGCCTAAAAGATTTTTCTGATCAACGTTTACAAGATAATTTAAATTCTTCGAAAATGATTCTTGCAATCAACATTGGAATGCTCGCTAAATTTCTTGATTATTCAAATGAAGACTCTGAATATACTTATTCATCACTCAAAGATTTTGTAGATCAAACGAATGTACTTAAACCAGGAACTACTTCAAACGTTCTTTCACAATCATTTACGTTATTTAGTTTTTTAAGCTACCAGCCTTACGAATTAACAGAGAATGGTCCAAAGTCAGCTTTTTATTCAACATTACTTGAAAGAATTTGTTCTGATACTCCAAATAACCCTTTTTACGATGCATATCGAATAGATCGAGAAAATGAGATTGATACAATTTTACATCGTAATTATGCATTGTTGAGCCAAAAAAATATTCAAGATCAAATTGTACAAGTCTTAATTGAATTGATTGTAAAACACCACGTTTTGATTTCAGTGCGAAACTTCTTTAATTTAATTTCTGATTTACTCATTCCTGTTAACTGGAATGAGTTAAAGCAGATTACTGTCAAACCTTCTATTATGCTTGAGAACGGTTTACCCGAACAATTATTCAATCGTCCAGAACGTTCTAGCTTGCTAAGTCAAATTGCTAAACTTGATCCGCTAAGAACGCGTCATCGTGAGATTGATGACCTCTTTCTTTCTCTTTATACAGGAGGAGAAATTGATGAAATTATAGAGCATCTGGATGAAAATGCCCAATCTTTTTACTCACCCGATCAAGTAGACAGTATACAAGAATGGACGGGTCAGCTCATTCGACTAATGGTTTTAAGTAATCCAGAATTCGCAAAAAAAATTCTAGATTCAGTCTATCAAAATTACCTACAATTCCTATATCAATATAATAAAGGCGATATACGTCGTTTACAGCCTTTATATGAAATCAGTAGTTCCGCTTACTATAAGTGGTTTGGATCTCCAAAACCATTTTACGTTTATACAAAAAAAATCACTAAGCGTCATCGTATTGCATTTAAAGCGGAAATCGAGGGGAATCCATCAAATATTAAATCTAGTACGGAAACTATTCTAAGTAAATTTAGTTCAACCATACTTTTAGATTTTAATAAAAAAGGTGACGAAAATAACCTTGCTAAACTAGAAATTGATTATCCACTATTTCAATTGTTTATGGACATTCAAGATGGTTATCGTCCTACTAAAGAAGACGATCACCGCTCAATAAAATTTCTAGAATTTGCCGAAAAAATTCACGAAATGTGTACCTCGTCTTCAGAAATAATGATTGTAACGGAAGATTCTAAACAAGCATATTTACTAAATCAAGACCGTTTTGGAACACGAAGCTTCAGACATATGGGAACTGCGGAGGACTAACATGGAATTACTAAGAGGAGTTATTGAAAAAAAGGTTATCACACGAACAAAGAGAGAGTTAAATGCGTTTCGTCAGATGTTTCCATTTAACACTCACGTTTCAAAACTAAAAGCCGATGAGACATTTAAAGAAAACTGGACAAATGAGTTTGCATCTTTCGCACGCTTAATTAGTGGCTATAAAGCTGATTATTCAGTTGACGATCAAGTGGTAGATTTTGAGCCTCTTTTAAATGAAATGTCTATTGAGACTGAAGATGAAGATGAATTTGTTGCATTATTAAATGAATTGTTAGTTACAGGCGAAACAAAACAACAGCTTCAACATCCAAACATGTTACTTCATTTGGAGAGTGCCGAAATAAAAAATCGTGTTTTCAAAATTTCAGATTATCTTTACGATTTATGTAAAGAAAATGCTCTACTGCAAGATTTATTTAAAGCAAACAAACAAAATAATGTTCTACAAAATATTTTCTCTGAGTTGAAGCCTGAACTAGAGCCAATAGATAAAAAACCGTCTTCTTTTGATCATAAATTGCCTTGGATAGGTGATTTATTTGCTGACGATTTATTATTTTTAAGAAAACATCCTGATTTCTTTGTAAAGTATGCTGACTTAGTTGCATACTACTATACTTTCTTTTTGCTAAGCCAGAATGTTGTTAAGCTATCTTTACTCGAACATGCTGATTATAAGCAGAATACTGTTGAGCCTCTTTATTTTACGTTGGATTGGGAATCTACTGTTTCAAGCAGACGCGATGCGGTTCGAAAAGGATTTAAATACTTAGACGAAATGTCTACTAAGCTATTTAGCACGCAACTTACGTTAGCTCAATTAAGTTGTAACACCGAAAACTCAGAGTTAGAAAAAATGATGGATTTTCCAACTCTCAAATCAATATTTGATCAATTATCAAGCGAAGAACAAGAAAAGTGGATTCAAGAGGTAGACACGCAAGCTGAATCCATCATCGAAACATCTAAGCTTCAGCATAAAATTACGCAGAGTTCAACATTTTTAGACTCAGTCAAACAATTGATTTATGTTATGGAAGTATCTTCTCCTGAATCTGCTCAAAAGCGTTACGGTAGCGGCATAACAGAAATCGCAAAAGTACGACTTGTAAAACAACGTGGTAGAAACGGAAATGTATTATCGCTCAATCAAGAAGTTCTGACTATGTTCCTCATAGTGATTATTCGATCTTCAAAAATGCGTCTTCAAGATGTTTATGTCGAACTCGAAAAGCGCGGTATTTTCTTAGATCGATATAGCCGTGTTGAATTTGAAAATACACTAGAAAGAATGAGCTTACTTATAAAAATGAGCGATAGCGGGGAGGCACAGTATGTCAAATCAATTTTATGATTATTTATCACTGCATATTAATGACTATTTCATTAAAAATCCACCTAACAGTGGAGACAAGTTTTTCATTCGCTTTGACCATCAAGAAGAGGTTACACAATTTTTATCGTCTATAAAAAATAAGATATCAGCAGATTTTTTAAGCCCTTTTGAATACACGCATGAAGGACAAAGTTCCTTCCATTCGTATTCGATTCAGTATGGGGACACAAAATTAATTTTAGCCGCTCAAAGTTCTTCTGTTACTGCTGACTATTTAGTATTACTTCGAAATCTAGTAAGTCAGCAACAAGAACATTGGCAAAATACAGCGCTCCTGATGATACTTCCTCAACAGCTGGATAGTATTGAAGGGGGTAGTCGCAATTTGCAAAAACAAGGAATGCCACTTCATGTAAAATCTCTTATCCAGTCTTTAAAAAACGATGTAGAACATAAACTTTTTAATGAGTCAGATCAAGCCCTAATGTCTTATTACTTATCTCAGTTTATCGAAGACCATGGAGATAGTGGAAATGTAAACTTTATGGATTTCGAACCTATTCTTGATGTTTTAGCAAAAGGAAAAGTTGCAACGAGTGATTACGAAAAGTTAGGTTTTTTTAAAGACGATTTAACTCAGTACGTAGGAACAAGAAATATTGAATTACGACTTAAAGAAAACCAAGAACTTTATCAAATCATTCAAGATTATCATCTTTATAATGTAGAAAAAGTTCTCGATCGAAAATTTACTCCTGAAGGACAAAAAAAATTGAAGGCTGATGGTTGGAAAGATTTAAGTTATTCTCAAGTTAATTCATATATTGAACAAACAAAGAAAAAGTTCGAGTTAATAAATTCATCAGCTAAACAAAACAATAAAAAGTTAAGTCTCTGGGAAGTACCTAAAAGTAGTTCAGCTGCTGGTCGGAAACATCGTCATATAATTATTTTTAATCCAGAAGCGCTAGAACAAATCACTCTCACTTTGGAATTCAATATTGATGGTGATCACAAAATGCCTAAAAGTATTAAATCCTCTGGAGCTAGTTATAAAAACATCTCCGGTAAGGCAAATGTTTCTTTTGAACACAGTGGTAAAAAATTAAAAGTACTTCTAAACGACTTAGAACACCAGCCTTTTCATGTCCATACTGAATACACTCATGTTCGTGGTTTAAAAAACAATTTCTATATAACTATTCTTCCTTTTGACGAAGAATTAATTTCTAATTACAAAGCATCTTATTCTAATGGTTGGACAAACGACCATCCTTATCTCTCTTTAGAAGACTCAGAAGGTCAAATACGTATTGGGAATCCTAATTTTTCACATCCTGAAGAACATACTATAACGAGCTCTAAAGAAACAATTAAAGTGCATAAAGAGACGAACGCAGCATTCTCTTTCGATCCTGACTTAATGGATGGCAATCAAGTCTTAAAAGTGAATTTGCAAGTTGAGGAATTCAATCCTATCGAATTACTAATTTCTGATTTGCCTAATAAACCTCACCCAATCACAGGTACTCGACTATGGCAAATGAAACGAGAGAAAGCATCATCTGTTATTGTTTCAGGGAAACGCCTAATCATTGGAAATGAGCAGTTCTATGATCATGCTGAATACCGTCAGTTCATTCATTACGAAACTCGCTGGATTGAAGAAAGCATGTTCACCGGTATTATTCAAAACGGAGAACTATTTTCTAGCGAAGATTATGAAGTACAAAATCTTCCGTTAAGAGAGGCATATAATCGTTTTGTAAATTATTTTAAAGGAAATAACAGAATTCCCTTTTATGAAAAAATTGATGAAAATTATTTAAGCGTAGCAATTCCTTATCTAAACGCCTACATTCATTTTGTTGAAAATCTTAGCGCGGATACTAAATTAATGGAGGATGGACTGGGCACCGATCGTCTAGGAACTATTTATTCAGTTGATCAAAATCAAGTGTTCTTGACGCCTTTCCATCCGTTAAATGTTGCTTATCAAATTGAACTCTACAATCAGTTACAGAGTACACATATAAATTACTCTATTATTAATCGATTACGACCCGATGCCCTTTTACCGATACTCAGTTATCAGCCTGACGGAAGAAATCAGCAGTGGTACAAGCCTGAAAGTCAAAATGTAGCTCCTGAATGGATTACGTATAAACCAATTGATGAACTTGCTATCGTCGACGCAGAAAAATTCTTAGACAAAGTCATATTCGATAAAATGAATCAATTCATTAATCATTTCGACTTTTTATTTAATACCGAAACAAAAGCTTCTTTGAAGTTGAATGTTATTGAGATATCGAGTGGACAACCAATTTTAAAAGGTATTGTTTCTTGGATGTTCAAACAAATAGAAAAATATGGTGTTGATCGTTTAATTCCTGTAGAGGTTCGTTTATATAATCAGCACTATGAACCTGGACATAAGGACTTGGATGATTTTTCACAGTACGATTTCTTCAATGATCTTGAGCATCAATTCGATGATCTTCGGTCCCTTATGAAGAGAAGTAGTAATTATCTCTTTGAAGATTTAATTCAAATCGTTCGCTCTCACTTAAAATTTTATCGATTTAATCAAAGTAGTAAATTTGAATATGCACACATCAGCTTTTACAAAATGCGTGGAAAAGAGAGTATCTATCCAGACCGAGCAGATAATATGAAGACTGGAATGGCCTTAGGCGGGCTTTACTCTACTTTATCCGCTACAATTAATAAAAGCTCTTATTTGAGCGGATTCGGAACAAAGTTGTATCCTATTGAGGAACAAGAGACGCTTGCAAAGGTCGCATATGCAGTAAATGAATTTAATTTCAATATGCGTGATGCAGGAAATAATCCTTACTCAAAAGGAACTGTTGCAGTCTCCTCTATGAAGGTCTTACCAGATGATACTTTTACTGAAATTTACGAGCAATCTCATTGGGTAACCTTCATTGAGCCTACAGTCGACCTAGGATACTTTCATGGAAATAAAAACGTAGATCAAGACTTACTTGTCATTCATTATAGCGACCAGTACACTTCATCATTCCGTTACGATGCTATCACGGTTACTAATAAAGCAGGCCAATACCAATCCATCGTAAAAGAGTTTTTCAAGGCGAATCCGATGATTCATCATGAACCAACTGATCAACATATTGTACAAGCTATTAAAGCCTTTAATACCATTAATGGTGAGTGGCTCCTTGAAATGATTAGAAGAGGAATAGAAAGTCCTGATAAACGAAAGCACTTCAGTCGAGAGAAATTTAGTATTCTTTCAGCTGTTCGATACGCACTCGCTCTATTTGATCACCCTGCTATTACCTGGGTTCCGATTTCACTTGAAGAAGTTCTTCGAGTTGCTGGTGCCGCTGGATTTACGCGTGATAGTGTGTTCTCAGCCAAATCGTTAAATCGATCTGGAACTCATTCTGATGATTTACTTTTAATTGGTCTTGAAGAATCTGTTAGTGGATTAAAGCTTCACTTTTTCCCAGTTGAAGTGAAGATTGGTATAAATGATGACAGTGTGATCAAAAAAGCAATTGAACAAATACAACATACAAAAGATTTATTCCGTACCAATCTGTATAATCGTGCCGATGATACTTTTGAAAATGATTATTATCGTCTCTTTTTCGCTCAACTCTTTTTAACAAATGCTAAAAAGATTCATGAAAGCGATCTTTGGCCAGAACGAAATAATTATGATTTTGAAAAACATCGTCAACCAGTCATTACGGCGTTGCTCAAAGGAGACTTCACAATTGATGATTCACTTGAATCACATCTTGGAGATGGAATTATCCTTTCCTTTAAACAAGATGTTCCGAACGCTTCTCTCGTTAAAGGTGAAGACTATACACTGGTTCATTTACCAGAAGCCTTCGGAATTAGAGGTATTCTTCAACCGATTCAGCAAATCAAAGAGCAAATCGATAAAATTACAAGTGACATCAAAAAAGAAGATTTAATAGAATCTCTTTATACGCCTTAAAAAAATCAGCATCGGATACCCGATGCTGATTTACTTTTTACGAATCTAATTACAACTCTAAAAAAATATCTAGTTCTTTTTCCGATTGATATGGTGAAAGAGAGAAACGTATAGTTGATCGAAGTTGTTCCATAGTACATCCGATTTCTTGTAACACATGACTTGGTTTACTAGAACTACAAGCAGATCCAGTAGATACTGCCATAACAGGTGCTAGTTCTTTACAAAGAATCTCATTATTTAAGCCTTTGAATTGAACACTTAGGATACCTGGAATCTTGTTACTTTCATCATTATTAAACTGAATAACATCACCAAACTGTTGCCTTAATAGCTGCTTGAGTTTAGATTCAAGCGTTAGTAAATGTTGACGATGTTCATTCAATTTTGAATAAGCTATCTCAGCTGCTTTTCCCATACCGACAATTAATGGAACTGCGTGAGTTCCGCTTCGATATCCATTCTCCTGAGCTCCCCCGTGTAAAAGAGGAGTAATTTTTAGTGATAAGCCCATTTCATCTTTACGAACGATTGCCGCACCTATTCCTTTAGGACCATAAAACTTGTGCGCAGATACGGATACCAATTGAACGTAAGGAAGATTTTCTAGATCAACAGATACTTTTCCAATTACTTGCGTCGCATCAGAATGGAAAAATGCATTATATTTATGAGCTAATTCAGATGCCTCTTTAATTGGATTCAATGAACCTAGTTCATTGTTTCCCCAAAGGAGTGAAACTAGAAGAGTTGGTTCCTCTGAAAGAGCTTTTTCTAATTCTGCCAAATCAATTCTTCCAAATGAATCTACCGAAAGATATACAACATCAAACCCTTGAGTTTCAAGATAGCGGAGTGTTTCTAGTACTGAAGGATGTTCTACAGTACTAGAGATGATTCGCTTACCTTTATTAGAATGTGACATTGCAATTCCCTTTAATAGAAAATTGTTGCTTTCAGTGGCTCCACTCGTAAAAATCACTTCTTCTACCTTACTGTTTACTAATGTCGCTACAGCTTGTCTAGCGTGATCCACTGCTACTTTTGCATCAACAGCTTGAGAATAGTACTTGCTTGATGGGTTACCAAAAATATCTGTCCAATAAGGTAACATTGCATCTACTACTTCCTGGTGCGTTGGCGTTGTCGCACTGTTATCTAGATACAGCATACTATCCTCCCTACTTACTCAGTTTCTAAAATCTTCATCCAAAATTTCTGTGGATTTCCTGAGTATTGATAAATTTTAAATAGCTCCTTTGCACCACGATCAATATGAGCATTAAAAAGATCTGGAAAATAACTTTCTTCGTCAATTGATTTGTTTGCATGTTGTAAAATCATTGCCTTGTACGAAAAATCATTTTCCCCAGTTAATGTTGCTCTTGAAATTTCAAAATTAGAAATATCATTATTATTTACTTTAGGCATTTCTTTATCTTTTAGTGAAAACGCAACTGCTATTCTTGCTAAAACGTTTGGCGTTATATTTGTACTCGCCTGTAGTTGTTGAAATATTTCTAACGTCGAATTAGATAGTTTTAAGCGATGATTCATGATATTTTCTCCGTTTCATTAAAGCGGAAGTAACTTGGAACAACCTTAATTGAACGTTCTGCTGTATCAAAGTTCAAACTGTATTCTTTATTTATAAAAGGCTTCAACAAATTGTAATTTGCTTCAGTCACTTCAGAATCCGTTGAGAGAATTAATACTTGTTCACCAAAGGCAGGAATAAGTTCTGTCAGTAAGTTTTCGCGATGCTCAACGTCTAATCTTCCTAAAAGTGTATCAAAAATAAATGGCAACTTATTTCCTGAAACATCAAACACTGCCCAAACAAGAGACATCAGTAACAATTGTTTTTCTCCTGCAGAAAGCGTTGATTGTGGAATTCTTTTTTGGTCTTCTGCGTATAGAGTAACTTCATAGGTTTCTGAATTGATCATCAAACGGTGAAGGTATCCTCTTTTTCGGAAAAGACGATTAATCATTTTTAAGGCTTGTTTTTCGATGAGCTGAATTCCTTTTTGTTGTTGTTGACTTTGGAACTCCAGTAAAAGAGCTCTCATAGCAGTTGCATTATGCATGACGCTACTAGATTGGTTTGCTTCTCTATCAATTTCTTCTCTCAATTGTTCAAATTCTTCTTGTAATTTCATTCGCTCTTCTTGAACGCTTCCCCATTGTTTCGTTGTTGTTTTTAGTTCTTGATTCTTTTCAGCGATATTTGCTTGTAACTGTTCAAGCTGAGTTAGCATGCCCATAAAATCTTCAACACTATCACTTTGAACAGTGAGTTTTTGTTTAATTAATTTAATTTCTTCATCCATCTCTTGTTGATCACTTATTTTTTGTTTGTAGTATGAAAGATCAATACCTTTTGTCATTTCAAATAAGGACTCAATTTGAGCTTTTTCACTAAAAGAAGCACGATGGATGGTTGCTTGACCCTTTGGTTGAATAGAGACCAAAGAGTCTTCTAACGCTTTTTCTAACTCTTTTGGACTTGTTGAAATACGATTGGAAAGTTCACTGGCTAACTCTTCAAGTAACTCTCGTTTCACATCGTCAATACTTTCAATTAACTTTTCTCCTTTTAACTGTTCTCTTACTGTTCCAATCAAATCTCGATTCAGTAAAAAAGGCAAGCTACCATTGATCAGATCTTGAACACTCATTTTATTTTCTTTTTTCTTACGTTCCAACTCGTTTAGTTGACTTTTTAACTGATCTTCTTCTTCTTTCAATAAACCTCCGAAGGACTTCAGTTCACTTTTTTGTGCATTCATCGCTAACTTAAGTTCTTCTAAATCAATAGATAACCCATCATATCGTTTTTGTAATTTATCATCTTCTTGAATAAAGTGATTTAGTTTTTCCTTTAAGCTTTCAAATTTTCTTTGTTTATTCGTATCGATTGTATTCTTAGTTTCATCACTGATTACACGATTAATCGTATCCTCTAACAATACTGGTACTTCTAACTTCAAAGCACTTTTTATTAGTCTCTCAAGATGATTCGATAACTCATCTTGTTGGATAATCCGATTAATTTCTTCTCCATCAAATAAACAAACATCGTATAGATAGGGAGGCAGTGATTCGCAAAAACGATTAAAAATCAAATCTCTTTTTTCATCACTTACAGGTAAACTTGAACCATCTTTATAAATCGAAAAAAATTCTTTCCCACCTGTTTCTGTGAAGTTCCACTCTCTTACGAAACGAATTTCCTCTCTGACAGAGGACTCCACTTGTTCAAAAGTTAAATCAATTTTGAACCATGGCACTGAAATTTTTAGTCCCTCTATTTTCTCTAATTCATCGTGATTCATTAGACCTTTTATTTTTTTAAAATATGTTGATGAAGCAGTTTTCATATCATAAGCAAGTGGTCCAAAAAGTCCTAATTTCATTGCCGATAAAAATGTTGTTTTACCAGCACCATTTTTTCCACCGATCAAGGTCACATTTTGTTTACTGCGTTTACTTGAAAAATCAAATGTTTGTTGCTTATAAGCCCCTATATTTTTAAGCGTCAATGACTTTAGTTTCATTTTCTATCTCTCCTTCATGATACAACTGAAGGTAATCTTGCTTTAGCAAAGATGTCACTTCTTTTTGGAATCCGCGTTTTACTTTTAAACTTACGTATTCATTTCCGATATGGAATAATTTTTTAACAGTATTTAAATCAAGTTGATGTTTTTGAACCAACAATTCCAAATCTGACATTTGATCTGCTGTCATCAATGGTCGATCATCATGTTCCCAGTCAAGTTCAGTACCGTAGACTTCGTAATAAATTTGTGGCAATGAATCATTCCAGTCGCCTTCACGTAACCACATTCTTCTAATCATTCGAAGCTCTTCTTCTTGAATCAATGGAATATCATGTGATGTAGGCGCATTTAAGTCCCGTTGAACTTCTAATAGTTCTTTTAATAACATTTGCCGTGCCTCAAGCGTAAAAGGTCCTAAACCTAGTTGAGAATAAGATACGTTTCCTTCTCGATCTACCTGGCGGATGAAAAAATCTCTATGTTTTTCAGGACGACTCAAATCAATTTGATTGTTTACGATATAGGAATTTAAGTTATATTCATCTACTACTTCAGCAGTTTCCACTTCAGGAAGCTCAACGTTCTCTATAGAATAGAGCTTAGCTGATCTCCCGCCCTTTTTCTTGATTGAAAGGTATGTGATCCCATCTTTTTCGTAATGCTCTACACCGATTAAATAGAACTTACCATTCATGCGACGATGCATTCTTAAGTTACGATCGTCTCGTACACGCACTAAACGATTTCTATACTTCAATAATGGTGTCATCCACTCTTCGCCACTGTTAATAAATCCAGTAAGTGATTTATCTTCTGATACTACTGGACAAACCCAGCATCCAAAGCGACTGTTTCCACATGATCCAGCACTTTCTTTTATTGATTGATCAACTACTAACGGACATTCTCCACTAGAGTTCAAGTACATTTCTTGTAACTTCGCATTGTCCTCTCCCCATGGTGAGGGATTGGATAAAAGATAACCCCAAACATCATCTAATCCAAACTCTTTAATAGGTGCAAAAACAAAGGCATTATTTAGTGTCGTATGCTTTAGTAGTTCAGTTCCTTGAATTTCATGTTCTTTAATTGAATTTCCTCGACTCTGACTTTCTTTAGAACGAACACCCAAAACCATAATAACTTCACCAAAACGATTTACTTTATCCTTAATGAATCGATCTGCCGGGTCAATTTTTAAACGATCTGTACACCATCTAAACGTTTGATTGGGTGTTGGGTATCCTCTGCCAATAATATTCGACCAGAATGTTTTTTCCGTTAATGGTTTTACTTTTTGTGTTTCTAAAGGTAATCCAGTTCGTAAGGCAGTGTCTTGCATACGTTGCAACGAACCATTGATCATTGCTGCAACTAGTGGATTTTCAACCATCGTATCAGAAGAAATAACGTATACTTTTTTGTGCCATTGTTCTGGTAACATTTCTAACAGTGCTTCAAATATTAGTTGTACAGTTAAAGTTGAATCTTTCCCTCCACTGTAACCAATAACCCAAGGTCGATCGTCTTGTGCGTATACTTTTTTTATCAGTTCCTTAGACTGTCTTGCTAAAGGATTGTCTTCTTTTTTAGCTAGTTGATTACTTATAATCCCCATATTAATTTAACTTCCTTTCAACAGAGAAATCTTCTTCCATTGCTTTCTCTTTTTCATTCAATTCAATATTTAATAGCTGTTTAATTCGAATAGATGTTAATGCGATTGTTCGGCGATTTTTGATGATTCTCCCGGAATCGTCATAAGCTCTTCCTTTCCAATCTTTTTCATTTGTTCGACTCCAATCAATTCGTGCCAGCTCCTTAATACCTATTAACCAAGAATCTGGTCGTTGCGCAATCAAGGTTCTTCCTACTTCTGCCACTGCTTCGATAAATAATCCTTGAGCTGTAATCGATTGTAATCTCAATGTTCTCGGAGAAATATTTCTTTTCAGTACTTCTTCCCATTCAGGAATAGTCTCACATAATGTACTCCAAAACAAATTTATAACTTCTACATCCTGCTCAGTAATTGGTTCGCCTTTAGACTTTTCGATTAGTCGTAAATTAGCATTATATATATGATTGATTGATAATAGTTTTGGTGAATTTTTTGAGAGCGAGGTTCTTTCTTTTTCTGTATATCTAGATAAAAGTGGAATTTCACTTAGTAAGTTTTTAGTCACCATAGATAATTGATCTCGATGGTCGTACAGTATGCCAATCGATGAGGTTGTATTAACTGCATGACGATTTAAATCTGAAAATATTTGTTGAGATCTCTTCAATCCAGCGTCTTGAAAGAAAACAACTGATATCGTTTCATTTCCAAGTTCAGGTGCCAGTTTGAGCGCCTCTTCAATCGCTGCTCTTCTATGCTGACCGTCATTGATTAAAAACCTAGATTCTAAAGATATGGAGAGTTGCCCAAGATTTTGGTAATTAGGATGGTCATTGAACGGTTCAAAACTCATCTCGCCGTCTACAGAAGCCGTTAATGAAGAAAATACGTAGTCTTCTGGATGATGAACAATATATTCTGTTATTTCTGGAATACGTCCTTTATTAATAATCCGTTGAGCACGATATTCAACAGGTACTTCTTCTTCATCAAACAAAAAGATTTTAGGTATTAGTTTCAATGGACACATTACTACAAAATATTCTTTATTAGCTTGATAGCCTTTTAACGCAGGAAAATTATAATTAAAAGTAGCATTCATGTTATATATAATCCCCTCTCATTACGTACGTAACTTTGATATAAGTATAAAAAAATAAAGGTTATTATTCAAGTAAATATAACCTTTATTTGGATTTAATCTATTTAACATTTATTTTAAAGTCTTTTAGCTTAAAATCTTAATCCTGAAGTCTTCTAAATCTCCACTATTATGATGGTTTTCCCACACTGTATATAATGATTCAATCCCGTGCTCAATGAAGATTCTCATTTGCTTCTTAATATCAGAGTCTGTTAAAGTTGAACCTGCTTCATTAATAATTAGATGTTTGAAGATCGTAAAATCTTCTCCTGAAATAATTGCACCCATTTCCCAATCACTACTTTCGCACCCTGAAGGAAGTTTTGTATACAACCCTTTACTGTTTGCAATTCCTTTTGATAAGCCTAGTTTTACTACAAATGGTCGAACATCTTTTGATGATTCATCAAAAGTATCTACGAATTCTCCCATCAAATTATCAATTCTTGTTTTCGTTAATTTAGAAAGTTTAATTCCCTTTGAATCCATTATGATACTCCTTTCGTGAATTCGAAGTATCCTTCACGAATTACTGTATACTTTTCTTGTTCGTTGTAATCTAACATCAACTGTTTTGCTGTATTTTGCTCCATTAACTCCATATATTCTTTTGTGATTTCTGTATCTGTTGATAAAATCACAACTTGTTTACTCAACTTTCTATAGAAATGCGTAATCAAATTATTTCGATGGTGACTATCTAATCGTCCTAATGGTGTATCGATTACCACTGGTAAATCTAAGTCAGAAGCTTTTGTCATCGCCCAAATAAATGCTGAAGAAATAATTTGTTTTTCCCCTGCAGAACGTTCTTCGATTGGAATTTCTGTCCCTGCTTCGTTTTTTATTCTGATACACATGCTTTTCTCGTCAAAATAAGCGTTCCCAAATTCATTTTGCTTTCTAAATAAAGCAGATAGCATTTCTTTGAATTCAAAGCTGATTAAAGCAACTTTCCAATTCAAGACCTGTTCAGTGTAATGATTCACTGCATTTTGAACTTTTTTCGAGAAGTCATATTTCTTCTGTAATTCAGAATCAGACTCTACATTTTCTCCAAGGCGTCTTAATTCATGCATCAATTTTGTGAGTTCTTCTTTAATTTGATTCACTTTATTTCTTCTTACACGACGAGTTTTTTCTTTATCGCCTACGTCGCGATTCAACACCTCAATTTCGCGTTCAACTTCAGAAGCATCTACCGCAGATGGTGCCAAACTCACTCTTCGATTTAAGTTTTTCAAATCATTTTCGTACTTTGAAATATTTCGAATTACACGCTTTATTTGATCAGCTTTAGCATTTGAAGCTAAATTCGATAACATACGTTTTGTATCATTTGTAATATCATGAAGTACTTCTACTTCTTCAATCTTTGAAATATTATGATCTTCCATCCAAATAGTTTTTCCTAGTTCTTGAATTTGAACAAGCTGTTGTTCCGTTAAAGCAGGGCTTAAAGGCTTTGCCAGTAATTGATTCATGAACTCTTCATAAGGCTTTAATGCAGCTGTTGAACGAATCACCTTTTCTTGAGCGAGTTGTTCTTCATTTAAGCGTTTAGATAAAAGATTTATTTTATCCTTCAGGATAGTTGGAATAATATTTTTTTTATAGAGCATATTTAAATTGTTTTTTTCGTTTTTCAATCGTTCTTCCAACTGACTGATTTCTTTAACAATCACATCACGCGTATCTCTATTTTTCATCAAAATATCATTTCTCTGCTTACGCAAATCCGATAATTTTGTATTACGTCCGCTTAAGTACATATCTACTCTTTCCAACTTCTCTTCTGCTTCTTTTAACTCTGTTTTCAGTGCTCCTACCATTTTGTTTATACGATTCACTTTTGCTGAGTCAGCCATTTTTGCTAGCGATCTCTCATAATCTTTTACAATAAAATCAATATCACTTTTTAGATTATCGTAAAACATTAATCCAATCATTCTATTGATTGCATCTTTAAATTTTGTCGAGTTTCTAGAAGCAACTAATGTACTAATCTCTTCACCATCAAATATAAAGTATGGTGATGATTCCAATGGAAGCCAACCATCAATCAAGCGATTAAAGGTATCTAAATTATTATTAGTAATAATATTGTTGCTGATAGGTCTGACCGAGCCATTTCTTCTTTTAATCAATGTTCTCGTTTCACTGATCATTCTTTTGGCATTATCATATTGCCAAACTAATTTAATAGTATGCGTATAATCACTATCAACAGAAAGCGTTAGCTCTGCGCTAGACTCTCTACCACCCTCAGAAAAAAAGCGATTATTAATCGTATTTGCAAATTGTTCTTTATATTCAAGATCAGTCATGTTTCTTTTACCATACAATAAAACACGTAAAGCTTTTAAAATTGTAGTTTTACCAGCACCATTCATTCCGCCTACTAAGATAATATTTTCTTCAGAATGAACAGGCATTTTAAAATTTAATGTCTGTTTCCCATAATATGTTTTGTAGTTATTTAACTTCAACTCAATAAAATCAACCGCTTGAACTTGGAGTTTTAGCGCCGAATCGTCCGATAAAATCTTTTTCTCTTTCGAGTATTGAATAATCTCTTCTTTAATTCGTTGTCTTCTTTTAGCACTTGATCCGTTTTCTGAGTAATGATCAATTTTTGCGCTTTGTAAAATTTTATATAGTGTATTGGGGAAAATATTATTATTGAGAGCCGCTTCTTTAAGAATATCGACTTCTGTTTTATTTTTAAGTGAATAATCTTGCATTGTTACTACCTCCGTTATCTTTACAAAAAGACTAAATCTTATTACATTAATCAAGAAGTGACCAAACTTG
Source organism: Exiguobacterium sp. BRG2 (assembly GCF_031844245.1). Taxonomy (NCBI): domain Bacteria; kingdom Bacillati; phylum Bacillota; class Bacilli; order Caryophanales; genus Exiguobacterium; species Exiguobacterium sp. BRG2. The sequence goes on from NZ_JAUZUW010000011.1 coordinate 103,371, forward strand.
TTTTGCAACTTCAAAAAAATTGTATCTATTAACTAATTTTATCATGCGTATTTACATTTTAGTTCATAGACTACCACTATATTTTTCAAATTCAAAAAAATAATGGAGGTCAACTAATGAATAATTTTAATGCTATAAACACAACGAACGCCCCTGCCGCGATCGGTCCTTATTCGCAAGGCTTTATCGCAAACGGAACACTCTATGCTTCCGGTCAAATCCCGATTGATCCGGCAACAGGTGAACTTGTACCAGGCGGAATCACGGAGCAGACGGAACAAGTCATGCGCAACATCGATGCTATCCTGAAAGAAGCAGGACTGACACCTGACCGCGTCGTCAAGACGACATGCTACTTAACAAGCATGGAACACTTCGCTTCTTTTAATACAATTTACTCCGATTACTTCGCACCACATGATCACTTCCCAGCTCGGTCTTGTATCGCTGTGAAGGAACTACCAAAAGGTGCATTAGTTGAAGTCGAGATCTTAGGACTCGTGTGATCTGATCGCTACGCACTCGTTGCGTAGCGTTTTTTCTACTTAGAGTGATTAAATACTATCTGCCTTCTTCACCTAACTCTTTTTTCATCACTTTGTTTTGAATCGCATTCATCACAATCGGTATTTGTACGACCAGATTCAAGACACTTATTCCAACAACCAGTTGACTGGCTGTCAATGGTTTGAAGTATCCTTCGCCGTACCCTTCTCCTACGCTGAGCGCGATCCCGTACGAAATCGCAAACGAAACCATGTTGCCGATGACGATGTATTTCGGTTTTCCACTCCGTGCAAGTGAATATGATAGAACACCAAGTCCAAATAAAAATAAGGCATACCCTAGTATCGAACCCTCTTTCCAATCAAGGTAAGGTCCTAGCCACGCAAACGGAATCAGATACAATAGGGCTCTTTTCATTGTTCATCCTCCCATTCTTCATCTTTTCGGTTACTCCCCGCGTCATAATAACCGTATAGCAGTTCTCGAATCATCCACCATCCAGGTGGATAGATATTTGATCCTGAAAGTTTCTCTGTACCATTTTCTGTCGTCACATGAATTTCCCAATCCGTGCCGTCACAAATCATAACGCCTTCAGGATACGGATAGTTTCGCCAAACTTCTGCATCGAACCGATCCGACCACATGTCGATTAAATAGATGTCCTCTTCTGTCAGTTCTATCAGTAACGGATTCAATTCCTCTGGTAAATTTAGTTCTTGAAACCACCATCCGGATAATCGTCTTTCCTCATCTTCCGCACGAACCGTCCGACTTGCACGGTCCCACCAAAACGTCTGTCCTCTTCCCATGCCGGACTCACGGAAATAAATTCGTTCGACTGTTTGCATCGTGATCATCCTCTAAAATTGATATTTCCATCATAGCCCATTTGTTATTTTTAACCTGTTACATTTTTTACTATGGTTCTGCTGATTTCTGTTGCTGTGAAACATTTTTCTTCTTCTATCAGTAGATGTAGTGAAAGGAGATGTTTCACATGCATGTATCCATTCAACAAGCCGGTTATGACATCGGTCAGCCCGTCTTACAAGAGATTGCGTTTGCCTTACAGCCTGGATCCATCACCGGTTTGATCGGTACGAACGGTGCTGGAAAAAGTACGACGATTCAAGCGATGTTCGGTACGTTGCCTTGGGTCGAAGGAGAGATTGATTTACCGGTCTCCCTCGCCTATATTCCGGAGCTGCCGACCTATTACGAATATTTGACGCTCGCCGAGCACCTTGAGCTGGTCGCCTCGCTCCACGAGACGGATCATACCTATACAGAACGACTCTTAAAGACGTTCGAACTGCATGCTGTCACAGGTGACTATGTATCCTCTTTCTCTAAAGGAATGAAACAGAAGGTGATGCTCGTCTGTGCCTTGATGCAACGCGCAGACTGCTTGATCATCGATGAACCGTTCGTTGGTCTCGACGCGGTCGCAACGATTCGGTTGTTACATTTACTCGAAGCAGAACGAACGCGTGGCGTGGCGATTCTGCTCGTCACCCATGTCCTTGATTCCGCAGAACGTCTGTGTGACGACTTTATCTGGATTGATCAGGGGCGCACCAAACATCAAGGAACACTCGCTCAAATCGGTGAAGCCTCTGGTCAGCCCGGTGCCCGCTTATTCGACATCATGGAAGCGATGGTGCTCGAGCATGATTGAAACCTTTCTGAAGCAACGGATCCGTCGACGTCACGCTGAACAACGTCGCTTCTTTCGAGAAATCTTCGACTGGACGATCTTGCTGTATCTTGTCGTTCCAGTCGGTCTGTTCCTTATCTATGAGACGATTCAGATCTTAAATGGTCAAGCGGACTGGGTCCAAACCGTTCCGATCGCTTGGATTTTACTCGGATGGATCTTGTACGGATTCCTGCCCGCCTTTTATGCTTGGTTCGAACCGGCGGATCGTCTCTTCTTCAAACCGGTTTCTGGAGCGATTGTCCGAATGAAGCGATATTCTGTTCGGTACCACTTCTTGCGGATTTTTCTATTGACTGCCGGCTTACATCTACTTTGTTTTCCATTACTTAGTATCCGGTTTGATCAATCCAGTATCACAGTACTACTGACTAGTCTCGCGCTTTCTTTACTCCAACCTTTCTTTAGCTTCTGGACATACCGATTATCTGGGCAACGGTTCTTGCGGAAATGGAGCGGCCATCTCTTCCTGGCAGCAGGACGCATCTCTCTGTTGCTCCTGCTTTGGCTTCAACCGCACCCTGTTCTCTTCGTTGTCGCACTGGGTGTGTTACTGTTCGGATCTTTTCATGTCCGGCACTGGTCACAGCGTGAGGACGGATTAACGGAGGACATTCTGTTGTCAACGAAACGACAGTCGAGTTTATCGGCGACCGTTCTTGAACTAAACGGTGATTTACCAAAACCGTCTCACCGAAAGCGACCCTTCCTTCATCTGCGGCTATTCAAGCAAACGCATCAGCAACTCCCACTGCTCACGTATCTGCGGGATCCGAGTAAGCGCCGCTTCTTGCTCCAGCTGTTCGCTGCGATGAACTACGGTCTTCTCGTCTTACCATGGATCGGACGCGGACTCGTCATCGCCTTCGCGCTATTCGTTCTCTTTCAAGAACGGAAACAACATCACACGTGGTTCCGCAGACAATCATTCTACCAGCATATTTCCAATTGATTGATTTCTGCTATACTTTTTCTAATACATGGTTGGAGGGATGACTTCATGCGTACTCATTTATTCTTATTTGGAGGCGGTCCTCCATTTACACCGAATTTGCAAAAACGGTTTGCTGCATTAACGAATGGTGGTCCAGTCGCGATTCTGTATGTCCCACGTACTGGTAAGGACTGGACGAGCTATGCCTCGATTTATACGGAACCGTTGCAGGAAGAGGGTATTTCGTCCTTCGTCCATCTACCACTGTCTGACGCGCCAACGGATGAACAGCTCGCGCAACTACAGCAATGTCAAGGAATCATCATCTCCGGTGGTGAGACCGAATTGTATCAGCAATACTTGGTCGCGACACCGATTGGTGACATCATCCAGTCCCGTTTCGTAAACGGTGTTCCGGTCGCCGGCTTTTCTGCCGGTGCCCTCGTTTCGCCTGAACGGTGCGTGATTCCGGAGATTGACCAACGCGATAATCGACGCCTTCGCTTGCCTGGTCTTGCCCTGCTGAAAGACGCGGTCGTCTGTGTGCATTACGAGACGTGGGGTGAAGCCGCCCACCTCGTGCAATCCTTTACGGAAGAAGGCACGAGCCGTGCCTTCGGACTTGCCGACGCAAGCGGGATCTATCTGTGCGATCAGTACCTGATCGAAACAGAAGGAACCGATCCCGTCGTGTTATCGCGGAGTCCCGTCAAATGACGGCGATCGTCCCTGCCGTCAAAGGCATCATCATTCACGAGCAACGTCTCCTGATCGTCCGCCGGGCTGTCGCTGACTTCGGTGGCGGGACATGGGAATGTCCAGGTGGAAAGATCGACTTCGGTGAATTGCCGCTCGACAGTCTCGTTCGCGAGATGAAAGAAGAGACACAGTTGACGGTTACGCCAGAGCGTCTACTCTATGCCTCGAGCTTCCTAACGCATCCCGATCGGCAAATCATTTTGTTGATGTACGTCTGCTCGACGAACCAGACGAGCGTTCAGTTATCCGCAGAACACGACGCTTATCTCTGGGCGGACGAAGAAATGATCCGTCAGTTGATTGCGCCAAATATTTTGGCTGATTTTGAGCGATATGATGTCTGGTCTCTCCTTAGTTGACCGTAAGATACTGCCCTGTCCACCGCTCTCGTCAGACAAGGCAGTATTTTTTTCATTACCGGACAGTTGTCGTGTTTTTAAAGTAATGAACAGGGAATCCCTTAAATATACCTATCGTATACATTATTAAGGGGGAATCTTTCATGGATCGTCAAACTGAAAAACGAAAAAGTAAGATGCCGTTCTTCATCATTCTCGTCATCGCCATCTTCGTCATCGTTGCTGCTGCGTTGATTATTTACGTCACATCTGAACCAAAAGAAGAGACACAAGCACTTATGACACATCTTGCAACTGTCCTTCCGATTTACGTAAACTAGATTCACAAGACCTTTACACAAGCCGTACAACACCTTCATACATGTTGCTTTATCTCCTTCCGATAGGTACACGGGAGGAGATGTTTTTTATGCTTACGAAAAAACGATTACTAGCACAACAATTAAATGGATGGTTGATTCCGATCGTCGCCATCGGACTGATCGTGATCAGTGGTCTAAGCGTTTACGCGTCGTACCAACAATCCGTCGCAGCGACTGAGGAACGGCTGATGCGCGAATTAACGATGTTTGATGCGAACGTCCGGGCAACGTTTCTCGCATATCCGAATGACGCAACAGACCGTACGCGTGCCATTAAACGATTGCAACAGCAACAGCGAACCGACTTATCACGTGACGACTATACGGTTCGCTTCCAAAGCCTGAACACGAGTGAGGCGTTCCGACCGTTGACACTCGACCCAGCAAAACGAAAACAACTACTACAGCACTTAAAAACAGCTCGTACATATTCTTTTTCGAATCAAGACCAGTTTCTAGTCGCAATGACGATTCCAGAACTCGATGATGTCATCTTACTGACGACCGACCGTGATAAATTAATCGCTCCTGCTCGAGATTTAGCTTGGACACTTATCTGGGTGAGCGTGATCACACTTGTCAGCATCAGCCTCTTGATCCGCTGGCGAATTCAACGACAACTGGCACCGTTATCGAAACTCGCCCTACAAATTGAAGAAGCCCATGCGAAGCGCTCGTATCGTCCGTTAACGCTCAAGACGACGACCTTTGAGTTACAACAGCTGACGTTTCAATACAATCAGTTGATGCAACAAATTAATGACTTAACGACGGAGATGCAACAAGCCAGTCAGGAACTTGAATCCGTCCAGCCTCACTTTTCCTCGCGCTTATCCGCGATGGATCAATCGGTCCAAGCCGTCGATGAAGTCGCCGGTTCTTTACTTGCGCAATCGACGCAGATGGATCAGACGATCGTCGCTTCGACACGTTTGACTGCCCAAGGACACGATGCGTTAAGCGAAATGCAAACGACACTTCTGAACAGTCAACATGCCGTAACCCGTTTTCAACAGACTGTTCAGATAAATCACACGACACTTGAGACATTACAAGAGGAAAGCCACTTGCTGAAGGAACAATCCGCGACGACAGAGCAAATCTTGCAACAGACCTCACACCTACAGCAGCAGATGGAGACCTCAATTTCCCACATCCAGCGTGTCGCTGAAGAGACGCGCCGCCTATCGCTAAATGCGCTGATCGAGGCAACTCGTGCTGGCGAAGCCGGTCGTGGCTTCACGGTCGTGGCCAAGGAAGTCGAAAGACTAGCGATCGATATCCGGACGAGTACGGACCACATCCGTCAGGTCAATCAGACGTGGACGACAGGGCTCAATCAAGTCGAACAAGCGCTCTCGCAGATGACGGAACGGTTTCTCTCGACGTCACAACAGCTTGAGACGGCAACGGAGCACTTGCAACAGATGCTGACTGAAGCGACGACGATCGAGACAACACTAGGGACCGTTGAACACCAACGTCAAATCGTCGCAGAAGTCCAGTCGAATATGCAACAGCATCTACAATCTGTCCAAAAGTTGATGTCAGAGCTCTCGTCCTATAGCCAAGTGCTCGGGGATCAAATGCAACACCACGTCATTCAGCAAACGGAATTGAAGACACATAGCGCGGTACTCGAGTCACGGATCAGTTCGTTGCAACAGACCGTTCGCTCGAGCGAATCGTCGTCTTAACAAAAAGAGCGCCTGCCATTCCTGGCAAGCGCTCTTTTCCTCTGTTCTCAGCCGATATAACGTGCTTCCTTTTTATCGATGATATTGCGAATCCGGTTCTCAGTCACCTGATACTGCTCCGCCAGTTGACGAATCGTCTTCCCTTTTTCATATTGGGCGCGAATCGCTCGAATCTGGAATGATGACAGTGTCACATGTTGTTCTAATAAGAGTTCAAACTCACCAAGTAGTTCGGTATACTGCTGATCAAATGAAGGCAACACGTCTAAGTTCGACAACTGATCGTCAGCTCGTTTACCGTTGCGTCGGACGAGTCGCACTTCCGTAACGTCGACCGTCAGAAAAGCTTGCGCAACGAGTAGACCGACCTGCACTCGTTCTCCTCGCCCCCGTTGATAGAGCGTGACTTTCCGATATCCTTCCCGATTGAGCCGCGGTCGGAGCAAGACACCTTTTCGGCGTTGTCGGACGCTGTGACACGTCACGATTGTCCGATCAAGCGACCTTACGCGACCAAGTGACGAGACTTCATATATACCTACATAGCCGATGACGGCCTTCCATTGCTCTTGCATAGTTGTCCTCCTTCAGACAAGGACACGACGGGACTTCATACCTGAATTATATCAAATTACGAACAAGCGTTCTAGTGATGTCACTCATCGGAATGTGCTATTCTTAGCAGAAAAAGGAAATGAGGTTCGTCCATGAAATTTGTCTTGTTACTTGGTCCCCAAGCGGTCGGAAAGATGACGATTGGTCAGGAAATCGAACGGTTGACGGAGATGAAAGTCTTCCATAACCACCAGACGATCGACTTGTTATTGCCTTATTTTGATTTCTCTGAACCCGCCCATCACCGCTTAAAAGATACGATTCGGCGCGAGATGTTCAAGGAAATGGCGAACAGTTCGCTTGAAGGTGTCCTGTTTACATTCCTCTGTTTATTCGGCGTCGAAGGTGGTGGTCTCGAGTTCATCGAAGAAACGGTTGAGTTGTTCGAACAAGCAGGTGCTGACGTCTATATCGTTGAACTGGATGCGCCGTTCGCGATCCGTCTGCACCGGAACACGACCGAAAACCGATTGACGCACAAAGTGACGAAGCGCGACCTCGCTGCTTCTGAACAAGACTTACGCGAGACGGCAGACGGATACCGGACACGCTCGCTGCCAGGCGAATTGCCGGACGTCAATTATCTCTTTCTTGATACGGAACAGTTAAGTGCGCGTGAAAGCGCTGAAGCGATTTGCGACCATTTCAACTGGTCGAAAATAACGGTCTAATCACAAATAAGCCCCGTCCTGCTCAGCAGACGGGGCTTTAATGATGAAGTTCACGTGCATATCGATTCGCCTGCAACTGAAATCCATTCCGACGCCAGACCGTTTCACTGCCCGCTTCACTATAGACACGCGTCAATAATAACGTCCGCGCGAGATATGACAAAATCGACGTCAAGGCTTCCGTAATGTACCCGTGCTGATCGTCCTCATCAGTCGTCGTGTAACGTAAGATTCCGATGGATGCATTCCAAGTGAAGATAATCGTTCCGACGATCGTTTTCTCACGTATCGCATGCAACGTCCACTTACAACCCGATTCTTCATCCGTTGCTTCGACAAATAATCGTGACGTTTTAAAATCCGGATGCCGTCCTTGCATTCAGCTCTCCTCCTCGACCTCAAACGTTGCTGCCGCGTAAGCCTCTCCATTAATCAAAATCGTCAATGTGTGTGTACCAGGATAATGGACACGCGTCGTCATGTTCCGAAACGATTGGCGTCGTTCGACTTGTAAGACACCTTTGACTTCCCGCTCCCGCAGTTGAAACACCTTTCGACTCGTTCCGCGTTTTTTGACGTAATCGATCGCGTACTCCAAGCGTAGGCGTTGTGGAACAGAACTCGTCACGGTGAATGAGAAATCGAGCTCTCCGCCAATCGTAACCGGCGAGACGACTAAATTTGTAATCTCGACCTCTCCTTGCGTAACGTGTCCGAACAACTGCAGGACTTCTGGATTTCCACGTTTGAGTAACGTCCGGGAGGCGTGGCGTAAAATCCAATCCGTGTTCGGATCTGTTCTTAAGTGACGTTCGATCCGCTCAATCAGATATTCCGGATGCGTCTTTGAAATATCGTTCAAGTGATTAGCGACACTTTTTCGGACGTAGAGTGACGGATCCTGTAGTAACGCGTCAAGAATTGGTAATGACGGTCGCGGATCAGCAATCAGACTCGGAATCGCTTGTCCCCATGGCAGACGCGGTCGTGTCCCTTCCGACGCTAAGCGCCGGACATGTTCATCGTCTGATGTTGCCCATATGAGTGCTTGCTCGAGATAACGCTCTTGATCAGCGAGTAGAAAACGCCGGACAGCGAACTCAGACGTCGAATATGGCGTCAATTTAGCGAGTGTCTCTAACGCAAGCTTCCAGTCAACGAGTGTTGCTGTCCGCTCGACATACTCGGGAAAAACAATTCCTGGTAGTCCGGTAAACTGCGGTGCGAGCCGCTCTAGCTCCGGCACCGAGTCCGGAAACGGTGGCAGGACGGATTCTAGCGTCTCTGCAACACGACGGACGCGTTGTTTAAACGCAAGCTCGTCCCAATCCTCGCGTTCGACTCGTCTGCGAAAATCTGGTACATCGACCGCTTCTTCTAATTCATCGAGCCAACTCGGTGAAAACACATCTTTAATCAAACTCATCCTATATCTAGTCCCTTCCGTGTACGCTCCAGTTTGAGCAATGTTTCCTTGCGTGCAAGTCCCCCGGCGTATCCACCTAAATCTCCATTCATTCGAATGACCCGATGACATGGAATGATGATTGCCAGTTGATTTGCTCCGTTTGCCCGTGCGACAGCACGAACAGCGGTTGGTTGACCAATTCGGATGGCCAGTTCCTGATACGAGATCGTCTCGCCACTCGGAATCCGCTCGAGTTCTTCCCAAACGCGGCGTTGAAAAGGCGTCCCGTACCGCATCAAGGGTGTCTGAAATGAGACCGGTTCTCCTCTGAAGTAATGACGCAACTCGGCTTCAATCTGTCCAAAGATGGGTGACTCCCCAGGCACGATGACAGCTCGCGCTTTTTTGCGCAATTGTTCGATTTCCCGCTCAAGCCCCCGTCGATCGACGAATTCAAGCAGATGTAACTGTTGTTCGTCGGCAATCGCAAGCATCGAACCGAGCGGTGTATCGAGCCATTTCGCGCGCAAGACCTGTCCGTCAAAACGAGACGGTGCTTCCCCGAGCATCCGTGTCGAAGCTTCACGAAAACCGCTGCTTGATTCATAACCACCAGTTAACTGTCCTTCGATGACCGACTTCCCAGTTCGAATCTCCTTCATCGCAAGACCCATCCGCCGTGCCCGGGCATAAGCGACGAATGTCATTCCGAAGCGTTTCTTGAACTGACGCCGTGCTGTTGATTCATCCAAACCAAGTGCTCGAAAATCGGCTTCTTTGAACCGTTTATCTGGTTCCGCCTCGACTGCTTCGATCAAGCGTTGAATCGTACCGTGATCGCCTGGATAAGCGAGCGGATGACACCGTCTGCACGGTCGATAAGAGGCAAGCAATGCCTCTTGCGCCGTCTCGAAAAACTCGCAGTTCTCCGCCTTCGGTTTTCGTGCTGGACACGTCGGACGGCAAAAAATACCGGTCGTCTTGACCCCGACGAAAAACGTTCCTTCGTACGTCACGTCTCGTCGAACGAGTGCTTCGTAATACGTGTGATGTTCCATCGCTTTCCCCTCCTTTGCTTTTAGTATAACGGCTTGTCCGGTTACGATGTCGCCGAAAATCAGGCATTGATCTGTTTAAGATTCAGTTAAGAATTCTCCTCCTGTTTTCGAAAGGGACGACGTGCATACTACATGCTATACTCAACGGAAAGTAGGGTTTTCATGTTAGATTTCTTAAAAGAAGCACTTCACGGAATCGGTGATCTTCGGATTTCAATCAAAGAAGGAGCACAAGGCATCCAACTGATTTGCTCGAATGCGATTGAAACGATCTATACGCTAGCGGAACTAAACGCGTGACTGACGCCGTTCGGAACGTCTGACACATCGCGTTCTTCCGGCGGTTCCGGTATCGGTCTGTCGATCGTTCAACAAATCATGGCGCGCCATCAAGGAAGTGTCCAGCTCACTTCAGCAGATAACCGCTTTTCCGTCACGTGTCGTTTTCCGCGTCATTCGTAAGTCAGCATCCGATGCTCTCGTCGGGTGCTTTTTTGGGCTAGGTTGTTACTTCTTAGACACTTCTTTGAAATTGGAATTCGATACACTAAAGACTGTTAGAAATTAGTTGTCGTTTTAAAGGAGTTGTTCGTGTCTTATGAAATCTTCGTCTCGTTCGATTACATATATGCCAGGGCTTGACGGCTTACGTGCTTTCGCTGTCCTGTCTGTCATTCTCTACCACTTATCTGTTTCATTCTTCTCTGGTGGTTTCCTCGGTGTTGATCTCTTTTTCGTCCTATCCGGTTACCTGATTACTGGTCTTTTGTTACGCGAGTGGCAAACGACCGGGCGCCTCGATTTGAAACGGTTTTGGATTCATCGTTTCCGTCGTTTGTTCCCAGCTCTATTCGTCATGCTGTTACTCGTTCTCGGATATGTAACCGTCTTTGAACGCGAGCTATTGCATACAGTTCGTCAAGATAGTGCCTTTGCGCTTATTTACGGAACGAACTGGTGGTATATCTTCCATGACGTCTCGTATTTCGAGTCGTTCGGGAAACCGTCACCGATCCAAAACCTTTGGTCGCTCGCGATCGAAGAACAGTTCTACCTGCTATTCCCGATCCTACTTTGGTTCGGCATGAAAAATCGTCGCCTGTTCCTTCAATTGATTGGTGTCGCGATCGGCGCATCCGTGCTCGCGATGGCGATTCAATTCACACCGGGTGAGGATCCGAGTCGTGTCTACTACGGTACCGATACACGATTATTCGCCTTATTGATCGGAAGCTTGCTCGCGTTCGCGTGGCAACCGACCCGCTTTAAGATTGATATCCCAAAACGTGGTGTTCGATTGTTGAATCAAACAGGTGCTGTCACGTTGCTACTCTTACTTTTACTGATGGTTGTCACGAGTGAGTTCGGAAGCTTTTTATATCGCGGTGGCTTTTTCATCGTTTCGCTCCTTGCCGCCCTGTTGATTGCTACGATCGCCCATCCGGCGTCGATTTGGAGTCGTTGGTTTGCGCATCCATCACTTATTGCGATCGGCAAACGGTCGTACGGCTTATATCTATGGCATTTTCCCGTCATCACGTTGCTGACACCGGTCGAGCAAATTGGAACATTCTCGGTACTACGGACTATATTGATCATAGTTATTCTTGTTGCGTTAACAGAAGCGTCGTATCGCTTCATCGAGCGTCCGATTCGTCAACACGGACTGTCTGGTTACTTGAAGCGTTTATCGCTACATCCGCAACAGTTACGTCAGTTCTCAACGGTACAGTGGGCGAGTGTTGCCGTGTTGACGATCCTTATCGTCAGCTTCATTGGTAACTTATCGATTCTTGCTGTTTCCGATACACCGAAGCCAAAACCCGCCTTCCATAAGATAGCGGCGCCAAAAGAAAAACCGAAACCGGTCCTCAAACCGACGACACCGAAAGCAAAACCTGATCAACGAAAAATTTGTCGACCGACGCTTGCGATCGGTGACTCCGTCCTGCTCGGTGTCGAAGATTATCTCGGCAGTACACTCAAACAACTGACGATTGATGCGAAACTCGGTCGACAGCTACGAGAAGCGATTTCGCTAAGTGAGCAGTATGCGTCGTACAATCAACATGGACGCCAAGTCATCCTTCATCTTGGGACAAACGGCAGCTTCCGCAAAGATCAGTTGAATAGCTTACTCGACCAATTTGCAAATGCCGATCACATCTATCTCGTGACAGCACGGGTGCCACGCCCGTGGGAAGCAGAAGTCAATCAGATGTTACGAGAGGCATCAAAACGGAAACGGGTCGAACTGATCGACTGGCATGCTATTGCTGTCAAACACCCATCCTATTTTGAAGCAGATGGTGTTCATTTGAATATTAAGGGCGCCCGGGCCTATTCGAAGATTCTTGCGAAGGCCACGAATTGCGCCGTTTCGACAAAATAAAACCACGACAAACGAGGCTGGAACATAACTCAGTTTCACAAACGAAAGGCCCTCGAAACGTGTAGTCGTTTCGAGGGCCTTGTTCTATGATGAAAAACCGATTCTGAATAAACAAATAAGGACAACCTCTGATAAAGTTAAAGTGACCAAACCATAACCATCGGAGGTGCCCTTATGTTTAAAGATTATAACATGAACCAGCTGGTTCTGCCCTTAGATTTAGAAGTTCGTCTTCAAGAAAATGATATCGCGTTCGCTGTCCATCATCTCGTCGAATCCATTCCGGATGATGTTTTCGATCCTTTCATGCGGACGACGGGATGCCCTGCTTATCATCCGCGGATGATGTGGCTAGCGCAAGGGAATGCGCCGAGCTATCGTACCATCAACCGTTTTCGAGTGCATCCCGCAGTCACTCCAATCTTGAAGCAAGCCTTCGTTACCTTCCGTTGCCATCTCGTCG
>NZ_JAUZUW010000012.1:0-76290 GCF_031844245.1 Exiguobacterium sp. BRG2
TTTCTTTAATTTTTACCCCGCGTAATTAAACAATGGGCCACGCAATTCAAATTCATACGTTTCGCCGTCGACGATGCCGACGATTGCGTCACTTTCGATTAACTGGTGCAGGAAGCCTGCCATTTCAGCCGCCGTATGATATTTCTTAACGTTCTTGCTGTAGTCGAACCCTACTTCCCCGCGCGAACGATCGGCGAACTCTGTCTCGGTCGCAGCTGGTGCGAGCACTTTCGCCCGGAGTTTTGCGCCGCCTTTTTGCAGTTCTTGCGCGAGTCCTTCCGTATAGGCACTGACATAGAACTTCGTCGCGCAATACGTGACCGCGTTCGGTACAATCCGGTAGCCGCCAGCTGACGAGATATTGACGAGCGTCGTTCCTTCGACATCATGATGGTCGCGGACGAACAGACTCGACAAAATCGTCAGTGCCTCGATGTTCAAGCGGAGCATCTTTTCGATTTTCCCGAGATCGATGTCCTGGACGAGATCAAAATCACCAAACCCAGCATTATTGATCCATGTTTCAATTTCAAGTTCATTTAAGCCTTCATAAAGATCATGAACGTTTTGGTTATCAGAAAGGTCGATCGACTTGAGGATGACATCACTGTCTGGTGAAATCTGTTTGACTTCATCCCGAAGTTTTTCGAGTTCAGACGTCCGGCGCGCGACGAGGACGAGTGACCTTCCTTTTCCTGCGAGTAGTTTTGCCGTCTCATACCCAATTCCTGAACTTGCTCCTGTAATGACCGTGTACTTCATCTAGCATATCCCCTTTTCGATTTGGTATAGTCAGAGTCTAATCCTTAGAGTGAACTCTAAGTCAAGTAGAAAGGTGAGATTCATGTATACGATTTCTGAAATCAGTCGACTGACGATGACGAGTGCCCATACGATTCACTATTATGAGAAAGAAGGATTACTGTTTCCGAAGCGCCAGAATGGTCAACGACGTTATGACGACCAAGACGTGACGTGGCTTCGATTTGTCCTCCGCTTACGTGAAACGCATATGCCGATCGAGCAAATCCGTACGTATGTGTCACTGTTTCTTGCTCACGGCGAGCAGGATACGACCCTCGAACGCCTTGCGTTGCTTGAAGCACACCATGCAAACGTCTTAGCTCAACTGGCAGCATTACAAGAAACGGAGCGAATGATCGCAGAAAAAGTCGACACCTATCGTCGCCTCCATCCTACGATTCCCGCTCCTGATGTCATTCAATCCTCTGAGAACGCTTCCGTCAACTGACGAATGACGCTTTCGCGTTCGTCAGTCGTCAATGCAAGAAAACTATCGCCGATATTGATTTCCGTTGCGCAGCCTTTTTCTTTCTCGACAAGATAGCCGGCGATACCAACTTTTCCGTGCAACTGGATTTCAATCAATTTTTCCTCGACGACTGCTTTATCTGCCTCAAAGTAAAGATGAAACATGTTTGAGACCGGCTCAAGGGGACGAGTCGAGATGCCTGGTATCGCATTCAAGCTGCTCGCTAGTGCTTTTGCGGCTACATAGTACTCCGCCATCCGGTCTTTTCGTTGTTCATAATAATGATCCGCGGATAGAATATACGGATAGAGACTAATCAAATCACCGCCATAGCGACGTTTCCAGATGCGAGCCTCGCGACAAAATGCTTCCGGTCCGGCTAAGATCGCTCCTGCGACGCCGCCAAGACCTTTATAAAAAGAGATATAGACACTGTCAAATAACTCTGCGATTTCTTTTGCCGATGCCTCATAGTACGGTAAGATTTCAAGTAGGCGTGCCCCATCCAAGTGCAGACGGATTCCTTGTTCCCGTGCATATGCACAAATGATTTCAAGTTCCTCACGCGACGGAAGCAGTCCGCCGAGTTCGCGTTGTGGCAGTTCGAGTAACAGGCAGCTGACGTCCGGCAAGGCTTTGACGTCGTCTATCGTCATTAAGCGATCGACTTCTCCGACTAGTACTGGTTTAATCCCGTGTAATTCCTTCAACCCATCCTGCTCATGAATCTCGAGGTGACAAAGGGGATGGTAGGCGACCTTACGATTATTCCGTTCATCAGACCAGATCCGTAACGCAATTTGTTGCGCCATCGTACCGCTCGGAAAAAAGATCGCATCGTCGTGCCCGAGTAAGTCTGCTATCTTACGTTCGAACGTTTTAATCAATTCGCCGTTTCCATACATATCGCTTGGTTGATCGGCAGAAACGATTTGCAACGCTTCTTGTAATATTCCGATGGTTCGACTTCCGTGTCCGTCCAATCGTTTTGTCGCTTTTTGGTAACTCGATCGTAAATCCATACTATTCATTCCTTTCTCAATCAATGACTATTTTTTGAAAAAATCAAAATATTCCATCTCCACTTTTGCTATACTGTGTAGCGAACGTCTGTTAGTCGTACTCGTCAAAGGAGGTGTCCCTATTGTGCAAACGCTCCGCACTCGCCTGTTGCTTCTTATTTCAATCGTCTGTCTTCTACTGCTTGCCATTCAACAATTCGTCCCGACATTCTATACATCACTGCTTGGACGAATCGATCCAGCAACAAATACATACTGCATAGATCGCTGTGGTCCGAAAGCATCGATGTTTAGTGCAGTCGAGGAAGGAACCTCATACGGCGGAGACGGAAGTACTGTCACGATTAGTGAAGCCGATCCTCCTACTCCTTGGTTCCGGACCGGGTTTGACTCTTCGGTGACGACACCTCCTTATCTTCTCATCTTATGTCTCGTTCTCCTGTTTTGTAGCTGGTTTTTATGGCACTATCTCCAGTGGTTGCGTCGTCCGCGACTTGATGCATCGGGTCATGTACTTCCACCACGCTTCCCGATTTTCGTTTATGAGACAAAAGACCTGCCTGCTGACACGATTCGAAAACAACTCGTTCGTTTTAATGAGCAACTTCCGTTTTCATTACAGCGCAGGACACATGAGACCGTGACGGAATGGTTCGACCGAATCGCTTTTCCATCACCTGTTGATCCGCTTTATTTTGAAGTGCGGTACGGAAAGGTACCCGTCATCTCCACTCATCAACTGACCTTCTTCGTCCAAGCTATGGAACAATATTTAAAGAAATGCCATGTCCAGTCTTCGATTTCTTGAATTATTCTCTCCTTCCGCCCTGCTCATTGAAGCTTGGCGTTTTTTTTTGCGGAGTTTAAGAGGATTTCTTGAAAATAGATTTTGGATGATTTCAAAAATCGAATTGACTTTTTTTCAAAATCAGACGATTAGTTACCAGAAAAATGGGTAATATAGACTATAGTAGAGAAAGAGTTGATTTACCAGGAAAGTGAGGTGAGAAAAGTTGATTAGTGCACAAGAAGCCTATTACATTAAGAAGGAATTGAATGAAAAATTCGAGGATCCACGGATTTCCTGTGATTTTTCAATCTTTTCGCTTGAACCGTTTCAACTTCTCTTGCACGTACAGGAAGATGTTGATGAGCTCAGTACTGAATTACGATATGGCTTAAGCCGTAAGATTCGTTCCCAGCTCACACAACTTAATGCGCGTGTCGGTGGTGAACCTGTCAGGACGGTTTATGTCATATCGGCGCCTCTCATTTCCGATCGATCGTATTGCGTCATCCTACAATGAAAATCCCCCGTGTGAGAAGCAAACACTCACGCGGGGGATTTTATCGTATTCACCCTGCCAAGTCCCCAATCTGATTCCGTCCGTTCTCTTTCGCTCGATACAGTGCTTGATCGGCTTGGTCGATGATTTCCTTCTCTGTCGTCTGTGCTTCGGGTACAAGTGACGTCAAGCCAAGACTGACGCTGACCCGGCAAAGGGGTTCGTACTGCTCGTGTGTGATGTTCAAATCAAGAATGTCCTGTCGAATCCGTTCTGCGATATGACGGGTTTCTTCTATGCCACGCGTCAGTAAAACCGTGAACTCCTCTCCTCCGTATCGTGCGACTTGTCCATGCCGAGCCTGCCGTTTTATGACGCGAGCCACTTCCTTCAAACATTCATCCCCTTTTAAGTGACCATACGTGTCATTGTAGGACTTGAAGGCATCGACATCAATCAGTATTAAGGAGAGCGGTGTCCGCCCTTGTTTGGCTTCTTCGAGAAGCTTCTCCAATCGTTCATCGAACGCTCGCCGATTCGGGATGCCAGTCAATGCATCATGCAAGGAACGATGAATCAAGACTTGTTTGCTGCGTTCCATTCGAAACGTCTGGATGAAGGCAATCAAAACAAGAACAGCGATGCTCGCGACGACAACGATGACCCATTTCGCAGCACTCGATGCTTGCTCGGAACGTTGTGTTGCTTCCGCAATGATTCGGTTGACGTCTGTCCGCAAACGGGCATCAACCGGTCGGAACGTTTCGATGAACTGCATTCCTTGATATCGTCTTGCCTCTGCTGAAGCTCTGTCACCGTCCTTGACGAGTTCAAATTGCGTGTCGTAAAACTGCGTCGCCGTCTCGATACGGGGAATTGCCTCCGTCCGAACGAGTTTTCGCATGATGGGATGGTTCGCATCGAGCCGGTTCAGCCGCGTGATCGTTTGATCCAGCTGATTAATCGTCCGTTCATACTGTGCTAGATCCGTTTTGTTCGGTGAAAGGATGTAACTCCGGACACTGAGTTCTAAATTCAACAACGCTGGAAACAGTTCTGCTGCTTCCGTCGAGATTGGAATAGCTTCTTTTAAGATACGGGCGTTTTCTCGTTCGATTTTTAGGAAAGCTTGATAGCTCCAAACACTTGTAAATAAAAGCGCACAGAGTGCCAAAAACAAATACCGTTGCAACGTTGACCATTTCACAAGAAGACCGACCTTTCTTTCTCTATCTACTTGACTAAAGTCTATTTCTTCTATCAGTATCTTGAAGTCAAACAATTAGTCATTTGTATGAAATAATGCCCGTTGCTGACACAATCCAAACGCTTCCCGACCGCTCAATCGGTTAAGGATGTGTTTTCCAGCTGTTCTTGCGACTGACGTCGTCTTAATGCCCTCTCGGTCACGTCGTTATTCTTCCACCAAGCGACGAACAAACCGATTACCCCAACCAGACCGGTCACGAACCGTTCGACGTCATTCGATGACACCGGTAAAGCGGTAAATCCGAGCGTCGGTAAGAACAACTCTAGAAAGACATAGAGCGGTATCATGAGGCGGAGCCATGCTTGAAAACGAATCATGGCGACACCGGAAAGAGACGACGCCATGTTTGCGGTCCAACAATCCCGTCAACCACAAGTCGAGATGTCTGCTGGAACGCTTGGATGGCTCGCGTCAAACGTATATCAAAGATGCCTGTCACCATCAGACCCAATCGCTTCTCAATCGCTCGGACGAGTTCCGGTGCTTGAATTCGTTCGCGTAGATAGTGTCCTGGTTTTGGCACGTGATGCCGCGCAAGACTGACATGATCGTACAATTCAAAATGTGGATAATCGGGAAAACGGGACCAATCGCCTCCCCAGTCCATTCCGCGCCGTTTCATTGCCGCAACGATTCGGCGAAGTCGCGCGTCCGGTGGAGAAAGAAATAATGCACCGTCTTCGTAAAGGAACACGTCAATTGCAACACCAAAATTATGGTTTGATTGTCCACCACGGGCTTGCGTCACGATCGGTCCTTGGGTCGTCCGTCCTTTTGCGTATAACGCGTTCTGTTCCGCAATGCTCCGAAAACTTTGGGCTATACCGAGTTTGATTCCATGCGGATAAAGCTCTTGAATCACGTCACGGGCAATCCGGACGACCGACGGATGCATGCCGGGAACGGTTAGTTTTTGATTCGCGCGTCGCAGTAATTCTTCTAGTTGCATCAGGCTCCCTCCCTAGTCAATGTATGTAATAAAGCAGCAATCTCGTCATCGTCAGGAATGACTTGTCGTTCCTGTTGTTTTGCTTCGTAAGCGCGTTGTGCTTTTTTTTCACGTTCTACCCAATTCGGTAATTGAAATAATGAGTTGTTCCTTCTCGAACGTTTGGTTACTTGTTTCGGACGTTCTGTCGCGGATCCGGTTGCAAGACGCTTAACGACCTGTTCAATGTAACCGAAATGACGACTGTTCGCCCGTCCCGCTTCTTCAATTGCGTACTGGATTCGCTCGATTGGATGTTCGTTCGCAAGCAACAGCAACTCTTGTTCGATTCGTGGTGACGCCTTTCCGAGATTCGACTCATACTGTTGCACCAGTTCCTTTTTTAAAGACGTCTTCTTCAAGACTTCTTCTTCGGAGTCAGCAGAAGTCTCGGGGGCAGTCGTCTCGTGACTCGCCGGGGATGGCGTATCGACACGGGGCAGGACACGATAAGCATTCGAGGTCTGTCCTCCGTGTTTCGTGAACCGTTCGACTTTCTCGATCCGACCACTTGCGATCAAGGACTGGATACACGACTTGACTGTCGATTTACTGCACGGAACAGCATCGGCGATCGTCTGATAGGACGGAAACGCTTGACCATCTTGACCGCTGAAGCTTTCAAGGATCAGGTAGATCATTTTTTCATGGACGGACGCGAATGCCGTCCCGCTCCGTAAGAGCGTATGGGGAACCGGAAGATATGGAGCTTGCATGGTGATTCCTCCTTTCTAGGAAATATGACAGGAAGAAATCGAGGATTGTTCGAAAAGAGTGAAGAAGATATTTTTTGAGAGGAGTGACAGGATGAACGAACTATTCACCTATTATCTACAAGAACTTGATCGCTATCATCCGGAGGGGTTGATTCATCATCTCGATCATGACACGTGGTCGATTAGTCAAATGTACGATCATTTGATCGTCGTCAGTCATGAGTATTTGGATGAAGTCGAGTCGTGCCGGTTCGCACCCGTGACCACGTCCGGGAAGTCACCGTTCGGCGAACAGTTATTTGCTGTCGGTGCATTTCCGGCGACACCGATCCGGTTACCGGATGCGATGAACGCCCCACCGAACGAGACGGATCAGGTTGAACAATTACGGACACGTTGGTTGCAGCTGATTGATCGTCACGTAACGCTCGCAACGATTGCTCAGTCGACACCTGTTGATCAAAAGACGCAACACGGTGGGATGGGCTGGTTGAACGCTGCCGAGTGGTATGCCCTCGTCTCGTACCATCTCGCGCATCACCGGAATCAAAAACGACGACTCGACGCTGCGCTAGCCAAGTGAACAGGAAAAAGCGCTCTCCGCATGCGAAGAGCGCTTCGATTCATTTTAAGACATCCCAATTCGAAAAGTGTCGTGCCTCAAGATCGAGTTGTTGTTCCTCAATCCAGCGGAATGCTTCAAGTACGAGCGGTGACGCATTGTCGATTGAAACTTCACTCGCCTTGACCCAACGCGCACCGAGTGAGTCTTGTCCGACGAATTGCTCGGGAATGCCAAGCGTTCCACCGGTCTGTCGAACGAGATAAAAGACGGCGATATGATGGACTTCATCGAACTCTCGCCAGTCCCACGGGAGCTTGAAGTCAGCGACGCCGATCTGTCGTTCGAGTGCTACCTCAAGCCCTGTCTCTTCCGTAAACTCACGACGCATCGCCGTAGCGAGCGTCTCCCCTTCTTCTAGGCTACCCCCTGGTAAATCATAGCGATTGATATACGGTCCACCATTTTTATCAATGACGAGTAAAGCATCCTCTTTCATTAATAAGCCATAGACTCCAAATGCACGATGACAACGAATCGTTTTCATTCATCATACCTCCCTTCACTTCTCTTTTACATTTTTTATTTTTTATCACAATGACACTTAAACATATTGATATCTAAAGAACGCGGTAATGCGGTTAGCTTTATATTAATCGTTACAAAATCAGTATAAAGTCTAACGTAATAGTTCGTATCTCATCATACACTTTACATGGATCACTAAATGAAAAGTCATATGGAAAGAAGGATTGCTACCATGAATCCCCCGAAGTTAAGTGTTTTTTTACTAAAGTCATGCCTATTTGTACTATCTCTTGGTCTACTGGGTTTAGCGGGCTATGCAATCCCTACATTGCTGAACGGAATCAAGAGTTCAATCATTTTTGAAAAACCAGGATATGTCGTATTGATCGTTGCTTATATTGCTCTTATACCGCTAATGACTTCTATTTTTCACGGTTTCCGCATTTTAAGCGTCTTTACAAAAAGGCAGGACACGGCTATTCGTATTTCTTCATCGTCGAATAGCATTAAAAAGGCATTCCTCGTGATTGCTGTTTTAGCGGTTTCTATTCTCCCTGTATTCTTTTATATAGGTCAGTTAGACGATGCTCCTGGATTAGTGCTTGTAGGAATAAGTATCGTCATCATCCCACTAGCCATCAGTGCCTTTTTTAATTGCATGCAATACATGATGAAGAAACATATTGTTACTTCATGAATGAATCGTTAACAGATGAACGAATGTCCCTTAACACGGCTTGAATTCGGTACTTTACCGGACTCAAGCCGTTTGTTCATTGTTTAAAGTACGCTTGGATCACAAACGAACGTTCAGCGACTTCCATAACGTTACGTAGACGACGATACTCTCACTACAGGATATTTCAATGAACTATATCGAATTACTCTACTAAGACGTGACAAACAGGTGGACCCCTAGCTTTAATGATAGGATCAAGAGAGTCAACGTATAGACTGACTCAAACGTCTTGAAACAAAAGGGAACAGACTAAATGCGTAATATCGCGGTTTTTTTTATTGGGTATCCTTTCCATCATTCCTATTCATGACGGTCGGGATGAAAGCATCTAAATAGCCGTCAAACGGCTAGAATTCGAGACTATAGTTGTCGTATGTATAAGCGGCTGCGTTAGGACATATCCATCCCACGAATAGTGCGGACGTCCGTCAAGTTTCCGTGCCTCAATCATAAGACGTTTTATTTTTACTTCATCCCTCCCTTTTCCTGAAGCTCTCTTATTTTACCAAATACTTTCACTCGAGCAAGGATTTTCCTGAATCTTTAACATTTTGAGTCTCACTCGTTGACATCCCTTTTCAAACTGCTATCGTGAAAGTATCATACTCAAGGATGTGGAACTCATGTTCATTGCCGAGTTGTTATTGAATGCTTGTATCGCCTTCACCGGCTTTTATTTGATCGCTAAAATCATCTATAGTCAACGCCTCGCATCGAGCAGAATGAAGTCCCTCATCGTTGGTCTTGCGACCGGACTACTCGGTGTGCTATTGATGTTCAAAGGAATTGCAGTCAATGAATCGTTACGGATGGACTTACGTCATTTACCGCTCGTCCTGCTCGCTTTTTATGGCGTTCGTTCGCCTCTCATCATCGCGACGCTGATCATCGGTTGTTCTCGATTTTACTTCGGCTGGACCCCGCAATCAATCGTCGCCTTTCTCGCAGTCCTCGGCATCAGCACCGGGATGTACTTCATTCATAAGCGGTTACTCCATCGACCGCTCTTGCAAAACCTGATCATGAACGTCTGGTCCTTGTTCATGATCTCGATCGCTGTCTCGATCAATCTCGGCTTCAGTGACGCCGCTCTTCGTTTACTTGCTTCAACGTGGACGATCGGACTTGCAGTTGGACTGTTATCGAGTCTCTTGACGATCGACTTTCAGTTGCTCAACGAACAGGTCCAGCGTTATAAACAATCAGCAGAACTCGATCACTTGACAGGACTGTACAATCGGCGTGTCTGGGACGAACAGACGGCATTGCTTGAAGCAGAAGGACGCGTCTACAATGTGCTCGCGCTCGATATCGATCATTTCAAGCATGTCAACGATACGTACGGTCATGCGAACGGTGATCTCGTCTTGCAACAGTTCGCACGGATCTTACAGGAGGAGACACGTCCGCATGATATCACTGCTCGAATTGGCGGCGAGGAATTCATGGTCCTCATCTATGATCTCACGCCTCCAAAAGTCATGAAAGTCGCTAACCGGATTCGAGAACGGATCGCGAACACACACTTTCAGCTTGACGGATCCCCGTCGATTGCCATCACGGCATCCGTCGGGATCGCTCACGGGAAACATATCGCCATTCAACGAATGAATATTCTTGCGGACGACGCATTATATGCCTCAAAGGAACAAGGACGAAATCGTGTCATTCTGTATGAAACGGATGGCGAGGCAGCCGTCACGACAAACGAACGGGAACCGGTTCGCTCATAAGAAAGGAGTACTCGCCTATGTTAGAGCGAATGAATTAGAGCGAATGAAACAGATCGCTAAACGGATGAAGCAACAATTATCTGTCCTCTCTTATGCAATCGAACATCCTCGTTTACCTCGTCATATCAAATGGGGAATCATCGCCTTGATCGCCTATACTGTCAGTCCGATCGACTTGATACCAGATTTTTTGCCCGTCATCGGCCTTCTCGACGATCTCTTACTCGTTCCACTCGGTATCTACTTCATCATCCGTTCGATTCCTAAAGAGATCTTGACACAAGCACAACGACGACTTGAACAACAAGGAACGCGTTCCTTTCCATTGCTCCGACGTTATGGTCTAGCGTTCGTATTAGGTTGTTGGGGCATTGGTATCGGTCTTGTGATATGGTGGACAGTGTAAAAAAAACCAAATCCATCCACAAGGAGTAGTTCAATGAAAAATGAGTTTGAGTTCATGACAACGGCGGAAGCAATTCTATTCGTCAGTTCCTTTTTCATGTGGCTTTACATTGGTCGTCATTTCGTCATGATCACGACGTTCGACGACTTATTTTTGACGCACTCTTGGTGGTTACTACTTCCGGTCATCACCTTCATCCTATTCTTACGCTCGTTCGTCGTGCGGCGCTTGATTCTCCATCATAGTCAAGAAGATGAGGACTTGTCACGCGAAGCATAATCCATGCAAAAGAGGAGCTATCCTGCACCGGATAGCTCCTCTTTTTTTACGTTTGATCAATGCGACGAAACTGTAAGCCGCGTGCTTTCCAGTTCGGCAAGAGTTCACGAAGCGCTTCAATCGTCTGCACAGGTGCTTGTGGGTCCGCGCCGAACGTATCCCCGTTATCGTGGAGCAAGATGATATCTCCTTCTGACACATTCGATAGTAGCCTCTTGATTTTTACTGTCCCGCCTTCTACCTTCCAGTCTTCCGCCATCTTCGACCAGAGAATCATCTTGTAAGCGGTTGGACAGAGGACATCTCCGGCATTGAGTGCACCCCACGGTGGACGATAGACCGTCGGACGTTCACCGGTGATCCGTTCAATGATCATAGCCGTCCGCTCGATTCCTGCCCGGACCGTCGACGGTCGCATCGACCAGTTCGGTCGATGGACGTAATTGTGGATACCGAGTTGATGCCCCTCGTCGTGTATCCGGCGAATGAGGTCCGGATGTGCTTCTGCTTTATGACCAACGACAAAAAACGTCGCCTGAATGCCTTCTTGTTTTAAGAGATCAAGCAGTTCTGCCGTATAGACGGGATCTGGACCATCATCGAACGTCAAGGAGACGTATCGTGAGTTCAGTGATTTTGTCACGCGCCACCCAAAGACGCGTGACGCCACGTACGGGACGACCGTATAAGCGATTGTCGCGAGAATTCCTGCTGTGATAAGACGTGAACGCATAGAAACTAACTCCCTTTTATTCATTTACTTTTCGGCGACGGTCTTGCAAGCAACCCGCAATCCGTGCCGCGAAGAACCGCTGATCGGCCATGACGCGATCATTTTGATACACTGTGACTGCTTGTTGCCAAGCATGCATGACGTCTGGGTTCTCAAGCGTCCGACGGATGACGTCCGCAAGTTTATCCGTTTGATGAAATGCGAACGCAAGTCCTTTCTCCATCAAATACGTACGATTGATCTCTTCTTGTCCCGGTAGGACGTGCTGAATGAACAACGGTACACGTTTTTCGAATGCTTCACTGACCGTCACGCCACCCGGTTTCGTGACGATCGCATCCATTCGTTCATACAACTGATTCATCTCATCCCGTGAATCGATATAGGTGAGCGGATGGATATGTGGATGACGTCGCGAAGCTAGTCGTTTATACAATTTTTGGTTCTTCCCACATAAGACATGGAAATCTGCTTCTGGACACTGTTCGATCTGCGTCAGTAAGGTCTCGAGTTGACCTAGTCCACCGTTTCCGCCTGCGACAAGAATTTGTTTGCGTGACTGCGTCGAGCGAAAAATGGAACCGCCAGCGATTGCTGGATGGACGGGGATACCTGTCACGAACAAGCGCTCAATGGGTACAGCATGATGCTCGTGCAATTCTTGCCTTGCCTCACGATTCGGCAACAGATGATACTCGATATGCGTCTTTCCCCAGACGCGGCTGACGAATAAATCCGTATAGGCATTGATGACCGGTACGTCACAAAGGTTTCGTTCCTTTAATTGATTCAAGAGATAGGAAGGAAACGCATGTGTACAGATGATGACGTCCGGTTGTTCCGTCCGGATGATCCGTAACATCTGTTGTTGGAAATAATGCGATGTCCACCCTGTCGACCGCGCATTGCTCGAACGTCCGGCAATATGCTGGTGATAAAAACGGCTGTAGCCGTTTGAGAAGTGTCGGATCCAGTTCAGGTAAAACTTCGATGTCACCCATTCCGCAAACGGGCTGATCGTACTGAGCAATTCTACTTCCTTGACTTCAACCCCTGGACCTTGCAGTCGTTCGGCGATCGCTTCGGCAACCAGATGATGACCGGATCGCATCCTTAAAAAAGGAAAGATCACTATTTTTTGCATCGTTCGTCCACTCCTTCAAACTGTTCCGACGTTCCTTCAAAAAAAGAAGTAACGTTTAGTCTTCTTTTCCCGCTTCGTTTTTCCCTGAAACGACGCGTTTCTCAAGTCGCTTCCGCTTGAGCCATTTCACGAGCACTCCGAGCAGGAACAATACGAGTAAAGCAAGTCCGAAATACGGTACGACTTCCGGCTTGATATGAAATGTCTTTCCTGCAAAATGACCGAGTAAGACAAAGGGTACGACCCACAGCGCGGAACCGATTGCTGACACAAAAAAGTACCGACCGAAAGAAATCCGCTTCATGCCTGCAAAATATGGATTGATCTGTCGCACCCCCGGAATATAAAGACCGCCGATTATCGTTCGATTGATTCGTTCCATGTAGCCGTTTGACACCCGCTCCCAACGTTCCTTCGTCAATCCGATGAATCGACCGTATCGTAGGACAGTCGGTCCGAAGAAGCGACCTGCTCCATATGCCGTCAGCATACCGACGAACGTCCCAGCATACGCGGTCAAGATCGAATAGATTAAACGTTCTTCGTTTTGACCACTTAAGATGCCGATCAGGACGAGTAAGGACTCTTCCGGTGCTGGAATCCCGACGATGCCAAAAAATAAAAAAATGAAAATAACGCCGTATCCATAGGCATCGAGATACTGATTGACCGTATCCATATTCATGTTGTCACGTCCTCTACTGCTGTCTTTCTGTACTGTTTCAACGTCTTCAGACTATGTATTCGTTCCTGTTGAAGCAATTCCTTTTTTAGAAAAATTAAAACCTGGTTCATTCGAAAATTGACCTGTTCTCGCATCTCTCCTCGTGACAATTCTCAGTCTGTAGGAGATGATGAATAGAGTGAAGTAGATCTCTATAGACAGAAGGAGGATGACAATGAAAGAGACTGAAAAGCTAACGATTCAACCGCTATCGTTCGAGAGCATTCCATTCGTCAACCATGCCAACGATCCATTCCCAATTATCGGACGCATCGTTCCGCAGTTTTCTGGTACCACATGGTCCTATACGGAAGAACTCTATGAAACCGCTACTGAAACCCGTTTCCCTGACGATCGACTCGATTGGACGACATATATCGAAAACGAGAATCGAATCGTCCTCCTCGCCTTTTCCGGCACTTCTTGTATCGGTCACATTCGCCTTGTTCGTGACTGGAACCGTTTCGCCTATATCGAAAACATCGCGGTCAAACAAGCATTTCGTAAACTTGGCGTCGGACACCAATTGCTTGTTGCTGCGACGAAATGGGCACAACAACGCGAGTTGAGTGGTCTGTCACTCGAAGCACAGGACGATAACCTGATTGCTTGCCGTTTTTACGAGCGAGAAGGCTTCGAGCTCGGCGGTGCCGATAGTTTAAAACAATTCGCCAATCCACATATCGATCTGACATTGTATTGGTATAAACTATTTTAAACGTCAGTCGGAAAGGGCTTACCTTCTGTTATCTATCGTAAAGAATAGTTTTATTACCGCGATATTGTTCGCATTCTTGTATGCACTCATTGCTAGGCTTGAGAGGGGTGATCCAACAATATACGGCACTTCCTTCACTGACTTCTTTATGATTGGTCTATTGTTTGCCGGTCCCGCCATTTCGCAAGCATTGTCCTCTATCTGCTCATGCAATCGAATTCGTTTTCGCTCGTTCTCATCTTATTCTATTCTGGTGTAGCGTTGATCTATTTCATCGTCTCCGAGTCGGCGCGAAAGTATCCATCATTCCTCCACTATCTGTTCGGGTGGCTCGGTCGGACCGTCTTCAGCTTTTTTCTGTTTCTCCAATTGTTTGGCTCGATGACGATGATGGTTCCGTTTTTGTCTTACGCGGTGCAGCTCGTCAATGAACAGTTGGATGCTGTCATGCTATTATTCTTCAGCGGTATCGTGATTGCTGACGCTCTGTTAGCTGTCCGCTTCACGAAACGTTCGCTACCGTGGATGAGGCATCTCCTCGTTCATCAAGGTACGGTCTTCGTGTTTGCCGGTGCGTTCATCTTGTTCAGTTCACTTCCCGCGCTATTTTTCATCGGAAACGTAGTCGCTACCTTTTTATATGTAATGATCACCCGTCTATTCATCCTCATGAAGACTGGAAAGGAGGATTACCATGATCCGTCTGTCATTTCGACTTCTGATGAGTAATTGGATTTTTCTGATGGTTTATCAACACCTTCCGTCATCACCACGTCTCATGCCCGATCCGGACGTCGGCTATTATCCAGGTGTCTTCGAGACATTGCTGTCGTTTGTGATCGTCATCACGATTGGTGGCATCCTGACTGACGCGATTCGTTACTTCCGATTTCGCTCACGTCCACTACCTTGGATAACACACCTCCTCCTGAATCAAGGCATCGCTTTATTACTCGGTGGCGTACTGTTACTTGTATTCAAAGGTCTGTTTCAACCGATCTATTTTCAGGCAATCGCGAGTAGCGCCGCTTTCCTCTACTTTTTGATGACGCGTTTGACATTGTTATACAAGAAAGATTCAGCTGTTTGAAATCAGCCACTTTCTTACATTTTTGTTAGATAAAACAAGATGACCTACGCTTTATACTAAATGTATCGTTTAGTAAAAGGAGACATGCCGCATGTTTCGTCAAAAATCGCTTCTGTATTTACTCATTTTTTTGTCCTTCGGTTTAGCTTTCGATACGATCACAGGATCGTCTCTCGTTCCGTTCGTCGAACCTCTTCATCTCTTGATGACTTCTCTTGCGTTGACGATCACGACCGCCTGTTTGACTTTGTTCTTTCTGCTTTACCACGGCGTTCGTATGCATCTCGAATTACTGATCGTCCTCCCCTTTTTGATTTTGACGAGCGGCATCACGTTCTTCTTCGTCTTCTTGAGCGCAATGACTGTCATTTAACGTCACCAAAAAGCCCGTCTTCTTTAAGGAGACGGGTTTTGATCGGTCATATGTAGATCACGGTTTGGCATGAAGCTCTAGCAACGGATCGGTGTCACTCGGCCAATTGATTTGTCCTGCGTAATGATCCTCAATCGTCGCGACTGGTTCCGAACGTTCGAACCGAGACGGTTGCGTCGACGTCGTACAGACGATCAAGACAGCTAACAGACTGATGATACTAAAACATCGTCGCATCATGATGTATGCTCCTTTTGTCGTTTCTCTTCTCATTTTAAGCAAACCGCGCCACTTCGCCATCCGTCCTCCGCTGTATCTCGTACTCCGCCCATCATAAAAGACCGACTCCACGAGTCGGTCTGACATCATCATCCTTGTTCACCAACGACGGAAAACCGTTCGTTGAGGTGTTGTCCGTTTTCAAGCTCATCCACTACAGCAATAGCGTAATCCGCGTAACTGATGTAGCTCTCCCCTTTTGCATTTAGAATCATCTGCTCACCGCCGACCGAATACGTTCCTGTTCGTTGACCGCTCAGATCAAAGAATCCAGCGGGGCTGAGATACGTCCACGTCACGTCTTGCTGTCCTTGTAGTTCGATCAGATTTTTCCCCATGTTCGAGGCTGTCGGATAATACGCTTCCGGGAAATCCGGTGTTTCCATGACGCGTGTCGAATGACTCTCGTCAACGAATAGGCTTCCTGCTCCACCGACGACGAATAGGCGCGTCTTACTACCTGCTAACAGATTGATCAAGTGACGCCCGACTTCGATATGTTTCGTCTCCTCACCGGGTGCTGCGTTAAACGCATTGACGATTGCGTCAAACTCGTTCAAGTCGTCTTTCGTCAGAGCGAGGACATCGCGCTCGAGAATCGTGACGTTAGCCGTCACTTTTGCCGCATTACGGACGATTGCTGTGACGTCATGCCCGCGCTCGATTGCTTCTTGTAGAATCAATTGCCCTGCTTTTCCTGTTGCACCGATAACTCCAATGTTCATGATGATTCCTCCTTTTGATATGTAACTACTTTGATTACATGTAACCAATATAGTTACAATTGAAGTGTTTGTCAACATTACTGTCTCTATTCCCCGTTTCTTGCCAAATGAATAATACGACGTATAATAAGAGAACACTGTTTTTAAGAAGGAGGGGTCATCCGTTGGCCATCAGTACACGTTTTTCCGTCGGTATCCACATTCTCTCGTTGATTGCGACCGACGAGAAAATGACATCCGACTTGATTGCCGGCAGCGTCAATACGAATCCGGTTGTCATCCGTAAAATCATGAGCATGCTCAAAAAAGCCGATTTGATTGAAGTTCGTCCGGGTGTTGCCGGTGCGCGGCTCGCCCGTCCATTGTCTAGCATCACGCTGCTTGACGTTTATCACGCTGTCGCTGTCGTACCGGACAAGGAATTGTTCGGCGTCCATGCAGCACCGAATCCAGACTGCCCGGTCGGACGAAACATCCAATCGACGGTCACGCCAATCTTCGAGCTTGCACAATCCGCCCTTGAGAAAGTGCTGGCTCATGTCACGCTTGATGATATCGTCAATGAAATCAAACAAAAAGAAGCATCGTCCTCGAAAGGATGATGCTTCTTACTTTAGAAAAACCATTGGTATAGCAAATATCCTCCACCAAGGATTACGACGACTGCAAGCATCTCAAGTCCGCGCATTCCGTCGTTTTGTCCACGAGGTACGGCGCTACCAAGACCTTGATCAACACCATCGCGTAGATGATCGAGTGTTTGTTTCTTTTCTTGTTTGTAGCGAGACAATCGAATAACCCCCTTTTTACATATTGTACCATTATGTCCTTCTCTTGTATGATGATATTAGTTGATTAAATAAAGAGTTCATCATCAGCTGTTGATATTGAAATAGCGAGTTTCAAAAAACGGAATGAGTAAGATTGATTTGTTAATCGATAATCGTGTCCTTCCCTTCTGCTCGTAACCGCTGAAGCGATGCTTTCATCGTCTCAATCTCTTCGTCCGCATGCCGTTCCCACGTTCCGAGTTCAGCGATGATCTTCACAGGTTCAGTCGAACGATACGACCTGGTCGGATTTCCTGGAAATCGTTTGTTCGTCAAATTCGGATCATCTTCATACGCTCCGAGCGGCTCGACGAGGTAGATGTGCTCTGGAGCGTCAGATTGTGAGAGCTCCGCGCCCCACTTCGCTGCATCGAGCGTTGCTGTGAAATAGATATGTTGAAGCGGATGGTCTCGAAAATTCGATGCATGTCCCGGCTTTAATTCGTCACCGATTTGAAGTGTCGCTTTCGTGCCATGGAAAAATGGACCTTCGACTGTTTTCATATACTCGCCTCCTGCCTTGATACATTCAGTATAGACAGTAGATTCATCGAGATGTAGTCTGTTTCAAAATGAAATTTCAAGGTATACTTATAGCAAAAGAAGACAAATTTGTCGTCAGATTGTAAATCGTTTTTCATCTATCCGTCAGGCATGATGGGATTAGTCATTTTATATAGGAGGTCATCCGTTTAACGTGAAGTTCTTTAAAGCTTTAGCGAAAACCGAAGAGGCTGTCTGGATTCCAGAAGCCGAGTGGCAAACCGTTTGTAAGCAAGAAGGATTGACAGTGCCGAATCATCCACAAGAACAAATCGTTGGGCTTGCATATAATAATCAACGCCAGATTGTTGAGGTCACTCGAAACTTACGTCTCCCTTCACTAAGTTATTACGTTACGATTCTTGAACCACCGAATAGTCGATCGCTTGTCTCGAAACGATCCTATTTGACCGTTCTTTATGAAGGTACGAAACAGACGGAAAATACAGAATATGGTACGTTTTCTTTAATTGAAATCAATGTCAGAGAAGAAGGTCTTGGCGAACGTGGTTTGTTGCTCGAGGCTTTGATTCAAGACATTGTGAAAAAATTTAAGTCTTTTGTCATTCGTGGCGACTATGCGACGATCACCTTACAAGGACGCGTCTCTGAGATGTGCTTTACGAAATATGGATTCCAATTGAAGGATTCGTATCTCACGTTATCAAGCGGTATACTTCCTGATCGGATTTGATTCGATCAGGATTTTTTATAGGTATATCGAAATAATGGAAAGTGATGGTTTTTCGCTCAAACTAGTAGCACGAGATATTTTTAATATGGTATGGTGAAACTAGTTCAACAGCAGTACATTCTATATTTAAGAAGTTCTCCAGGACAACAACTACAGAGACATATCCAATGGCATGCCGGCATAAAATTGCGGCCTATCATAATCAACAAATCAAGCGTGCCAACGATTTCTTAAAACACTGGGATCTTTCCCATACGAATCTGGAAGTATTACGTTGCTTACACACGACCTCATGCACGAGTCAGAAGGAAATCGCCGAACGGATCCAAGTGACCGAGGGCACGATTTCACACGGAATCAAACGACTGTTCGACCGGCAACTGATCACGCGTCAACGGAAATGGAAGACGAACTATCTTCTGCTGACGGAAAAAGGAACAGCCATCCTACAAGAAGTGGTGCCCGCCTACGAACGTTTCATCAAGAACAATTCGCCGCTTTGACGGCTCGACAACAAGAAGAATTGGTCCGTTTCTTCGATAAGCTCAACCCTGCGTGACGAAAGAGGAGGAAAAAATATGACCTTCACATTCGAATCCTCGATGCAGCACTGGAACGCCATTCAGCGACTCCATGGCCGTTATTCGAAAGAAGTCAACGATGTGTTGAGACCAAAAGGACTCTCGAAGTCCCAATTCGATTTATTGATGACCTTGTATCACCAAGAAAGTGCGACGCAAAAATCACTTGAACGAACGCTTGAACTCTCAAGTGGCGCCATTTCACAAACGGTCAAGAAATTACTTGCTGAACATCTCGTCATCCGGAAACGGATCAATCGAGAAAAGCGGGTTTTGTTGACAGAACAGGGAACGAAGTTGATCCAAACGTCCGCTCCTGAAATCGAGGAAATCGATGATCGTTATTTCCGCGCCTTTACATCAAAGGACCACGAAACGTTTGATCAATTGCTGCATAAGATGCAGAGCGATCATTTTTAAATACTTCTAGTCGCTAAAACTTTGCAAGTCCTTCTCTCTTCTGCACGGTACAGGAGAGAGAAGGACTCTTTTTGTTATTCATTGGTAACATCATGTCGCGCGATTTTTTAATCTGACTCAGATATTTGCCATTCCTCTCGAGTCCACCATGCGATCAAGCTCGCCATTAATAAGATGCTTGCCCAGTAAATCAAGAAGGTATTGCCGTTAAAGTATTGACTGTTCATATAGGGCGAAGGCATCGACGTAATACTCGTTAAATAGTCCCCATCAATCGTTCCACGATCTGCAATGACTTGTTGTTTGACCAACACTTGATACTGGCTGAACTGTTCGATTTGATAAAGGATGCCACACACAAGATAGATTGTCGTGCTGGTGGATAGACCAATCAAGGATAAAAAACGTAACTGCGCTTCTCTTATCCATTTCAACATCAGAACGATCCCAATTGGAAAAAGTAACAGAAGTAACAGAAGCGGAAGAAACCCTAGATTCCCATTGCCACTAATTTGTTGTGGATATATTTGCGTCGAGCGACCCAAGGATACAAGAAGTCCACTAAAGATGCTCAATGCTACTATCAATTGGTCTATCTTCACGATTCTCATCCAATCGTTCCCTCCTTTAAAAAATGTTCGTGATCAATATGATTACACTCATTATACAAAAAGGAGATATTCAAAATTTCCTTTTTCAGGAATCAAGGAAATGTGTTATCCGATTTCAATTATCTTTCAATTTCATTTTTTGAATCAATTTCTTTTTAAAATTTTTCTCGATATTCTGACGCCGTCGCGTAATAATAGATGAAAAGGAGTGGTCTGACCATGCTATTACGTCATATGACACATCGGCATCATATGAAATCCATCGTGTCACGCGGAGGATTATCGCCGGCATTCCAAGTCGACGCACCAAAAGGCTGGATCGCGTTTGAAGTCGATCCTCCAAGCGAAGCGTACCAAATGCACTTTCATCAATTAAAGAGTGAGTGGCAAGATGGAGATATCGTCACCCTCGAATTCGACGGGGAGAGAATGCAAGCAGCAGGTTTTGAAATTCTGCACTCGAATGAAGATTTCCGCAATCAAGATGCAGAGAGATTAGGGGTATCCATCAAGGAAATTGGCTCGTTTGCATTCATTCATAATTTCGTCTCACTTGATTATCTAATCGAGTCTTCACGCGAAAAAATCTCAGAGTATTATTGATTTAGAAGAGAACCTGTTATCTTTTTTTAAAGATAAGGTAATTACGATACTTTAATACACCTTTAGGGTATCGTTGGTTGTATAGAGTAAATATTTACTAAGTAAATCATTTTATTGTAATTATCTTTCAGAAACCATTCGAGAGGAACACGAACATGTGGAATACATTGAATCATCTCATCCTCAACATCGCTTTAACCTTTTTCTTCGTGCTCATCTCTCTATTCTTTTTTAAGCGGTTTCAATTCCGAAATACGCTCGACAGTTGGCTGAAAAAAAATCTGTTAGTGCTCATTCTTGCAACCGGTGCCGGCTACTGGGTCATTCACAATGCCATCACCTATGAGGGATTTCGTTTCGATTTGTCGATTACTTTAATCGTCATCGCCTTCATCTATGGAGGTATCAGTAGCGGCTTCATTACGACGCTCGTCTTCGCTTCCCTTCAAACGTTTGTTTTTCATTCCAATCATGCATTTTGGCTTGTCGGTACGTATCTAATCGTCAGCATCGTTGTCTTATACTTACAAAATGAAGCACCGGATCGCTTTATCTCGTTTCCGATCATCTTCTCAATCGCACTCATTCTTTGTTTACCATTCGTTCAACATGTTCGTCCGAATGACGTGACGGCGATGAAGGTATTTCTCGTCGGAAACGGCTGTGCCGGTCTCCTGCTACACAGTATTCTGCATCAAGTCCGCTGGCACTTCCATCAAGTCCGGATGCATCGGCGTCTCGCTTTGACGGATATGTTGACGGGACTTGATAATCGGCGCCATTTAGAAGAGACGGTCCAACGATATAAATCACAACAGATGAACTTTTCAATCATGATCATCGATGTCGATCATTTCAAACAGGTCAATGATACATACGGTCATGACCGAGGGGATCATATCTTACGACAAATCAGTGCCTTGCTTACGTCCTATTGTCCCCCTTCTTGTGTGCTCGGGCGATTCGGCGGTGAAGAATTCATGATGCTGTTACCGGAATATTCATTGCCTGAGACGCGTCGACTCGCGGAACAAATCTGTGAAGCCAGTGCCACGCGAACGTATGAGTTATCAGCGACGGAACCGCTGCAAGTGACATTATCGATTGGGGTGTCCCGCCAAACGCATCAACCGTCTGAGATCTACAATTTTCTACAGACAATCCAGCAGGCAGACGCTGCCCTCTATCAAGCGAAAAAGAGTGGTCGGAATTGTGTCTTTCATCATGACCCGTTACGATAAAAAAGTGAAATCCCTCCTCGTGTAACACGAAGGGGGATTTCGATATGAACAGGAGGAACGAGCATGGAGATCACGGACGTCTTACGGTTCACTAATCGCGAGGACTTTAGACAGTGGTTATCAGAACACGCGGAACATAAGTCGTTTTGTTGGATAATCCTCAGTCGAAAACAGACAAGAGAAGGTTTACTCTATCTTGATGCCGTCGAGGAGGCACTTTGTTTCGGCTGGATTGATGGAATTGTGAAGAAGACAGCGGACGGTGAACTGGCGCAACGGTTCACCCCGCGTCGAAAGAACAGTAACTGGACCGAACTAAATAAGGAACGGGTCCGTCGCTTAGAACGGCTCGGTTTGATGCAACCGTCCGGACGACAGGTTCTCCCGGATATGCGACCTGATGCGTTCGTTATTGATGACGTAATAAAGACGCGTCTACAAGAAGACCCGGTCGTTCATGAACAGTTTAATGACTTCCCGGAGCTCTATCGACGCATCCGGATTGATACGATTCAAAGTGTACGTAAGGATCCCGCTCTCTATGAAAAACGTCTGCAAACGTTGATTGAAAAAACGAAACGGAATCAGATGTACGGTCAATGGAATGACGGAGGTCGTCTCTTACTCGAAGAGCTTCCGGAGACACAATCCGTTGCTGATTGGTCAGACCGCTAAGAAAATCTCTTTTAACGATTGGCGTGCGATTTGCACCTCGTACACTTTGACATCTTGTTTCGCAAGCGAGATGAGTAAATTCGGAATATCTTCTTTTGACGTTAACTCAAGTCGTGTACATTCATCTGTTTGCGACAAGAGTCGAGCGTATTCTGGCAGATGTGATGGCTTTAACCGTGGAACAGTCCGAATATGGATTTGAATCTCCTGCCTCATCGCTTCTTGTAAGGACGCAACGGTTCCAGAGCGAACGATTCCACTGGCATGAGCGCGGTACGACGACCGCTGCGATCATACGTGCGCTTCAACATGATGATGTTCTTGATTTTCTCCCGGAGGTTCCACTAACAAACATTCAGTTGTACGTCGCAACATTACCGCTGGATCAAGCATCCATCCGTCAGCAACGGATTCTAGAAATTTAAGAAAGGAATAGCCTTTCTTTTGAAAGACACCTCCGCTTGCTTTGTTTTATTTTGATAAAATAAATAAAAACAAATGGAGGTGTCTCATGAAACGTACCTTAGTGTTAGCCGTTCTTCTTATTCTAGTCGTCTGCATCATCGTCTTCGAACCGTTCCGTGGTGCGCCGCCAAACCCTGACGTCGAGGCAAACGGAAAGGATGTCCCGACCGTCCAAGGCTCTTATTGTTGGGATAGCTTACTTCGCAGTCAATGTGTCGATAAGACGTACCGTGACGGTCTTGATCTAGCAAAGGAAAAAACGTCAGTTACCGTCTCTGCCGGAGCCCCCATCCGTGTCGAATTATCCGGTGATCTTAAAAGCGTGAAACTGATACAGTGGAACGATCAAAAACAAGAGTCTCGCGTCACTTTGAACAATGACCAGTTCAATGCTCCAACAAAGCCTGGTATCTATGCTTATGAATTAAACTCCCGCTGGAAACAAGGAGACGGACAATTTGGATTCATATTAAACGTTCAGTAATCACAATAACCCCTCTGTCGTCTTATTGCGTCAGAGGGGTTTGCTATCATCCAGTTTGTCGGTACAGTTGCAAGATTCCGAGGACAGTCAAGATGAGATGACCGGTTCCGATGAACAGAAAGACTGGGCGAATCAATTGATCCTTCGTTTGTCGCGTGATGCCTTCGAAGAAACAACTGACGATGAAGCCGAGGACTAAGATTCCGCCATACATGAAGAGGAACGAGACGAGAAGACCGATGGGACTTGTGTGCGTTAGTGAAGGTGCTAGCCACAAGATACTACCAATGAATACGGCAAGCATGAAGGTACCCAGTACGATCCCGATAAGTGGATGGATCGTGTTCGCCGGATCACATCATGATGTTTGACGAGTCGCTCCACTACTGTCATCGCTGACAGACAGGTCAGTAAAAATAAGATTAAGAAATAGATGGCTTGCTCGATCGGATGGAACGTCGTAAAAAAGACAGCTCCGCTAAGAACCAGGAGTGGAGATATGAAAAAAATCAAACGTTTCACTTTTTTCCCACCTTTCATATACCTTTCTTGAAAGTGAACACATAACTAAGACAATGTAACATGTAGCATGTTACATATTTTACTACTTTTATCATTTTTCAAATTTTGACACCTATGTACTTTTTTCAACGATTGTAAAAAATGATAAAAATTCTTTACGGTATCATTTGGCATATGCTAGGATGAGACAAATCATATGAATCAAACGCATTGAAGAGAACAGTACGTCATTTCGACTTTTCCTAGAGAGCTCCGATTGGTGGGAAGGAGCAAAAGTCATTGACCGAACCAAGCCTCTGAGCAGCACGATGGAACCGAATCGGGGATATCGTGACGGGTGCTCCCGTTATCGAGCTCAGGTATTTGCCGTTTAAAAGCGGTCGTACCGATGAAGGCGGTACCGGTGACGGTCTCGCGAACAGGGGTGGCACCACGACACGCACAGTCTCGTCCCCAAGACCAACGTCTTGGAGGTGGGATTTTTTTATTGGCTTAAAACACAATAAAAAAGGAGTGTGTCATATGTCGAATTGGAAATACCCTGGATTGCTGTTACTTGGTGTCGGTGTCTCGAACATTGGCGCTTGGGTCTACTTCATCGCCTTGAATTTAATCGTCCTCGAACGAACGGGATCAGAGTTCGCCGTCTCCGTTCTCTATATCCTGTTACCGATCTCCGCGCTGTTGACGAGTCTTTGGTCCGGCAGTGTCGTCGATCGAATCAATCAACGTCGCTTGCTCGTCATGCTTGACGTCGGGCGCGCCGTGCTCGTCTTTTCACTGACATCGATCGATTCATTGTATGTTCTCTATGTGCTCGTCTTCATTTTAAACATCGGTAATACGCTGTTTGAGACATCCTCATTGATCTACATGACGAAGCTCGTGCCAGAGACTAGTCGCCAACGGTTCAATGCATTAAAGAATTTCATTCAGTCGGCCGGTTTCATTCTCGGACCGTCAATTGCCGGATTCTTATTTTTGATCGGTTCCCCAGAAACAGCAATCATCCTGAATGCGGGAGCGCTGTTGTGTTCTGCTGCCTTACTGTCCGTCTTGCCCGATGTCCGCCAGGCGATGACTCCCGCGGTTACCTTCTCACTCAAAGTGATTCTTGCGGACTGGAAAGAGACGCTTCAGTTTGCACGGACTCGGCGCTACATCACGCTCGTCTACGCCTTCTATGCGCTGATGATCGTCTTGATGAGCGGACTCGATTCGCTTGAAGCCTCGTTTGCGACGATCGTTTTGCAGATGGACGAGAGTACGTATGGATTCCTCGTCAGTATCGCCGGAATCGGCATCATCTGTGGTTCCGCGGTCAATGCAACCTTTACGCATCGCTTGTCGCTCCGGTTCTTAATCCAGTTTGGGGCACTGATGACGCCTGTCGGTTACTTGATCTTTGCCTCGGCGACGTCATTCTTGATTGCAGCGATCGGCTTTTTCTTGCTAAGTTTTGCCCTTGCATTCGCAAACACTGGCTTCATGACGTTTGCTCAAACACACATTCCGGTCGAATTGATGGGACGGTTCCTCAGTAGCATCCACGTCGTACAATCGACTAGTGTCATTCTACTGACTGCCTTGATTGGTCTATATGCCGAGACATCGATCCGCTTGACGTATACCGTCGCTTCAGTCAGCTTCCTGTTCATCGGTGGATGGATCGTTTGGATCGTCCAGGATCGAACGAAGCGTCATCATTTTACGACGGAAACAGACGAAACGATCAAGCTTTCGTCATGAGAAAGGAAGGTATTCATGAACCTGACCGCAAAACGAATTTTCCTCCGTCCGCTTGACGTGACCGATGCACACGTCTTATTCGAACAAACCCAGGATGAGACATTACGTTATTTGACTAGTACGACAGCAACGTTTTCGATTGAACAGATTGAACAGCAGATTCTTTCGATTCAAGCTGATGCGACGCGTCATGATTTTGCAATTTGCCTGACGTCGGATGAGATGATTGGCGAGTGTTCGATTCTTGATATCGATTTGGATTCAGGAATCGCTGGCTTTCGGATTTCACTGCGTGCCC
The DNA here is from genome assembly GCF_031844245.1 of Exiguobacterium sp. BRG2. Classification (NCBI taxonomy): domain Bacteria; kingdom Bacillati; phylum Bacillota; class Bacilli; order Caryophanales; genus Exiguobacterium; species Exiguobacterium sp. BRG2. The sequence goes on from NZ_JAUZUW010000012.1 coordinate 26,305, forward strand.
TCCCCTGGACCGGTCAAGGATACGGGACAGAGGCAATCGCGTGTATCTTTCGATTTTGTTTCGAAGAACTTCAGCTGGGTCAACTTGAACTCGAAGTGTTTTCGCACAAGGAACGAGCAATTGCAGCTTATAAGAAAGCCGGTTTTCAAATCATTGAAATGATTCCTGATGCTTTATTGTACGATGGCGTTTTGTTTGACAAGATCATCGTCGTGTTTGGTGTCTGCAACTTTGCACTTAGTTACTTATGTCTCTATTACGCGACGATATTAAGCTCTGCTGCGATCGTGACGTTGATTTTCTCACTTAAAGTCATTCTGACACCGATCGCCCTGCGCTTGTTCTTAAAAGAGACACTCCATGCGCGTGTCTGGGTCGGCGGATGTTTTGGTATCATCGGCGTTGGTGTCCTGATTGTTCCGAGTCTAAATAGCATCCATGGACTGACCGATTTGAAAGGTGTCTCGATCGCCTTGGTCGGCACGCTACTAACGTCAGTGGGTGATGCCAGTTCGGCGCGTAACGCCAAGCAACGGATCAATCCCGTTCATGCCAATGCAATCGGATTCACTGTCGCGAGTCTATTGATGAGCGCCATCGTCTGGTACCAAGGAACACCGCTCACGCTCCCGACAACCTTCACCTATCTTTCTGCTTTACTATATTTAACCGTGATCGCATCATTTCTCGCATGGCTGTTTTACCTGAAACTCGTCGAACGAGTTGGTGGTGCGAAGAGCGGCTATATGGTCGCGCTCTTCCCCGTCATCGGCGGAATCGCATCCGTCATGATCGGCGAATCCACACCCTCTCTGTATTTACTCTTCGGCTGCTTATCGAGTTGTCTTGGAGCTGCTATTGCTTTAGGAATCGGTGTATCGCGTCAACGAAGAAACGCCATACCGGATACGGCGGACAAGATTGGTTAAATCAAATCAGTTTGTATAGTCGACCATCAAAAGGACAGAGGTTCAGCGAATTCGCTCATGAACCACTGTCCTTCGTTTAATTTAAAGAATGAGTCAATAATATCAGACTATCCCGAAACTCCATCCACCAGTAGAAGGAATTCAATTGTTTCTTGTGGAAAAATATGCTAGATACAACCGACTGATCCACTCTACGATACTGATTCTAAGGAGGTGCTCCTATTCTGAAATACATCTTGATTAGTTGTTTAATCGCTATGATCGCTTTTTTCATCTATTTTGAACCGTTTCGAATTGAACCCTATGATCCAAACGTCGAAGTAAACGGTAAAGCGATCCCAACTGTCCAAGGTTCTTATTGCTGGTCCAGTTTGTTCAGTGCTCAATGTGCGGACATGATCTATGTGGATGCTTTACACATGACTGAAAAAAGTAAACCCGTCATCATCTCACCCTCTGACAAAATTCACCTCTCGTTCGATCGTAAACCCGATACGCTTCACGTCGTACGCTGGGATTCGAAAACGAAAAGTGAACAGGTGTCATTAAAAAACAACATTCTTATCGCACTGTCTGCTCAAGGCACATATACCTATGAGGTCGTTGCCGGATGGAACGAACATGGTGACGGTCTATCCGCCTTTTTGATTCAGGTCCGATAAAACCAACCTCACTCAAACAGGAGATGAATAATAATGCGTAAAGGTTTTCGACTCTGGCTACCCTTGCTCTCACTTGTTGTCTGTCTGTTCAATGTCTTTGGCTACGACGACAAAAATATCTTGTTGTTTCTGACGAGCCCTGTTTTCTAGCTTCTTGAATCACGATCCTTTCTTGGAACATGGCTAGATTCCTTCCATGTCCCACTTTTTCTGATCTACATCCTGACCTTGATCAGTTGGTTCTTGATCGGCTTACTGATTGATGTCATTTTTAGAAGATCGTCTAGACGCATCCATGATTAACTGAGGAGGAAAATACATATGGGGGCAACCAATGACATGTGGGTGTGGGTACTTTCCTACGCATTCTTTTTCATCACGCTTATCAGTGCAATCTTCGTCGCGATCAAGCATCCAGCCTTGAGAAAAGCGTCGATCCGAGCGGTGGTAGCGATGCTTTTCCTGTATGCACTATTCATTTGGAACTCTTTGTACCGTCTTGACATTACAGAATTCAGACATTTTTATGAAGGATTGACGACACTGCGACCGTGGGCATGGATGTGTATCTTCTTATTCGCCTACACATTAAAGTGGTGGGATCTCGTATTTCTTCACACCCGTCGTCCGAGTCCTTCTTCACATGAGGTACAGCAATGAACTACATTTCCGAAAATCTTCGAAGGAGCTATCCGATATGAAGTTACATCGATTCGCATCCGTCTTTTTCCTCTCGACCATCGTTTGGACGACAGCGGGTTGTACCATGATGGAAGAACAAGCGACACCGCGTGTAGCACAAAAAAATATCGCGTCACCTGAACAAGTAAACACTTCCTTGAAGAAAGCAACGACCGACTCCAATAACCAACAAGCAATCGAATTAGAAAAGCGAACGGAGCGCGTCACGTTAGGTCAAACGAAAACGTACGACCTTTCTTCATTACTGAGCAAACACCGTGTCTCGATCGATCCACAGTATTTCTACCAAAACCAGATCTTCTACTTTGACCTACAAGAAAACAAGAGTGTCATCTATACATACGATACGAAACGACAGCATAACAAAATCGTTCATGCGACGAAGCATGCAATCCCGATGATGACGGGTACAGGTGCGTTTTTACTATGGGTCGAAACGGAACAGCCGACAAAAACCGGAATGAAATGGTCGATTCGTCAACTAAATATCACGACGAATCAAGTGAAAACACTTGATACAGGCGAAAGTCGCTTCGATACATCCCCTCCGAGAATCGATGTCACGTCAACTCGTGCGTCCTGGATCACGCAAGAGGCGACTGCACAAAAAACGGTCTCCACGATCAAGACGTATTCCTTAAAAACCGGGAAGATCACGCCACTCCAATCTTTCATCTTAACAACAGGAAAAACACGAGACGGACTATTCACGTACGAGCACCGCGATAGCGATGACGGCGTGACCTTATACACGTCTCACTATAAAAACGGACAGAATATCCGTGTGCTTGAGACTCTGGATGGTGCCTATAAAAAAGAGATATCCGGATTAATTGATTTCAGTCGTAGTGGCACCTATCTCGCTCTCGGCACAGAAGGCGACGCCATATTCCAACCCATCGGATTGGACGAACAGACGCTGAACTATTCTGCTTCGAGCGCCCAGACGACGATCGACGGCATTCAGTTCCTCTCAAATACACAAGTCGTCTTCCGCGAAGGCATCCATCAGTTGATGTATGCGGACTTAAAAGCGAAGACCGTCGCTCCTCTGACTAACTTTGAAGAGTTGGTATCTCTTCCTCTACTGCAAGATGGGAAACTCACTTACTCCATCACGAACCGGAAAAAATCTACCTTGCATGTCGTAAAGCTCCTCCCGTCTAATTAAACGATCATGATCTTAATCTAACGAAAGAAAGTCGTTTTCCGGTACTCTGTACGGAAGACGACTTTTTTTCTTAAATGTTCTTTTGTACTCTTAAGAAGAACGGAGGCTCACAAGTTCTTACATAACGCTGCTATATCAACTATTGAGAAAATAGAGTGAAACTGACTTCTAGGTCAAACGCATACCAATACATCTATGAGGAGAAAGAATATGAACATCCGACAATTATCCGTCCATGAAAATCCACCAATGGAGCTGTTGCTAGCAGCAGACCCGTCTCAAAAGTTAGTCGAAAGCTATGTAAAAAGAAGTTATTGTTTCGTCGCTGAAAGGAATGACCAATGGATTGGTGTATATGTACTTCTCCCGACAAGACCTCAAACGATTGAAATCGTAAATATCTCAGTAGGTGAGTCGCATCAAAAACAAGGTATCGGAAAAGGTCTTTTACGACATGCGATTCGTACAGCGAAAGTACTGGGGTATACGACCATTGAAATCGGAACGGGCAATTCAAGCATTGGACAGCTAGCACTTTACCAAAAATGTGGATTCAGAATCGTTGGAGTCGATCTGAACTTCTTCTTGAGACACTATGAAGAGGAGATCATCGAAAACGGAATCCGTTGCACGGATATGATTCGGTTATCCCAAGACATATAAGGATTTCAGCATTCTTTTCGAAAAGTATATTCCGCTATCTCGCATTAGAGCTCGAACGATTGTAGAAAAAACATCCTGAGGCTCTTGACGTTAAATAGGATTGCAAAAAATGGATTCATCCCCCATAATATGAACATACGTTCTTATTATAAGGAGGTCCATCATGCAGCACCTTCAAAAAGAAATGACTCATCCGTTGTCGTTATCCACTATGAATCCGCTTATTTGCCTCTCCATCGATTCATCCATTATTGGTTCTTCCGTTTCTACGGCTTATAAAATGGAAGTCATGTTATTCATCGCTTTACGGGAGAGATTATCCTTAAAACTGCTTCCTCCCCATCATTCCGGTGGCATTACAGAACTTGTCTACATAGAAGAAGTTGACTTCGAGAGTCGACAGTTGACGCTCTTTCATATGAACGATTCGTCATTGTCTTATCATCGCTACGTCGAAAACGACGACTTCCTCTCCCAACAGCCTCAACTATTACTCAGCTTGGTGTAATGTGTCATCCGTCATAAAGAAAAATGATTCAACATTCGTTGTTTCACTCCATTCTGCATCTGGTGTCAAAAATCGCGACGCTTTAAAAGTCTGTAATCAATGAATACCGTTTTTTTGACCAATCCGAAATTAAAGCAGAAGCCTTCCCGATACAATCGAGAAAGCTTCTTTACATGACATCATGTATGGTAGACGTTGTCAGTTTTTTTACGTTTTCTTAGTAATTTCCAAACTTACTTTCGAGCACTGAATGCTCAAAAACAGTTACGTCCAACCCACTAAATCAACTTAATTCTTCTGCAATTAAAACGACGACGTTACCGAATTTTTGTCCGGAGTCAACATATCGATGAGCTTTGACGATTTCATCAAGTGATCAGATATGGTCGTGACGGCTCTAAATCGTCCCGCTTCAAACAGTTTATTCAAATAGTGTATATCTTCTTTCCGTTCTCTCGCCACACCTTACCCCGCGACGGATGCAAAGACTCGTTTTGTTTGACGTGCCGTTTCGCTTTCGTCTTATTAATCTTTCCAGACGCATCGAAGACGGCATCGTACTTCAGCAACAATCCATCGTAGCCGTCCTTTGTATAATCGATGACGTGATCGGCACCGAGCGCTTTGACCCGCTCCGCATTTTGTCCATTACAGACAGCCGTCACCTGAAGCCCTTTTGCTTTTGCGATTCGAACAGCAGCCGTTCCGGCAGCGCACGATGCAACGTAAATCAAGATTGGAGTGGACGACAGATGCATACACTTTGTTGAGTACTACTGTTGATTTCGGATCCAAACGAGGTATCACTCTAATATGCACAACATCCAGTGGTTCGTAGCAGGTACAGATGGCTAGCTTTATCGTAATTCCTCTTCTGATCGAGATGAGGGTATTTTATCAATCATACGTAGTTTATGCCTGAATTCCTTTCATTTCAAAGCAAGAAAGATTTTTTTGATTTGCATCAATCGGCGTCACAACTGGTAAATTTATATAATAATACGATTTCATCTAACCCTATTAACTGACGAAAGTAGGTGCCTGGTTCATGCCGACGCGTCGTTGGCTTTTCGCTTTTATTCTATTCCTTTGTATGCCGCTTGGTTCCTGTACACACGAGAACGATGCACGTGTTGTCGAAGAGATTACAGGGGACACGTTATTCGTCGCTCCGAGTGAACAAAAACCGGACGAACAGTATGCTTTGACAAAGATTCGCGTCACAACGGATACGATCGTGTATGGCAAAACAGATAACACGGCTGACATTCAGACGGGTGACACGATTCAAGTGACGTTTAAAAAGGACTCAATTGTCGCGACTGAAATCCGTCGAGCAGACAACTGAATCAGAAGGGATTGTCCACAATGCGTCAAATACTTCGCCAACTACGCAATATTTTCATGATTGCCAGTGCGATTTTTGGTTCATCCTATTTTTTTGAAAATAATATCGGAAATGATCTCATTGGTTTCTTGTATATCGGAATACTAGGTACGATTGTTTTTTGTATTACCACAGGACTACTCTGGTATCTCAAACGAAAAGAAACGCACGGTTTTTAGTCATTTCATCAAAGGAAAAATGTTCGATTATGACCTCTTATACTAAAAAATCATACCTCACCCAGTTAAGAGTACTCTTCTTAGTGATGGTCATCCTAGCGATGATTAGTTCTGAATTCATGCCTCATTCTGTCGACGCAGCGACAGAGGAGTATGCGTCTTACAAGAAGCTAAAACTCGGCATGACCGCGACAAACGTTGCAAAATCGCTCTACGGAAAATCGTATAGGAACTACATAAAGAAAGAGCATGGCGTCACAACACTCAAACAAAAAGCTGTATTACGAGAAATTGAAGACGACTATGTTTTGTACGCTTTTGCCTTTTATCCCTATGAAGTAACAGACGATCATTGGTTTAAGCAAAGAATGCATCTGATTTTCAAAACGAAACAAAACGGTCACACCTTATACCTTGCGGAAAAGGAATACATCCCTAAAACACCGTCAAAGAAACGACTCTTACCAGGAAAGAAGATCAAGCCTGGCATGACAATAGCTGACGTCGATCGAATTCTTTCAGGTAAAGGACTTGGTGTCTTGACGCTTCACCATACAGAATATTACTCGACGATTGGAGAAGCCTATGCTGAGGGCACAGTCGTGTACCGAGAAAAACAGGCGACGCTTCTCTACTCGTACCGAAATCCAACAGGTGATGAATTAATGATCGTTACATTTAAATATGATTTCGATCAAAAGAGATATATTGCTCAAAAATAACGCAGGATACCAAATTTATCTTCACTTGAATTTTTCTATGCAAATAACCCCTCATTCCGCTCGAGGAACGAGGGGTTATTTACATGGAAATGCACGAATATTACAGAGCGTCATTTCTGCGCTTTTCTTTTCTAATCATTCTTAAGCAGGATAACAGGATCATCTGGCCGTCTGTCGTCACCGGGAAAAAATTAAATACATTTGATAAACATAAAATTTTAACTAAGACCCATCCACCGCCATCTCCTTCTATCCAAATACCGAACGAAAATAAAATCGCAGGTGCAGAAGCAGCAATGATTAAATTTTGCCAGTCATTCTGATTATTCTCATAGCGGACGATTGGCGTTAAAAATCGATCGAGTTTCACTGTCGGTCGCCGTCGAAACACCCATGCGAACAATAAATGGATCATTTCGTGTATCGCTACGACAATGAAAATCAGAAGAATATAGCTGATAAGATGCAGAACTGTCTCAGCTGTCATGACGCGCTAACGTTCGCCGCTTCTGTAAGAAGACACCAAACAATGTGAATAAAACGATAAATACCAAATAGAGAACAAGCGCTTGAAGTGTCAACGCGAAGTGTGTATTTAATTCTTCTTTTGTCATTACCGTTGTAATTTTTAATCCTGTCATCGTCGTCACGACACTCGTTTCATTGATTTGAAACAATTCATAAATATAATCGACTAAAAAAATAATTGCCCACAAAACAGTACCAACACCAATTAATTTCGTGATTTTCATTTTGCCACCTCGTATTCTTTCTTTAAAATGAGATATAAAACACCAAGTAAGATCGCTAATGTCGGATACAATGCTCCATCGATACTGACGAGGACAGACAGTAAGACAATTAAAATGATCGTCAACACGGATGCAATCGTCTCATTGATATTACTTTGAGATTTCGGAAATAAAAATCCTGCAATTGTAGCCGCGAAAAAGATATTGATTCCATACATATATGGATTCAAACTGTTTGTCTCAATGATACCGACATATAGTGCAGGTGCCATCAAGACGATGGCGACAGCAAGGAGTGACATCAGTTCCATCAAGGGATGGATCCGGTACAGTCCGTACAACTTTCTAACTGCTAATGTTGCGTCTGCATATGTAATCGTCACTACTCCAAGTATCGGCAATAAGAACAACCAGAGTTGAAAAGTACCCCCCCACCCGACTTGGTACCATGCTCCGATTGACATCACACCAAGTAATGCCCAAAAGTACAGAAAGTTTTTACCTCGGATGATGGCAGGCATAGTAGTCGCTAAACCAATATTGAAAGCAGGCAATCCTAATTTGAAGTAATTCTGCCGGACATACAAATGGTTTCGAGCAAAGAAAACTGCATGAAGAGTATAGGCAATCGTGCCAACGACAAGACTCGCCATCAACATAACTAGCGTGATCGTTAAAATCGAATACGGTAACGTACTAACCCATACATCAACCTGAAATCGTGTTTTTAATAAATGAAGTGTCACGAGACCAGCTAATACTAGATCAAGAATGAAACTGAAAATAGTACGCTTCATACCTGTTACACTATGCAATACTGCAGCATGGAGACAATCCAATAACCAAAAGCTGCTGATGAATACAGTATGGAGTGTTATTAAAACAAGCAGTGCCGTTCCCAAGCGCATAGGAATTAGTTTCAGTGCTGGTGCAACGATGATCATCAGTAATTCAAAAAAGACTAGAGCAACAGAGAGTTTAAAGAACCGTTGGCTGATATTAACTTCTCTTTCTGAGAATGGAAGTGTCTTCGCAAAAAATAAAGAGTTCCGATTCAATGAGACGGTTCCATTAATTAAAATGAACATAAAGGTACCTAAAATAAAGACGACATTAAAATAACTACTGAGTGTCATCTTCCCTGCCAGCAAGCGTGTTGTTTCATCTGCTTCCACTGCATTATTCGATAGGGTGGAGAGCTGAACCATATTCAGATAAAAGTATCCAAGATAGATGCCAATTAGAAGAATACCTAACCCGTACCGATTCATCCGACTTTTAAAAAAAGGACGATTGAAAAGTCCATGAAACGTATCATTATAGAAGAATTTCAGTAGACATAAAATGTTTGCTGACGATGTCGAGCTTTTCACGTAAGACCTCCTCTTGTTTAATGACATCCGTCAATTCCTCTGGAGTTCCTTCAAAATTGACAAGTGAACCTTGTCTCATAAGTCGTATATCTTCGGAAAAACGATCAATCGTATTTCGTTCATGAGAGACGATAATCACTTTTTTCGTCGTGCTGACTGCTGCAAACAGTTCCTGAACGAGCAAAGACGTATCAAAATCAAGTCCGCCGAAAATTTCATCAGCAATTATATAATCAGTATTGGCAGCAATGGCTGCGACAATTTGAATTTTTTTCTTCATACCAAAGGAATACGACTCAATGGTTTTATTTTGACCGTCCGCCAAATCGAGTAAGTCCATTAAAAGAGGAGCTTTATCCTCTTCACTTGTCTCATATCGACTTAAAACGAACTGTACATATTCCTTACCAGTCATGTAGCCTGGTAAATAAAAGTCAGAAGGAAGATAGAAAAATTTAGATTTGTATGCCTGACTACCAGGTGGAATACCATCAATTCGAATGCCGCCACCGTCAGCTTCTAGCAAATTCGTCAACATATTCAATAGTGTCGTCTTTCCACTGCCATTTGTTCCAACTATGACAGAGACACCCGTTGAAGAAAATGATGCTGATAACGCATCGATAACGCGATTCTTTTTAAATGATTTTGTCAAACCATCGATTTCAATCATGTTTCTACCTCCTGAAAGAAGCGGGAGCTCTATGAGCCCCCGCCAGTTAAGTACGTTACGAGGCTTTACAGCCAATTCCCATTTGCCAGAACTTTGGCCAGTTTAATTTCACGTTTCCATTAAAGCTGTAACCTCGGCTTGTGCAATAGAACGCATATGCAAATACTCCTACTAAAATGACAAGAGCGAAAACCATCCAGAACCATTTGTTTTCGATCATGTTGAAGAACTTTTCTTCCAAAGATAATTGATACGACACGAACATAGCAGACATCCGAACTCCTCCTTTCTCTGTCAAGATAGAAAGTCATTCACTCTGATGAAACATGGCATTAGTTCTTGAAAGAGAAAATTAAAACTTTCTTCCACTTGATCGTAACAAATATTCCAAAATCAGGAACCCGCCCTATAGACTCAAATCAACCATGTTGTATTCATGACTTTCTTATCAAGGGATTTCTCAATACTAGTACTTTATTGACTTGTTTTATTGATATCTGATAAAAACCGCCCAAAAAAATTAAGGATTTTTCACAGTTGATGGAGTAAATATAATAAAAGATTTTTCTAATGATCACTTACTGTACAACTTATTTATTTCTAGAAAATTTGAGCGCAAAAAAAGGATCGACCATAATGTCGAACCTTTTTTCTGGCGATTAATACGAAACGACCTCTCCGCCTGTCAAATTGATATGTCCTTCACCCCATGCGCACATCGCGTCAAGAATCGGCTTCAGCGACCAGCCGTACTCGGATAACGAGTAGACGACTTTCGGTGGGACTTGTTCAAAGACCGTCCGGATGATGACACCGTCTTCTTCTAACTCCCGTAATTGTTGCGTCAGCATCTTTTGCGTGATCGTCGGCATCAGCTTACGGAGCTCACTCGTCCGACGCTCACCTTTGATCAAATGACACATGATGACGACCTTCCACTTTCCACCGATGACTTCTAGTGTTGCTTCGACCGGGATATTGTATGCCATATATGATCCATCCTTTCGAGATTCCGTTGAGAACATAGGCACTTTTTAGTGCCTATCGTACTTGAAAGTGCGTACTTCCCAAGCGGATTGGCTGGCTATATGATAGCAATTGTCAACGGAAAGTACAATCTCCTTTTAAACCTTGCATCTAAAAGAACGAGTAGGGTACTTTTTAGTGCCTATCGTACTTTAAAGTACGTACTTCCCGAAAGGAACAACCCCCATTATGCTGGGGTCATGTCAATCGGATCATGTTTGGTCGGGCCCACCGGACACGATCCCTACTGAAATCATTTTAGGAGGAATCCCCATGAATCAATTAAATCAACAGGTACAGGAGGAACAGGCTCCAAGAAACGGCGGACTTGCCCTACTTGCCTTAGCAATCAGCGCCTTTGGGATCGGTACGACGGAATTCGTTCCTGTCGGACTGCTCGCAGCGATTGCTGGTGACTTAAATATCGGTATCACACTCGCTGGTCTCATCATCTCTGGTTACGCAATTGGCGTTGCTGTCGGAGCACCTATTTTGACGGCACTGACGAACCGGATGAACCGGAAAACGTTACTGATGGCATTGATGGTCGTCTTCATCGCCGGTAACCTGATCTCCGCGATCTCACCGACATTTGAATTGTTGATCGTCGCCCGTTTCATCACGGCGTTCTCGCACGGTGTCTTCTTCTCGATTGGTGCGACGATTGCCGTCCAGCTCGTACCGGAGCATAAAAAAGCAAGTGCCATCGCCTTGATGTTTACCGGTCTGACGGTCGCGACCGTCACGGGTGTCCCGCTTGGTACATTCATTGGTCAATCGTTCGGCTGGCGCGCGACGTTCTTCGCGGTTGCTGCACTCGGAATCATTGCGATCATCGCAAGCTTCTTCTTGATTCCAAAAGACTTGAAACAATCACCACCTGCGAAGTTCTCCGACATGTTCAAATTGTTGACGAACGGACGCTTGATGCTCGGCTTCTTGATCACTGCCCTCGGTTACGGTGGGACGTTCGTCGCGTTTACCTATTTAACGCCAATCATGCAGGACGTCACGAAAATCAGTCCGAGCTTAATCAGTATCATTCTGCTCGTCTACGGAATCGCGGTTGCAATCGGGAACACGGTCGGCGGAAAACTCGCGAATGGTAACCCGATTAAAGCATTGTTCTATATGTTCATCATCCATGCCATTGTCATGATTGCCCTCTCATTCATGATTCCGTTCAAGGTCGCTGGCATCATCGGGATCATCTTAATGGGACTTCTTGCCTTCATGAACGTCCCTGGACTCCAACTCTATATCGTCCAGTTGGCTGAAAAATACGTCCCAGCAGCAGTCGATGTCGCCTCTGCCTTAAATATTGCAGCCTTCAATATCGGAATCGCACTTGGGGCAACGATCGGTGGTCTCGTCACCGATACGATCGGACTTGTCCACACGCCATGGGTCGGCGCTATCATGGTCATTCTTGCCGTCATCTTGACTGGTTTCTCACGTCGTCTCGAACAGCAGTAAAAGAAGATTTTCATGTTTAACGATCGCATGAGTGTACGATGAGCTCGGCTACAATCATCGATACGCTCGCTCTGTATGTCGTACCGTATTCTCTACCACTCACGTAATCCGCCAAAGGCACTGTTCGCATGAGCAGTGCTTTTTTTGATTTTGTTCACAATTTCAAAAAAGAACACACTTACCTCTTTACTTTTGAGTTCTTATGAACTTATAATAAATTCATGATAACAATTTACTTCAAAGGAGGAAGCGCTGTTGACACTACTCATTGCTTTTCTAGCCATCGTTTTCATCATGCTCGCCCTTGACCTTGGAGTCTTTCATCGCAAGGCACATGAAGTTTCGCTTCGGGAGGCTTGGACGTGGACGTTCGTCTGGATCGCGATCGCTGTCGCCTTCGGAGGCTGGCTCTATATTGATCAAGGTAGCGCCGCTGCTGTCGAATATACGAGTGTGTACTTCATAGAGAAGGCTCTCGCGATTGATAACGTCTTCGTCTTCTCACTCGTCTTCGCGTACTTCGCAATTCCATTGAAATACCAGCACAAAGTCTTGTTCTGGGGTATTCTCGGTGCAATCTTCTTCCGCGTCATCTTCATCGTCGCTGGTGTTTCGCTACTTGAGAACTTCGCTTGGGTGTACTACATCTTCGGAGCGTTCCTCGTCTATACAGGTTGGATGATGTACAAGAACATCGGTCAAGAGACGTCGCTTGAAGACAACAAAACGATTCGTTGGTTAGAGAAACGTTTACCGATCACACAAGACATCTCGTCTGGTAAGTTCGCAAAACGAATTGATGGGAAGTTGTTCTTCACGCCACTCTTAATCACACTGCTCTTCATCGAAGTATCAGATATCGTCTTCGCCGTCGACTCAGTCGCTGCAAGCTTCGCGTACTCACGTGATCCGTTCATCATCTTCTATGCGAACATCATGGCAATCCTTGGACTTCGTAGTCTCTACTTCGTCCTCGCGAACTTGATTGATCGTTTCTACTACTTGAAACACGGTTTAAGCTTCATGCTCGTCTTCATCGGAGCGAAGATGATTTTCAGTGACGTCTACAAAATGCCAATCTGGATGTCGCTCGGTACGATCGTCCTCGTCATCTTGATCAGTGTCTTCTACAGCTTCTACAAGACGAAGCCGGGAAAATAATCAATATTAAAAAAAGTGGAAGGGATGAACAATTCATCTACTTCCACTTTTCGTTTCAATTTAGTATTTCTTTTACTTTTCGTTCATCTTCAATATATGGCTTCGTGAATGCCTTTAAGGCTTTTTCATTATTGTAAGTTGTAAAGTCCTTTCCATACCAATCGCGTAGCTCTTGTTTCGTGAAGTGATACGAAGCATCTTCGATCGTTATGTTGACTTGATCGACGTTCGGAATCAGTGTGAACAGTGCCGTCGCATTATAGATTGCCGTACGATTACTTTTTTGCTCGACCTGTCCTTCTGTATATCCACCGTAACGCAACGTCAGTTGATACGGCTTTTCCTTTGTCGACAGTTCCATCTTCTTCAACTGATTACCGTGTGGTAGCTGTTGGACGATGTCTCGTACGCTACTATTATCTCCTAGATATGTACCTTGTTGCTCAAATAAATCGGTTTGCGTTGCTGCTGTTCCGCAACCACCGAGTATCAACATGCCGCTCGCTAAAATGATTGCACCAACTGTCTTTTTCATTTTTATTTCCCCCAATACGTTGACTCGTTCATCCTAATAAACGAATCAAGCAAAGAAAAGTTTCAAAATAAAGGAAATCAACGCTTTGATAAACTCGATGCCCTTTGTTTTAAGTAGAGTATGCTGTACCGAGTACCTCCACCTGTAGCAATCAAAAGCTTTATAATTTTAAAACGAGTGAACCCTTCAATGACGTACCCTTTTATCTTTTGAGTCAAAGTTGCTTCGGGAATCCAATCGATCGTATATCCGATGCTAAAGGATAAAAGCAAACTGAGGAATAAATAAGTGATGACAAAACTAAGAATAAATCTTTTGATGATCATGTTATCCCCTCTTTTTCTAAATGTAATAAAATAACTTATTTTTATATAATAAGTAAATAAATTAAGAAATATCTAAATCAACAACCTATTTACCTATATTTTGTTAATTACTATGTTACTCTATTACTATTCGAAAAGTTCGAAAATCTAGCTGTACCTATTCATGGAGGTCTCCGATGCTACAAATGTCTAACTTACTCATTCTGCTCTTTTTATTTATCTTCCTAACATGCGGATTTGTTTTCGCTTTATTCTGGATCATCAAAAAAATCAAGTCGTAATCACGACAACCCGACCTCTCAAAGGAGAGAAGCCGGGTTGTTGTTCGTTTCATAGAGTTGTTGGATACGATTCACGATGTCGTTCGCCGTTCCCGGTACAGGTGGCATCCAAAGCCCTGTCACTGGACCGTAGACGACGGGATTGATTGCCACTTCGTAACCCCCATACGGATGTTCTTCCGCAGTTGGCAAATAACCGATGTAACCGTTCGTATAGCCCCCGAAAAAAGCGAGTTCCGTTTGACGGATTTGCTTTATCTGTAGCGCTGTCTCACAGAACGGCTCCATCGGAATGCCTGAGAACGACCCTTCGTTTAGTTCAAACAATTGAACTTCGAGCGGGATGGTGAGTGTTGCTCCCGATCGTTCCTGAACGTATGCCAACCATCGTGCTGCACTGACGCCCCATGTCTGTTCAGCGTAATCCGCCATGTCTCGTAATACGTTCATAGCCGGTATTTCTGTTAAGCGCATCGGATGAATGCATGACTGAATCCGGTGGTGCGTTAACGGTTGAAACGACACGGCTGGAATCGTCGTCAAGACATGACCACTTAAAGTAAACGCCATTTTTTGAAGACTCTCTATGTCACCACGATATTTCGCATTGATGTTCCCCGCCGCCCCCTGGACAATCACGACTGGACAGCCGAGTGCCTGTTCGAGTAGCGTTCGAGCGACACCCGGATAATCACCGGATAAGACAACACTGTCTGATTTCAAGACGTTCGGATGCGCTGTACAGAAAACGAATGCTCCAACAAGACACGCATCATCAACACGGCGAACCAACAGTGTCCCGATTCGGTCATCCGTCACACCAAGCGGATTCGTCCCCATCACCGCGTGACCATTTATTTTCTCTCGTCGGTTGACACCGAGTTTTCCAGACGTCACTCCCCAACCCATCTCGACCGTCTGCATCGCTTCGCTTGCTTTGACGGCAGATACAATCGCTTGTTGCGTCAAGATCGTTTTATAGGCGACGGTCAACGGTTCATTTCCTGCTGTCGCTGGTCCCGAATGCGTATGCGTGTAAACGACTGTGATCTGTTCCTTCGACACGTCTAGCTGACCCGCGATTCCTTCACGGATGACATCCGTATCGGCGACGAGCATGCCGATGTTATCGATGCTGACGAAGACCGATGTCGTCTGCTCGCTTTCAAAGATACTCGCTGTGACATATAGCGGATCGTGTATGCTTGCAATACCGACTTCTCGGTGATAACCGATGAAGGCAGTACCGAGCGGCGGATTGATTACTTCCCGATGCATTCCAAAACGACTCATGTCTGATGTTCCCCCTTGAATAACAATCTGGTTCTTCCATATACTAACATTACCTACAGTAGAGGGGGTCATGCAGATGTCGATTCGTTGGAAGGAAGAGATGCTTCAGTCCAAAACATACATCGGACAGGATTTAAAACGAATGGAACAACAGAAACCTGTGACCTGGTTTGTCGACAGTCCGTTGTCTGATGGTCGACATGCTAAACAATCTAGCCATTTCCAAAGCTCCATTGGAATCGAAAGAGATGGCGCAACCGCTGAGACGAGTGCCGCCTTACAAATCTTTAAAGCTACTGACACGTACCACGTCCGAATCAAATGGGACGGCAACCGTGAGGAATTTACCTTAACATGTATCGACATAGAGTAACATACAAAAACAGAAAAGAGGTTATGTCATGAAAAAAGTCGCTTTGTTATGCGCTTTCTCAATTATAACTGTATGGACATTAGCTGCTTGTAGTAATGAAGTGGAAATGCAACACACAAGTGAAAAACCGACAGCATTAGACGTATTAGGAGAAGATTCTACTGCTGACATTTTTCAATTAAATGATACGATCTACAAATCAGATGTAAAATGGGCAGAGAAAACCAAAGTCACTAAGAAGAAAAAAGTCGGAGAAATAAAGAAAATGAGTTCTGATAAAAACGATTTTGATAATGGAACTGCTACGAAACTCTCTAAGGGTACCGTCATATACTCTACGAAAGAAAGAAAAGAAATTCTTTTAGTGAGTTTTAAAGGGAAATTAAAAAAATACGTTGCATTAGGTGAAGGTTAAATTAATTACGGCTTATATACACCCCCTCGTTTAGATCACCAAACGAGGGATTGTCTATAAAAAAGGCATCCTCAACTGGGATGCCTTTTCTTATTCAGATGATAATGATAGTAGCGAAGCTGATTAGCCGTTGACGACTTTCTCTGTTACTTCCTCATTCATCGATTGACGATTAATCGAGAGGTGTTCGCCTTCTTTCAACCGTTTTCGATATTCAGCCGTCGCAGTGAACAAGACATCTGTCGACGAGTTGAGTGCTGTCTCAAATGAATCTTGCAACACACCAATGACGAATCCGACAGCAACGACTTGCATCGCGACGTCATTTGGAATCCCGAATAAGCTACACGCGAGTGGAATCAAGAGAAGCGATCCCCCAGCAACACCAGAGGCGCCACACGCACAGACGGCAGCGAGGACACTTAAGATGATGGCTGTTGGAAGATCAACTTGAATATTAAGCGTATTGACGGCAGCAAGCGTCAAGACGGAAATCGTAATGGCCGCCCCTGCCATGTTGATCGTTGCACCAAGCGGAATCGATATGCCATACGTCTCTTTATCAAGTCCAAGCTTTTTCGATAGTTCCATGTTGACCGGGATGTTCGCAGCCGAACTACGTGTGAAGAATGCCGTGATTCCACTCTCGCGTAAACATTTGAAAACGAGCGGATACGGATTTTGACGGACGTTGATATAGACGATCAATGGATTAACGATCAGTGCAACGACAAGCATCGTCCCAATCAGTAACCCCAGTAGGCTCACGTAGTCAAGAAGTGACGAGAGACCGTTCTCCGTAATCGAACCGATGACGAGCCCCATGATACCGAGCGGAGCAAGCTTAATGATCCAACCAACCATTTTCGCAAGTGCATCTGAGAAGTTCGAGATGAACGTTTTTGTTGAATCTGACGCATTTTTGAGCGCTAATCCTAAGATGATCGCCCATGTCAGAATGCCGATGTAGTTCGCTTGGACTAATGCATTGACCGGGTTATCGACCATATTGAGGACGAGTGTCTTGAGGACTTCGACCGCGTTACCCGGTGCAGTCAATTCCTCCGTGCTCTCTTTAAGTGTAATCGTGACCGGGAACAAGAAGCTGACGATGACCGCAATTGCTCCAGCTAAAAATGTACCGAGCAGGTATAAGAAGACGATGGATTTCATATTCGTTTGCTGACCTTTTTTGTGTTGCACAATCGAAGCCATAACTAGGAAAAAGACCAAAATCGGCGCGACTGCCTTTAGTGAGGAAACAAATAATGTTCCAAAGATGGTCAAAGAACTCGCTACTTCAGGAATCGTGACGGCTAAAACAATCCCTACGATCAAGCCAATCGCGATTTGTTTCACTAAACTGATTTGGTTCCACATCTTCAACAATTTCATACGTTCCCCTCCAGGCTTACAAAAAATAAGTTATTTAGAATTCGAAAAACGATGACTTCTCTCTTCTACTCAAAAGGATGAATAGTCTAGTCATTCACTTTTCTAAAAATTCTCGCAGTTTGTTGTGTTCTATTTTTGCATAAATCGTGTGAAATAAAAACTAGTTTTTTGCAAAAAATATGATTCCTTTTCCTGGATGTTAAGCGAGCATACGAATGCAATCGATTGCATAATTACAAAAAAAGTAGGAAACGGATCATACTGTCTCCTACTTCATTATGTTAACTAAATCTTTATGTATGAATGTTAACTGACCTTCCTTTACTACTTAAGAGACCATTATTTTTTTTGCATTTGGCAATCAAAAGAACAACAAGTAATAAAATCTCAAGAATCAAAAATATCTCCACAAAGGATTAAACACCAAATGTGTTTCGCGCTTGCGTAATGATGATGACGAGTGCACCAATCGCCCAGACAAGTAAGGTCAATTCTAAATATATTGATCATTTGATATGACATCCATAAGTTCCTTACAGTAGACTGACTAAAATGATTTAAGTGATACCTATATTTTACAGCATCAAAAAGTCTTCCAGTCTTCCGAAAGTTAAGTGAATACGTTTTTAAAGATCTATGTCAGAATGGTCCTTCATTTTCCTAACCCGAACACTTTCCTCCTGACCGATTTGATCGGTTTCTTTCAATCGGTTCTGCACGACGAGCAACACCAACACGATCGCGGATAGCACGCAAATCGTCGCATAATACGGTTGAGCAAATCGTTCCAACTCAATCGCAGATAAAACCTGTAAAATCGTCAATCCAGCAAGCATCCCGTGGAAATATCTCTGATAGTTGTGCGGCATTCCGGCTTGTCCAAACGTCTCATACCAGACGAATAAGCCGAGTCCGAACGCGAGTCCGTTTATGATCGGTGAAGGCAGGAAAAACAGGAGGATTCCGAGACCAAGCATCCACGAGGCATAACGAATAGCTGGCTTGAAGAAAGCAGGATCGAGCGTCGGTTCTTCTTCCTCGATGACAGGCGTTGCTTTTTCCTCTTCGGTCAACAGTCTAAAACCAAGTGCTTCTTTCTCTTCCGCTAACTCGAGCATCCGCTTTTTCATTCCGAAATAGAACGGAAAACGTTCTTTGACGACCTCCCCTTCATCCGTTTGACCATCCGCTTGTTCTTGCACGGATACCTGATACAGCGTGCGCCCCATCCGGTAACTGACCCAGTAGTCGGTCGTTTGACCATTATTACGCTTGAGTTCAATCACCTTCGTTTGTTGATTCGTCATGATATGTGATTCCTTTCGTCGCAAGTTCCTGTAATTGTTCTGACGCATACAACAGGAGAATGAATCCTGAGATGAGACAGACTGCTCCGTTAATCGAGAGATTGATCGGTGATAAATAGTGTTTCGATGAGCCGGCTAATGCGAACAAAAAAAGTGCTCCTGACCATCGATACATGCGAACATGCGCGGATTTCCCTTCGAGATGCATCGGCCAGAAAAGCATCAGAACGACGAGTGTTATGTATCCAAAATCGGTAAGATATCGGTCAGCGTCAGTAATCCACTTAATAAGACGAGTAAAGCGCTTAAAATAAGCAACTATATGATGCGTCGGTCGGCTCGACAATCTATCGCTTTAGACAGAGCAAACGGAGAACGGGTGTAGCCATCGTTTAATTTTTCACGTATCCATGCTTTTTTCTGACGATACGCGAGGAACGAGTTTTGGAAAACGATCCGCTTCGTTGCGGACTCTTCATTTCTTTCCATCATATCCTCGCTATCGATCGCCTGCAACACCTTCCCGGCAGAATAAAGTACACCCTTTTTGGTGAAAGACGATGTGATACACACGATCGTCGACTTGTTTTAGTAATTGAACCATGATTTGTGCTCCCTTTATCTTGCTTTCTACATTCCTATAGGTCTCACCATGCTGCGCTTACCACGTATAATATGAACAGTCCACCTAAGACACAGACGTAACCGTAATGTCTGACGGTCAACGAACAAAATAGGATGACGCCAATTGACAAAATGATACAGATGCTTAAACAAATCTGTACCTTGATCTTTCTTCAATTTAAAACACTTTTTGTTTTCTTGTAACCGATACGGGCAGCATTTGGATGCATATCCTGTTTTCGCAAACGAGGAGAATGTAAGGAATTATCATGATCATCACCTTACTAAACATGGTCAAATCGAAGATGAATGACTATATTTCCTTTAATTTGAACATAATTTCATTCACTTTTTTAGATTCAATCGTGCTCATTTAGGATGTTTACAAGGCGAATCTCAGCACTTCAAAGAATCATTATTTAGGATTGTCACCCAATCCTATGTACTAAAACCTTAATGTGTATTACGATGTATTACAAAGGAGCTGATAATCATGAGTACCATTTCCGTACGTCTGGATGATCAAGATACACGACTTATCAAGGAATATGCGAAGGCAAAGAACATCACGATTTCTACACTTGTTCGTGATGCCGTCCTCGACCGTATCGAAAACGAAATCGATTTACAACTCTATCATGATTCGATGGCAGCACACCGTAAAAAATCAGAAGCGATATCTTTCGACGACATGATGAAGGAACTTGATTTAGAATGACAGCTTATAATGTAGAATTCGAGCGTGGGGCTCAAAAATCTCTCAAGAAGATGGACCTACAACAAGCGCGGATCATCATGTCCTGGATCAAGAAGAACCTTGTCGGGACGGATGATCCGCGTCGTCATGGGAAAGGACTCGTCTCGAATCGCTCGGGCGAATGGCGGTATCGCATCGGCGACTATCGTCTGATTGCTGACATTCAAGATGAAAAAGTCGTGATTTTGATTCTCAAGATCGGGCATCGTCGTGATATCTATAAATAAGACAGGTAGAACTCACATCTGAGGAAATATGTGAGTTTTCATTTTTTGTTTTTAAAACGACCGTTATGTATACAAAAATGATTTTTCTTTCACAATAAATGAATCGAATGGATCGATTTCAATATCAAAGTCTATAAACGCATCTTTTTATCAATGTATTTTTAATAGTCCTTTTATGAATAAAAAAGATAAATAACTTCAGTCATACTTTTCAAAAAGTGCGACAAAAAGGATCAACGTATAGATACCATCGAGTATCTGAACGTTGATCCTTTTTCAATTATCCATCTAATCGTTGTTCAGCCATTTTATAAATTTCATCTTTATCCCGTTTACCGATCGCTACAATTTGAATGATCTGGAGTTTACCCTCTACTTCTCTAAAAACAACGCGTAATCCCATTTTTCTATTTTTTAACTTATTGCAATGCGACAAATTTCCACTGAGTGGCTGTCCTGCCGCCATTCCTATAGAAATGATACGGTTCAATGCTTTGTCTACGAATATCTTTTGACTACCATCAAGGTTATCGTAATCTTCTTTCGAATACTGCGTCCACTCAAGTTGATACAATGATCACTCCCACCCATCCATTTCATCAATAGTCGTAGGGTGAGTTACCTGTTCTCCACGGACTTCTGAATCAGTATAAGTGCGGACATTTTTATTAGATAGTCGCATCTCAACAGTCAAATCATCTAATCGACTGTACAATTCTTCAATTTCTTTATTGAGTGATTCGTATTGCTGTTGCGTCAACATGACGCCTGCAACTTTTTCACGGTTAAAAACATATACGCCGGCCGCTTCACGATCTGCTTTTTGGAAAGCTTCCATAGGAGACCGTTTCACGTCAGATATAGAAGTGGTTGGAATATCAAGTATTCGCATTCCCATCATTATGCCCTCCTCTTATTTTTCTTTAGTATACACCTTTTAAAAGACTTTTAAAAGACTTTTAAACATTCCTTTTGATTCTTGTACTATCTATGGTTAACCCCTATTTTTGCAATAAAACCCCAAAAAACAATAGGGTTCTCATTTACTGAGTTCCCTATTGCTTGTTAGACGCTATTTTATTTATATACAGCAATCTGAATTACGTTGAATATAAGTTTACAATACAAACACCAGTTGATTATTTCTACTATAAATTCATTGCTATTTTCGAGTATTCGTTAATTCGTAATCAAAAGATTATTCAATGACCTTTAATTTTACATCTGCTTGAGTCTCTAATACATCTCCATCTTCCCCAAAGAATGTATAAGAGTTTACTCCATCCACACCGAGAATCGTGTTCACTTTCAAGTCTCCATCCATAGAATTAACTGTAAAATTCGACCCTTCTCCAATACTTTCAACACGGTATCGATTGACTGGCACATCATCACCGATGATATATTGACCAGGGCTCAGTGTAATGGGCTTACGCTTTGCGTAGATGACTTCAAAAGTTAAATCACTAAGAACATCTTCTTTCTTACTAATTTTTTCTTCGAGTGACTTGTTCTTGTCTTTTGTTTTCTCATAATCTTTTTTAATGGCATCACGCTGTTTCACTAAATCTAATATGTCTTTATTCTCTTCTTTAAGAGCGTTATTTTTCTCTCGCAACTCATCACTATAGAGAGCGCCATCCTCGATTTCAGTCTGTGCACTATACGTTCCAAAGAGTGATCCGATAAAGAAAATAAAGACAACAATGATCGGAAGTATGACATACTTCTTAAATTTTTGTTCCACTTGCTAATCTCCCATCCTACCTAATTCATGTTAAGAAAAGAAATTCAAATAAAAATCCCAATTTCTAGACTGAAATAATTTAACAATACTTTTTTAAAATAGTCAATAACTATCATTTAAATCCAATTTACGTTATTAGAGTCTTTATATATGATTATGGTAATTTATTTTAATCATGCTTCTAACGCTCCGTGTCCTTCGTCGCAAGGAACAGGAACGTAGAGATGCCTCGCGCAAGCGAGTCGCAGCTCTCGTTATCGATTCGGCAGAAGGGCAGCGGTGCGATGAGGATGTCGCTGCGTGCAGCCTACAGCCTCACGCATGAGCCCGAAAATTCTTCTTCTGTTGTACATCCAGTAGAAAGAGCATCACTACCTATCTACAAGAGGATCGATTCACTTCAATCAGCTATCTCTCCTCGAACCTTCGTACACTCCACTACTGTCTCACTACTGCATCCTCCATAACACCCTTCTACATAGAACAGACCAGATGTACGTTCTCACCCGCAGTGGATCATCCATCCACTGCGGGTCTCTCATTGCCCTTGGATTCGGGACGAATCCATTCCTTACTCGCTTGCGCTCTCTCAAAAGAAAAACGACGTCGTTTTTCGTCCATGCTCTTGCGCGCGCGGACAGGACGGAGGTATCCCGTCCGTCTACGCTCTATCGTCTCTTTACAGCACACCTTGTGCTTTCAAGCTGACGTATTCGTCTCCGGCACCGACGATGATGTGGTCAAGAAGCTGAATACCGACGATGCGTCCGACCTCGACGAGCCGTTCGGTCACCTCGATATCTTCCCTCGATGGATGCGGGTCACCGCTCGGATGCTGATGGCTGACGATGAGCGACGTCGCATTGTTGAGGATGGCGGACTTAAAGATTTCTCGAGGATGGACGACACTCGAGTTGATGCTACCGACGTGTGCCCGATGGACGGCAATGACGCGGTTCTTCGTATTGAGTAAAATGACGAGGAACACCTCACGGTCATCGTCCTGGATGAAGCGTCTCGCGACACAGAACGCGTCCTCTGGGGACGTGATGTGTGTCGTCTCGAGCGCGACGTCCGGTTCACGGACCTCTTGGCGGATACGGGTGATTTCAACGAGTGTAGTCAGTTTCAAGGAAAAGCTCCTTTCGCGAGTGGGATGCAGTCCGACACGGTGCCGTCCTGTTGACGGGAACGTAGCGAGCGTCGCGAGACGGCGTAAGGGTGACCGCAGGGAAAGATCAAAAAAAGCGGACAGCGCACCGGGACGAAGGCTTCCGAAGCCCGCGAGCGAAAAGCTTTGCTTTGAGCCAAAACGCGGAGGAAGACAAGGAACGGCAGCGGCTTTTTTTGATGACCCTTGCGCCGACGAGGAGCGAGCTAGAGTACGGAAACAGGACGGCTTGCGGTCTCTTTCCATCAGACAGAGCGGGGCCGCTCTGTTCCATGCTTTTATCTATGGGATCCTATCTGATTGAAAAAAAGAACACACCCTAACTCATGAAGTGAGATAGGGTGTGTTCATACACAAAAAAGAAAAAATATACCAAACTTCTATTAAATTCTTAATGTTTTCGCATTGATAGCGACGATGACCGTACTCAAACTCATCAAAACTGCTCCAATCGCTGGTGAAAGAATAATGCCGTATGGTGCTAAAATACCTGCAGCTAAAGGAATCGTAATGATATTGTAACCAGCTGCCCACCATAGATTCTGAATCATTTTATTATATGTTTTTTGCGATAGTTCGATGACAGATAAGACGTCCTTTGGATTACTTTTGACAAGGACAATATCAGCCGTTTCTACAGCTACATCTGTTCCACTACCAATCGCAATCCCTACATCCGCTTGTGCGAGAGCTGGTGCATCGTTAATTCCATCCCCTACCATCCCTACTTTTTTTCCTTCTGCTTGCACCTGTCTCACTTGACGTGACTTATCATCCGGTAATACTTCTGCGTACACTTGATCGATCTCAAGTTGGGAAGCGACCCACGAAGCGACTTTTTGATTATCCCCAGTCAGCATGATGGATTGAATCCCTTTCTCCTTTAATTCCTGTACAGTCTTCTTAGCTTCCTCGCGAACGAGGTCGGCAAGGGCGATCATACCGATTAATTCTGTGTCCTTTAAGACAAAGACGACCGTTTTCCCTTCTTCAGACAAATCTTCGAATGTCACTTCGTCGATTTCGAGTTGTTTGTCCCGTACGTATCGCGGACTAACGACGCGGACTTGCTTTCCTTCGACTGTTCCTTCCAATCCTATGCCTGTCATCGATCCAAATCCTGCGACCGATGGTAAATCAAGCTTTCGTCTTTGAACTTCAGTCAAGATCCCGCGAGCAAGTGGATGTTGCGACGACTGTTCGATGGCTCCTGCGAGTCGTAATACTTCTTCCTCACTTATACCTGTACTTGCCATCACATCCGTTACTCCAAAATTACCTTGCGTTAAAGTACCAGTCTTATCAAAGATAACCGCATCTAGTTTTCGTGCCTCTTCGAATTGTGTTCGATTTCGAATCAAAAGACCTCTTTTAGCGGAAAGTGCTGTAGAAACGGATACGACAAGAGGGGCTGCTAAACCAAGAGCGTGTGGACAAGAGATAACCATAACCGTTACCATGCGCTCGATTGCTGTACTAACCGAATATCCAAGTACAATCCAAATCACGAAAGTCAGAACACCTGCTCCCACCGCGAGATAAAAAAGAATTTTTGCTGCTCGATCAGCTAAGTTTTGAGTCCGTGATTTGGAAGATTGCGCTTCACTTACTAAGCCGATGACTTTTGAAAGGTAGGTGCCTTCACCAGTACCTGTCGTCTCGACTGTCAGACCACCTTCTTGATTGATAGAGCCAGCAATCACGGTGTCATTCTCCTGTTTATCTACCGGAAGTGATTCACCGGTAAGCATTGATTCGTCAATCGTTGTTGTTCCTTCGACGATTTTTCCGTCTACCGGTACCTGTTCTCCCGGCTTGATCCGAATGAGATCTCCTGCCTCTAATTCATTGACCGGCACCTCTTCAACCTTCCCATCCTTCACTCGATGCGCCACACTCGGAAGTAACTTTACTAATTCCTGCAACGCATTTGAGGCACCCATGATTGATTTCATTTCAATCCAATGCCCTAATAACATGATGTCGATCAAGGTCGCTAACTCCCAAAAGAAATCATGTCCTTGTCCGAAACCGAATATGATAGCGACACTATAGAAATAGGCTACACTAATCGCTAATGCAATCAACATCATCATTCCAGGATTTTTTTGGCGTATTTCATTAATACTACCTTTTAGGAAGGGCCATCCACCGTAGAAGTAGACAATTGTGGATAGCAAAAGCAAAACAACGTCGTCATATGGAAAGCTAATGTTGATACCCGACCATTCTTGAATCATTTTGGAAAGTAGCAGGATTGGAATGGTCAACATTAACGATACGAGAAATCTTTTCTTGAAGTCTCCGATCATTCCTTCATGTTCATGATGTGAAGCACTCATTTGTTGGTCTTCATGATGAGTATGTTCGTGATGGATATGGTGATTCATAAGAAAACCTCCTTTTACGTACTATATACCTGTATGGTGTATATAGAGAGATCATGACTATATAGAGCTACATCTCGTTTTTACTTCCAGTTAAACTTATATATATAAATATAAAATGTATTTTGACACACTAAAAAATAAAAATTATCATACAAGTATAGGATATATTTTAAAAAATGAGACCATTTGTTTGAATAGGACTATTTAGCGCCAAAATCACAAGTACTGAAACTTTAAAAAGAATTAAAGGACAAGTTCGAGGTAGACATCAAATGATTGATGACAATTCATGAATTAACTGAACTGATGAAGACTATGGTCAAATGAACGAATAGGTACTATCGTGAACAGACAAATGAGCTAATACAAAAAACGCAATTAAAAAGCTTTGTTTTATACACCTACAAAATTATCTCTAAGGAGAATCCAATCGTGAAACTTAACATACTCTTAAAAAGCGTAAGTCTTATTAGCCTATCCCTGATTGCGGTCGGCTGTGCTCAATCCCCGATGAAGTCTTCTACTCCCAATCATTCAAAGGAGGTAGATCATGCGAAACATATGAGCGGTGACAAGATTGAAGAAACATCATCATCGTTGATACTTCCCACGTTTTTAAAAACCCAACCTGAAGATGTACGAAATGTTTATCAAGCTGTAGGGAAAAATCGTAAACTACTAGAGAAAATACCTTGCTATTGCGGTTGCGGTGAAACAGTCAATCATAAAAATAATTATGATTGCTTTATAGAAGAAAACGCGACGAATGGATCTGTGAAATGGACAAGTCACGGAACGACATGCAGCACCTGTCTCGAGATTGCTGTAAAGTCTATTTTGAAGCAACGGGACGGAGAATCGGTTAAAGATATTCGTTCTGCAATCGATTCTTCATATAAAGATGGATACTCGAAGCCGACACCGACTCCCTTATGATTTTTATGATGACACTTTTGCTCCTATAGTAAGAGTGTCATTTCGTTTCATTCTCACTCCAACGATATCCTCTCCCCCAAATTGTTTTCAGATGCCTATCGATCGGGTAATCTAACTCTCTTAACTTTTCTCTAATCATCTTAATATGAGAATCAACTGTCCTCGGATCCGATTCTGACGTATAAGACCAAACGAATTCATAAAGCTCTAGTCTGTTGAAAAGCCTTCCAGGATGTTGAAGGAATAGTCGCAGTAATGCATGTGCTTTTGGTGTAAAGTCAATCGACTTGCCATCTAGTAAAATTAAATTGTTGCTCTCATCGAACGTAAGTCCGTGGTAGATAACGGGTTCTTTTGCTTTCCTTCTCATGACAGACCGAACTCTTGCTAAAAGTACGTCCCCGTTAAACGGCTTTGTGACATAATCTGTAGCTCCAGCATCTAGTCCTTTGACGATGGATTCAGCATCATTTAGAGCCGTTATCATGATGATAGGGACTTCCGGGTGAGAATCCGTTATTTTCTTACATACTTCGAATCCATCGTACATTGGCATCATTACATCCAATAAAATCAAATCGAAGGTTTCTTTTTTCACTTTCTCTAAAGCTTCGATCCCATCATTCGCCATACTACATTCATATCCTATTGGTTCTAGATAGAGTCTTAATAATTGCCTCATTCTTATTTCATCATCAACAATTAATATTTTATCCATCCTAGTCACCACCTCTTACATTAAAATTTTTTAATAATAAATGATTGTTAGTCTATTTCCTCATAAATTTCACGAACTTTCTATATAATCAATTCAACCTATAGAATGGAGTTGATTTTCATGAAAGTGTTTATGAAGAGTTTGATCGTTATCCTCTATGTATCCTTATTTTCTCTCACCATACTACTGGTCTATAAGGGTTATGAACTTTTTCATAACTAAGTATCTTAGTGCTTATAAATGAAAGAGCATCAGCTTTTTAGCTCATACCTTTTTCGGCATGGCGACATAGATGCTCCTTCATTTTTAACACTTCGCTTTAAGCAATTAATTTACGACAGACTTTTGCACATTCATTACAGGCCTCAGCGCACTTTTTACAATGATCATGATCATGTTTCGAACATTCGTCGGCACATCTTTCACAAATTTCAACACAGCTTCTTGCAAGAACATCAATATTGCTGCTGTTTCGAGAAATAGCTTGTACTAAAAGACTACAAATTTCAGAACAATCTCTGTCTAGACGTATACACTCTGCCATCGAAGAAACATGATGTTCACTCAAACACGCATCAAAGCATTCATTACAAGTCACTATACAGTTGTGTAGGGCACCTAAGATTTCTTGTTGTCCAGTATTCATTCTAAAATACCTCCATTTTCCGTC
Source organism: Exiguobacterium sp. BRG2 (assembly GCF_031844245.1). Taxonomy (NCBI): domain Bacteria; kingdom Bacillati; phylum Bacillota; class Bacilli; order Caryophanales; genus Exiguobacterium; species Exiguobacterium sp. BRG2. The sequence continues at coordinate 54,854 of NZ_JAUZUW010000012.1, forward strand.
TTTTTTGACTTACACAAAGTCTATTTCCTTAGTTTGTGAAGAAAAGATGAAAACATTCACCTATTTTTTAGTCCACTTTCAACTGACCCATCATTCCGTTCTCTTCATGTTCAAGGATATGGCAATGGTACATGAATACCCCTTTTTCCTTGAAAGTCATCTGAATCTTAACTCGTTCATCTGGTTTTATAGCGATAGTGTCTTTTAGACCTGCTTCTTGATTATCCAGTTTCTGTCCGTTTCGCTCTAATACTTTGAATTGGACTCCATGAATGTGGAAGGGATGAGTCATTCCACCCATCATGTCTTTTTTATTATAGACCTCCCAAATTTCGGTTTCTCCTTGTTTCGCTTTAATATCGATTCTCTTCTCATCAAACTTTTTCCCATTGATTTCAACATTTTTGCCCATCCCGAAAAGAGTTAACTTTTGATTCACTGTAGACAAGGTCTTTAGCGGCTTTTCATATTCACTTTTCGGCGCCATTGCACTTAGGTTCGTCCCTTGTTTATCCTTCAGCTTGAAGTTAACGACCCTTACTCCATTCGTCTCAAATGAAACAGTCTCACCAATTTTTCTTTTTGAAAAGTCTACCAATACCTCTATACGTTCGCCTGGACTTAATTCAATTTTCTTTACGTTTTTCGGTTTTGAGATGTAACCACCATCATCAGCAATTTTTTTTAAGGATGAACCGTCAGATAGCTTCACTACGTAGTTACGTGCATTGGAGCCATTTATCAATCTGACTCTAAGTTGCGAATATTTTACGTTGAAATATGGATTAATCGTACCGTTTACGAGGAGGGTATCGCCTAAAGCCCCATCTGTTTTTTCTACATCAGCATATCCAAGGACATTCCTGTTTTTAACTTTTCGATCTTGAAGAATTAATGGAATATCATTTTCACCATATTTTTGAGGTAGCATCGTCTCTTTAGTTTTTTCATCTTTTACGTACAACAATCCTGCTAACCCCTTGTATACTTGTTCAGCTGTTTTCCCCATTGGATGTGGATGAAACCACAATGTCGATTCATCTTGCTTCACTTTAAACTTTACTACCTTCGTTTCACCAGCTTTCACGACTTGATGTGGTCCGCCATCTACGGATGATGGTACAACAAGACCGTGCCAATGGAATGTAGTCGCTTCTGATAAGCGATTCACCGTACGGATTGTTACCATTTTTCCTTTTTTCAATTCCACTACAGGACCTAAATAATTTCCGTTATATCCTAGAGTTTCAGTTTTTTTACTATCTCGGAAGAACTGTGTCTCCCCTTGTTTAGCGACAATCGTGTATTGAATGGAATTCTTGGTTTCACGATCGGATTTTAGCATCTTAGGGATGTTCAATCGTCGCTCTTTTTCTTCAGTTGATTTTAAATCGACACTCGCGCCATGTCCCATACCTTCCATCATAGTCTGATTTGTAGTAGTGTTCCCTCCATTCATCATAGATTTCATGTGCTGTTTGTTATTTGGCATAGTACCTCGGATAAAAAGTAAATACGAACCGCCCACTATAATCATGAGAGTAAAGATACCGATAGTTGCGATTAACCATCTTTTCTTCACATGGATCATTCCCTTCAATTAATTATTATCTTTAACTTAAAGAATGATTGTGAAAAAAATATGTCTTTCCACCCATGAATTTTATAGTTTTTTTCAATGTGTTACTTTTCTGCTCTCTGCAATGTTTCTGCAAATTTATGTGATAGAGTCTATGGAAAGCATAAAAAAACAATTGGAGGTAATTTTTATGAAATTAAAGAAAAAGATTTTTATGACAACTATGGCTGCTTCGCTTTCTTTAGCACTCGCTGCGTGCGGAAGCAATGATGATGATTCTAAATCAACAGGAAGCATGGATAAAAATATGGACGGTATGGATCATTCGACGATGGACATGTCTGGATCGAAAGAGGTTCCGAAAGGGCTCCAAGAGGCTAAAAACCCTAAATTTAAAGTTGGCGACATGGCGATGATCAAAGAAGCACATATGGAAGGCATGAAAGGGGCCGAGGCTAAAATTGTAGGAGCTTATGATACTACTGCTTATAGCATTTCTTATGACCCTACAAATGGCGGGAAACGCGTCACGAATCATAAATGGATTATTCAAGAAGAGATTGTAGATGCCAAGTCATCTCCTTATGAAGTAGGCGATGAAGTAAAAGTAGACGCGGATCATATGAAAGGAATGAAGGATGCTACGGCCACTATCGACTCAGCTAAGCAAACAACAGTGTATATGATTGATTTCGAATCGACTACAGGTGAAGAAGTGAAAAATCATAAATGGGTGACTGAAGACGAACTATCTGCAGAATAAACGATAAACAAGAGAGGAACGGTTTTTTAACCGTTCCTCTCTTGTCTTATTTCTCCTTATTTAAGGAACCCACTTGTAACCAATTCCCCATACTGTGCGAAAGTGTTCTTCAATAGGAAACTCGAGTTTCCTAAGTTTTTCTCTTAAGTTTCTTACATGAGAGTCGACCGTTCGTTCATCTGTCCACTCATTTGCTAACCATAAACTTGAGAGCAGTTCCTCTCTTGAATAGACACGTTCTGGATTTTTTAATAACTTAGCAAGTAATGAAAATTCCTTTGGCGTGACTTTGACTAAATGATTATCATAATACAGCTCATGGGCGTCTTCATTTAAGATTAGACCCGACGATTCGATTTTTGATCCTGAAGAAACTGTAGTTCGTCTGAAAATCGATTGAATTCTTGCCTTCAATTCCGCCTCGTCGAACGGTTTCACAATGTAATCATCTGCTCCCAGTTGTAATCCTTTTACGATTTCTTCTTTTCCGTCGAGTGCTGTCAATAAAATGATTGGTACATTCGAAACTTCCCTTATCCTTTGACAGGTCTCAAAACCATCCATTAAAGGCATCATCACATCCAATATGATTAAGTCAGGCTCATCTACATCAATCAAGTTCAATATCTCTCTTCCGCTGTTCAGCTTAATACAGGTATAACTGTCTTGCAGATAGAGTTCAATCAGTTCTAACATTCGATTCTCATCATCTACCAAAGCAATGGTTCTCATCCTGGAATCCCCCTCAAGTCAATGACAACCTTCAGCCCGTTTTCTACATTAATAGCTACGATGGTCCCTTTGTGCGCTTCAACTATTTCTTTCGTGATAGCCAAACCGAGCCCAGTACCTCCTGTTTCACGATTTCGTGAAGAATCTACTCGATAAAAACGATCAAAAAGATACGGGAGTGATTGCTCATCCACGCCACCACCTTCATCCGTAACTTCAATAAAGTTTTCATCAAGTTTTAAAAATACGCGTTTGTTCGCATGTGTATATTTTAGCGCGTTATCCAGTAAATTTAAGAGAACCTGATCGAATCTAGCTTGGTCTATCTCTTTGTAGATGGGAGTTTTATTAATTTGAAGAATTAATTTCACTTGTTTCTCCTCAAATTTAAAAATTATTCTTTCACTGATTTTTTTTAAGAAATCATTCATCTCTGTGATCTGAGGATCTATTTGAAAATGTGGCTCTTCCAATCTAGCAAGTTCAAACAAATCCTCAATCAGTTCTTGAAGTCTTTCGGATTCCTCATAGATAATATCTCCAAATCTCGATTCGTCTTTTTTGAGGAGTCCTGCATATCCCTTAATGTAGGTAATCGGCGTACGCAATTCATGTGTGATTGAAGTCAGAAATTGCTTTCTTGTATTTTGAATGTGACGTAAATCAACAGATAACTTAGTGATCGCTCGTGCTAAATCTCCTACTTCGTCGCTTCTCTCAGCTTCTCTGATTTTCAGCACCTCGCCTTTACTTAACTTTACCGTTGCCTCTTTCATTGATAAAAGTGGCTTTATAATGATATAACTCAAAAAATAAACACTTACTAATAGAAAAAGTACTAACAAGAATAGAGAGAACACTACTTGTTGTTTCAATTCCCCCATCAAATGCTGTATATACTTCGTCGGCTCTAACATGATTATTTGACCGCCATCTTCAATATTACTCACCGTCACTAAAAATTTGCCCTCTCTCCAATTACCTTCTACGATTCCATCCTTTTTTTGAATCCAATCCGGGTTCAAAAATTGTTCAGCGTCGTTAGATGAATCGACGACTTGATTATTTTTGTCTAAGATAATCACATCAGTCATCGCCTTTTCCTCCATTAAAACAACGTGTTCAACTGTTTGCTTGTCGAAGTTAGTGGAAAGAACATCTCGATGACTATTGCCTCTCTCTTGAAGGCTCTCCAGTTCACTTTCTACTTGTTGATGCTCAAGAATGTTGTATACAATAGCAGATGAGAGAATGAAAATCATGAGAATCCCGAAAAAATAAAATAACGTTATTTTAAATGAAAGTTTATTCATAAAGTACCTTTCTCATTTAAGATGATTACATATAAAAACAAACTGTTGAGATTTAGAAAAGAAAGTATTCTTCATTTAGGCGATACACAAAAGAGCTTTTATCATTTGATTCTTTTAAAAGGACAATTCCTTGAATATTGCTCCACAAATAATTAGCGAAATCATAATCACTAAAAATAGCCTCACGAGTAGAATGCGTCATGAAACATTCTATTTTTGTAATCGTATACATTCCCTCCGAATCACGTTGATAATCGAAAGAAAAAGAACCCTTTATATTAAGCCTTTGAGCAATTATTGCTACGCACTCCTCTAAAATCGAGTTGGCAAACACCTCGTATGAAAGAACAGTATCTTGGTACCGTTCATACTCTTCTCTCATAAAACAGCAAATCACTTCACTAGATCGATAATCGACATATGCATCAATTTTCCCCACCTTTACACCTTCAGGCGCATTCTTTATCTGGTCAAAAGAATAAGTGAAAGTATTACCTTGAACCGAAAATGAATCATGAAGTACTGTTTTATCCCAGTCAAAGGATGTTATAAACGCTACGTTATTTTTTCTCATTTTCAACTTATGTTTTGATAACGTAGATGCTTCTTGTTCGCTTAAAGGGATAATCCAGCCTATTTCTTGAGAAGTACAATATTCAATCAGATTACTAATATACCCTTCTTCTGATTCTTTTTTTGAAAATGAATCAAAATATTTAAAATCAGGAAATAGCTTTCGAACCCATCCTTCTTTTGAAGAAATATGAATATCTATACTTACAGGTTTAAGTTGTTTTATGTTCTCCATCACTTTCCAGTTTTCCTCTACTCCCATTATCAGGACATTTTCACGAGACATTTACGATGCATCTCCTTTCGAAATAGAAAATAGAGCGTCAGAACCCTCTAAACCCTGTAAAATCAATCAATATTGTAGTTAGTTTCGTCAGACCATCGAAATACAATATGATACCTAATAAAATCATAAACCAGCCACCTATTTTCATAACCTTTGAAGAATAATTCATTAAGTATCTGGATTTCCCGACCAAAAACGACATCAAGAAAAATGGAATAGAAAAACCTAGTACATAAAAGAGCATATATAAAAATCCATTACTAGGATTCGTGGCGATCAAAGCAATAACTCCAGCGAGGATTGGTCCTGTACAAGGAGTCCATCCAGCAGCCGATCCGACTCCGACAATAAACGTTCCGATATAACCACGCTTTCTTTTTCCTAAGTTCATTCTTCGCTCTTTAAGTAAAAATATTGGGGTCCACAGACCAGTTAAAATAACACCGAATATGAATAAAATAAGTGCACCGCTCATCCGTAGAACATCTTTATACACTATAAAAAAATCAGCCAAATATGACGTTGAAAAACCCATCACTAAAAATACGCTCGAAAATCCAAGTAAGAAAACGAATGTATGGGGAACACCATTCCAGTTCCACTTTTTATTTTCTTTTAACTCTGTAACTGAAATTCCTGTAATGTAAGATAGAAAAACAGGATACAAAGCTAGGCAACATGGCGAGATAAAAGATAAAAACCCTGCTCCAAAAGCTAACAAAAAAGATAACTCCATCAAATTCCTCCCGAACTCTAAAAAATAAATCTTTTTTTAAGATGTATAAAAAAGAAATGTGTTTAATTTTAAACATAAAATCTGTTTGTGAAAAAACTATGCATTTTTTGATTAAATCTCGTATCAATTTTTGAAATGAATTTGATACACTTTTTTGTAATATAGTGATGCTATACTCCTTTTAACAAATCGTTTGTCACCGTATCTTTATCTTTAAAGGAGTACAACTAATGAAAAACAAGGTAATACTTATCGCTTCTAGCGTCTTACTCACAACAACTTTTTCAATGCATAGCCCAAAAGTTGAAGCAAGTAGTGCATATAAAGTAAAAGTAAAGACAGACAATCTCCGTGTTCGGACTGGTCCTTCTCTCAATTACAATATAGTCGGCGTGACTAACACTGGTCAGACTTTTTCTTATTTAGGAAAAAAAGGAGCTTGGACAAAAGTACTTTACAAAGGGAACACACGGTATATCTATAGTTCTTACCTAAAAAAATATAAGAGCCACGTTGCAAAAAAAATGACGTATAATGAGTCTCTTTTTGCTTCTCCTACTAAAGGGAGGCTGACCCAAGGATACGGAAAATCTAATGGCGCTTACGGTTATACATTCCATAATGGCGTTGATCTAGCTGCAACAAAAGGCACACCTGTCTATGCTTCTGCGAGTGGAAAAGTCACTATCTCTAAAAACAGCGGTGCATATGGTAAACACGTTATGATTTCACATAGTCTAAAGAATCAAAAATACGTAACCGTTTATGCTCATATGAATAGTCTTTCGGTAAAAAGTGGTCAGACAGTCTCTAAAGGTATGAAGATTGGAACAGTTGGGAATACAGGAAACTCGTTCGGAAATCATTTACACTTTGAGATTCATAAAAACAGTTATAAATACAGCAGTTATTCTGCAGCGAATAGTGTCAACCCATTGAACTATTTGTAACCTAAAAAAAGAAGAGAGGATGTCCTAAGACAGCATCTTTTCAGATCATAGAAAAACCCTCATTTCGACGTCGAAATGAGGGTTTTTCTATGATCTGAAGCGACTTCATCAAGTCATTTATTTTGAAGTGGATTGCTGTGATCTAGCGTCTCATAAGACTTGTCTCAAAAGTGAGGTGATATTTTGCGGAAAATTGGTTATGTACGTGTCAGTTCAACTAGTCAAAACCCTTCAAGACAATTTCAGCAGCTAAGCGAATTCGGAATGGATATTATATACGAAGAAAAAGTTTCTGGGGCAACGAAGGAACGTGAGCAACTTCAAAAAATGTTAGAGGACTTACAAGATGGTGACACCATTTATGTTACAGATTTAACTCGAATTACTCGTAGTACACAAGATTTATTTGAATTGATCGATTACATACGAAGGAAAAAAGCCAGCTTAAAATCACTCAAGGATACATGGCTAGATTTATCAGAGGATAATCCATACAGCCAATTCTTAATTACAGTAATGGCTGGTGTTAACCAGTTAGAGAGAGATCTTATCCGTATGCGTCAACGTGAAGGGATTGAGCTGGCTAAGAAAGAAGGAAAGTTTAAAGGTCGGATAAAAAAATATCATAAAAATCATGCGGGAATGAATTATGCAGTAAAGCTATATAAAGAAGGAAATATGACTGTAAATCAAATTTGTGAAATTACAAATGTGTCTAGGGCTTCATTATATAGAAAGCTATCGGAAGAGAACAAATAGTTCAGTCCTATTCCATTAATTGGCCAGATAATGTTATGTACTTAAAGTCTTATGCAGTTTGGTTATTTTGTTATTAGAATTGGGTACTCCAATTCTTTTTTTATGAATTCTTTACTCATTCAAAAAAACACTTGAATGAATTATTAAAAATGGTTATACTATATTCAAATAAACACTTGAATGATATTGGGGTGAGAATGTGATTAAGAAAGATACTTGTGAAATTTATTGTTATGACGAAGAAAAGGTCAATCGAATACAAGGTAATTTACAGACAGTAGATATTTCTAGTGTTGCCCAAATGTTAAAAGCTATTGCAGATGAAAATAGAGCAAAAATTACCTATGCTTTATGTCAAGATGACGAACTGTGTGTGTGTGATATAGCAAATATTATAGGTGTTACGGTTGCAAATGCCTCTCATCACCTGCGAACGCTCCATAAGCAAGGGATTGTTAAGTTTCGAAAAGAGGGAAAACTTGCATTTTATTCATTAGATGATGAGCATATCAGACAAATTATGATGATTGCATTGGCACATAAGAAAGAGGTGAAGATCAATGTCTAGTGGGAAAGCAAAACTGTCTGAAGAAGAAATGAAAGCCTATCGTGTTCAAGGATTTACTTGTACTAACTGTGCAGCCATTTTTGAAAATAATGTTAAAGAACTTCCCGGTGTTCAGGATGCGAAAGTAAATTTCGGAGCATCTAAAGTTTATGTTAAAGGGACGACAACCATTGAAGAATTAGAAAAAGCAGGAGCATTTGAAAATTTAAAAATTCGAGATGAAAAAGAACAAAGGGTAGAACGAGAACCTTTTTGGAAGCAGAAAGAAAACATTAAGGTATATGTATCAGCTCTTTTACTTGTAGTTAGCTGGTTCTTAGGAGAGCAGTATGGTGAAGAGCATGTTCTACCGACAATTGGTTATGCAGCGTCCATTTTAATCGGTGGATATTCGTTATTCATTAAAGGTCTCAAAAATCTAAGCAGATTAAATTTCGATATGAATACGCTTATGACTATTGCAATTATAGGAGCTGCAATCATTGGTGAATGGGGTGAAGGGGCAACCGTTGTTATCCTATTTGCGATTAGTGAAGCATTAGAGCGTTATTCAATGGATAAAGCACGTCAATCTATTGAATCTTTAATGGATATTGCCCCAAAAGAAGCGTTAATTCGACGAGGCAATGAAGAAATGATGATTCATGTTGATGATATTCAAGTTGGAGACATCATGATTGTTAAGCCCGGTCAAAAGTTAGCAATGGATGGAATAGTGGTTAAAGGTACATCGACATTAAATCAGGCTGCGATTACAGGTGAAAGTGTTCCAGTAACGAAAACCACAAATGATGAAGTATTTGCAGGAACCTTGAATGAAGAAGGGTTACTTGAGGTTAAAGTAACAAAACGAGTTGAAGATACTACTCTTTCAAAAATCATTCACTTGGTAGAAGAAGCCCAAGCAGAACGGGCCCCTTCTCAAGCGTTTGTCGATAAATTTGCAAAATACTATACACCAGCTATTGTCATACTAGCTCTTTTAATTGCGGTAGTTCCACCATTATTTGGCGGAGACTGGAGCCAATGGATTTATCAAGGCTTAGCTGTATTAGTGGTTGGTTGTCCTTGTGCCTTAGTAGTCTCAACTCCAGTTGCTGTGGTTACAGCAATAGGAAATGCAGCGAAAAATGGTGTTTTAATTAAAGGTGGTATCCATTTAGAAGAAGCAGGACACTTAAAAGCGATAGCCTTTGATAAAACAGGAACATTAACCAAAGGGATTCCTGCTGTAACAGACATTGTGACATATGGTAGAAATGAAAATGAATTAATGACCATAACAGCAGCCATTGAAAAAGGATCACAGCACCCTCTTGCTTCAGCGATTATGCGAAAAGCAGAAGAAAATGGATTAAAATTCAACGAAGTAACAGTAGAGGATTTTCAATCCATTACAGGTAAAGGCGTTAAAGCCAAAATAAATAATGAAATGTATTATGTGGGAAGTCCAAATCTTTTTGAGGAATTACACGGAAGCATTTCAAGCGATAGGAAAGAAAAAATTGCCGATATGCAAACTCAAGGTAAAACAGTGATGGTGTTAGGAACAGAAAAAGAAATTCTTTCGTTTATTGCCGTAGCCGATGAAATGAGGGAATCGTCTAAAGAAGTTATCGGCAAGTTGAACAATATGGGAATCGAAACAGTGATGCTAACAGGCGATAACCAAAGAACGGCAACAGCCATCGGAAAACAAGTTGGTGTTTCGGATATTAAAGCTGACTTACTTCCAGAAGATAAGCTTAATTTTATTAAAGAACTTCGAGAAAAACATCAAAGTGTGGGGATGGTCGGAGATGGCGTGAATGATGCTCCAGCCCTTGCGGCATCTACCGTTGGTGTAGCAATGGGTGGTGCTGGAACTGATACAGCTTTAGAAACGGCTGACATCGCCTTAATGTCTGATGATTTGAGTAAATTGCCATATACAATAAAATTAAGCCGTAAGGCTTTAGCAATCATCAAGCAAAACATTACCTTCTCTTTGGCGATTAAATTTGTGGCATTACTTTTGGTCATGCCCGGTTGGTTAACACTTTGGATAGCTATATTTGCTGATATGGGAGCAACTTTACTTGTAACATTAAACAGTTTACGCTTATTGAAAATCAAAGAATAGGTTCTAAAATGGGCGTCAACTATCGGGTGCGATCATTGAAAACAATGTTATGCTTCAAAAGGGATATTAACAGGAAATATACAACTAAAGGACGCTTTAACTGAGCAACGGAAAAAGCCAAATTTCTCAATTGATGTTGAGAAATTTGGCTTTTTAGTATGGGAATTTCCTTAGCATTGTAAATCCGCATTTTCCTGACGCTACCCCTTATAGAACCACTCTCCCCAACTACCAAGTTGGAGTAAAGGTGGGACGATCATCAGCAACAATGCACCTAGGAAGACGAACGGTGTATACACTTTCGCGAAACGATCGATGAACGCTTCACTCGGTGCTTTATTATCCTGCGCTTCCTCGACCAGTTCAATGATGTGCGCAAGCGTCGTCTCTTGATACGTCTTCTCGACGATCATGTCGAACGAACGATCCATGTTGAGCGTTCCGGCAAATACGTGATCTCCTTCCTTCTTATCGACAGGAATCGATTCGCCCGTGATCGGTGCTTGATTGATGGTCGTCGTCCCGTTCAGGATCGTGCCGTCCAGTGCAACCTGATCACCTGGTCGAATCCGGAGGATTTCTCCGACTCGCACCGCTTCCACCGGTTTACGTCTAACGTCCCCGTCCGTCAGCACGAAGGCTTCCTTCGGAGACAGTTCAATCAGTTTCTGAATGGAATTGCGCGTCCGCGCAAGGGAGCGATTCTGAAGCAAATTGCCGATGGCAAAGAGGAAGACGACGGTCGCTCCCTCGAGCCACTCCCCGATACATGCGGCACCGATGGCTGCTACGCTCATCAATACGTTCATGTCGAGTGAGCGGGCACGGACGGCATAATAGGCACTCCGGAAAACTCTCCCCCCACTGAGGATCAAGGCGATACCGTACAAAACATTCGGAAGATACGCTACTCCGCTCGTTTGGATGAGCAATCCCAGACCAATCAAAATCCCGGACAGGATCAAGGAGATCCCCTCGAACGACCGGACCGGTGCCTCGGACGTTTTCTTTCCCTTGACGTATCCATCGAAACCGATCTTGTTCAGCTCGCTTTGGACTTGTCGAGCATCCAGCTGATGGTCGATTTCCATCTCCCCACGGGCAAACGAAACTGTGACGGTCTGGACATTTTGCATCTTTTGAAAGTGTTGTTCGATCGTCTTAGCACAGCTACTACAGTCCATCCCGGAAACGGTGAATGTTTGGACGAGCTGATCTGATTTATCGGGAAGGATGAGATGGAATCCTAATTTTCGGACTTCCTCCCCTAAAAGACGATCATCTGGTTCTTCTTCACTGTCGATCTTCAGACGAGCAGCACCATATTGGACGGACACGTGCTGGTACTCCGGTATCGTCGCCAACCCCTTCTCTAGCGTCGCGGCGCAAGAGGGACAATCCCATCCCTTCTATTCGGTAGGTATACGTCGCACGAGTAGCGAGGTTCGATGCTGATCCAGGGCTACTCGAGGCGCAACATGACGCATCGTCCGGATTCACCTTCTCCAGTGGCACCTTACTACAGCATGTCTCCGTATCGTTAGGCGGAGACTCAGAAGGTTCCGTTTGTAACGACGTACCCGCTAATTCGGAGGTCGTACAACACCTTGTCTGATCCGCCTTTCCACGTTGCGTGTCTGCGCTCGAGGTACAGCACGTCGTTGTCGGTAAAGAAGCGTTCTTCCCTTCTTTTGGAGCGCTCTCCTTCGAAGAGTCATTGTTACAACAGGAACTTGCCATCTTTACGCCTCCTCGATGTGATGTTCACAACAAGCAGATTCCTGACCGATTTCTAACGTCAGTTCTCCAAACAGTCGCAATAATTCTCGTACGGTATCGTTTCGCAACGAGTAGTACCCGAACTTCCCTTGTGTCCGTTTTTGAATCAATCCGCATCCTTTTAGACACGCCAAGTGTTGCGAGACGTTGGACTGATTTCCTTGAATCGCTTCGACGATTTCCGTGACGGTTTTCTCTCCGTCACGGATACATTCTAAGATCTGCAATCGTGTCTTATTAGAAAAACCATGTACGACCCTTACCTTTAAGTCCAATGGTTCCAGTAATTGTTCCAAAATGTTCACTCCTTTTTCATATTCGAATCCGCTAATATTCTATCATCATATTAGCATTTCCTAATGTAAGCGTCAAAAAAATAATGGACTGGATTTTCTTCCTTATCTTTTCGACCATACATACCTACACATGAAGGAGTTGACACGATGTATCAAAAAAGCTTTCTCCTTTTGTTGCTTACGGGCGCATTATGGTGTTTCCCTCTGCACACCTCCGCACATACCGGGCTGGAATCTTCCACTCCGGGAGCGAATCAGACTGTTCAACCAACTGACAAACTGACCCTCCGTTTTGAATCCGAGATCGAGGCTGGCGGTAGTCTTCAAGTATCCGCCGTGGATGCTTCCGACAACCTTGAGGGGACGTTCACTCAAGAAAGCGAACGGATGATTTTGACACTTGACCGTCCCATGGCGCTAGGGAAATACCAGGTCGATTGGAAAATCATCGGGACAGATGGACATCCGATCAATGGTACATATACATTCACTGTCGTATCAAGTAATACTACGTCCGAACCAGAAGAGGAGACATCATCTGTTCAAAAGGAAACGAAAAAAGTAGCACCTTCTCAGGTCACTACTCGCACGACAGAAGATGGCAGATTTCCCTTCTGGATTGCCGGAGGCTTGTTCGTCTTGGCGTTGTATGGTTTCTACCAGATTATCCTGAAGGGGCGGAAGCGATGACCGCGCTCTATCTGATCGGCGATACGCTCCTCTACGGTTGTCTTGCGCTGTTGATCGGTTTCTTTTCCGTCCAGCTCATCCCTCGTTCTTACCGACCTGACGTATCGCTTTCAATCCGCTGGGTTCGCATGCTCATCGTGCTGATGCTGTTATCCTTTTCCCTGTCCGTCTTACGAATCGTACTGTATTTATATGAAGAGATCGGTTTTTAAATACACTGCGATCCGTGTTACTTACATTCGAGGCAGGGAACGCTTGGATTCTGATGGCTCTCTGGAGTGTACTCCTTCTCATCGTCATCAATCGTGCATCACTCAGTCCTGGACGTATAAAACTAGGGGTATTCCTTGTTATGGCGTTGGTCGTTACGTTCGCGTGGTCCGGGCACGCCTCTAGCATCAAAGGGGCAGAAGGCATGCTCGTACATTCTATTCACGCACTCGCCGTCTTCATCTGGACCGGTGGATTGCTCATACTCGGCTTTTGGAGTCCATCAGACCGTAACTGGGGCATCTTCCTCGAATGGTTCAAACCACTCGTGACGCTATGTTTCTTACTGATCGTCGGTTCCGGCATCTATCTGATGTCTGTCGTCGTGCAGGTAGAGGAGTATTCCGATTCCTGGATTTTACCGTATGGACAAGCCTTACTCTGGAAACACGTCCTGATTCTACCCGTGCTGATCATCGGTATCATGAACGGGAAGTGGAGTTACGCGTCTCCTGAACGATCGTTTGAAGTCCGACGGATGCGGATGCGCAAGGAAGGCATCTTGATCCTGCTTCTCTTCACAGCGACTGCGTGGCTCGGTCAACAGGAACCCCCTCACTCGATCAAGGATACTCTTCAATCCAGCGGGGCTGGTCCACTGTCAGGGTTTCTTTTCCCTAGCTTGCGTTTCACCTATTCTGATATCCGGTTCGAGCCGACCATGATATCCCTCTTCTTGATGGCAATCAGCCTCCTTTTCGTGGGATTGTTGGTGTACGTCATCCGATCAACCCAAGACTCCATCAAGACCCTCTATCTTGGATTAGGCGTCTCGATCTCATTATTTTTCGCAGCGTTGTATAGTATTTCCGTGTATTTATGATCCTCCACATGAGCATTTCAGCGTGTGCGACGTCTTATACAAAAAGAAAGGCACGCGATACAGCAGCCTTTCTTTTTTCATACTTATTCATCATTTTCATACTAGTTATAACAGGTTCAATCCTATTTTAAATCGGTGCCATTTCTAGACTACTACTGGAATATGTATTACAATGTATTACAAAGGAGCTGATAATCATGAGTACCATTTCCGTACGTCTGGATGATCAGGATACACGACTTATCAAGGAATATGCGAAGGCAAAGAACATCACGATTTCTACACTCGTTCGCGATGCCGTCCTCGACCGTATCGAAGACGAAATCGATTTGCAACTCTATCATGATTCCATGGCAGCACACCGTAAAAAATCAGAAGCGATATCTTTCGACGACATGATGAAGGAACTTGATTTAGAATGACAGCTTATAATGTAGAATTCGAGCGCGGGGCTCAAAAATCTCTCAAGAAGATGGACCCACAACAAGCGCGGATCATCATGTCCTGTATCAAGAAGAACCTTGTCGGGACGGATGATCCGCGTCGTCATGGGAAAGGACTCGTCTCGAATCGCTCTGGCGAATGGCGGTATCGCATCGGCGACTATCGTCTGATTGCTGACATCCAGGATGAGAAAGTCGTGATATTGATTCTTGAGATTGGACATCGTCGGGATATCTATAAATAAAGCATCCAAAACTCATATCTTAGGAAGTACATGATAATCAATCAAAAGCCTTCTCTTTTGACGATATGATGAAAAAGCTAGAATTAGAATGACAACATATACAGTTATTTTTTTTAGGTGTGGATTCAAACCTCCCTTCAGAGGGTGGATTATTAAAATAAAGATCATGATGTCCTAGTTAAGGCAAACTCTGACTAGAACTGATGATTCGCGCTTTATGTAAAATAGATAGAACGTGTCATGAATCGTTGGATGAATGACGATACAGCAATAGTGAAGGTTCCCGAATCACTAACATTCAATAAGAATTGGATACACAAAAAAGATTGTATACATTTTCAGCGAGTACTTACTCATTGAGTTCTCTTGTCCGAACCCAAACTCTGATGCTTAATCCATATATTTTTTCAAGACGATGGCGGCGTTATGACCACCGAATCCGAAAGAATTGGATAGTCCGTACTGCATCTCCAGCGAACGAGCCCCTCCTGCTACATAATCAAGGTCACACGTTGGATCATCGACTTCAAGATTAATCGTCGGTGGAATGTTGAAATCATCTCATTCATGCTGATTTAAGATATTTTAGATAGCATTTATCTGATATTAATTATCTATAGTAATTATTATTTTCGTGAAATCATTCTAAAGCCTAAATTAATATTTTATTTGTAATCGTACACTTTGTATTATCAACCTGATTGTCAAGTGGGAGAATACAGTCTAAATAATTGCAGATATAAACAAGCTCCAATGATAGCAAAAAGGAGAATGATAGTGAAGATACCAAGCGGGGCGATCCATCCTGATGCGTAGATAGCGAGAGGTGCTAGCGTCTTACCAAGTGTGTTTTGAAGACTATCAGCAGCTAGATACTGACCTCTTGCCTCCTCTGGAGCATAATGACCGATGAAACTCTGCGTGACTGGTGTACGCATGATCTCACCTAACGTGAAGATGAGCGTACAACCAAACAAAAACCAGATGTTGTTATTCCATCCGACTAAAAATGTACCTCCTCCTGCAAGTAAGGTCGAAACGACGAAGAGACGTCTTTCTGACCAATTTTTAAGTCGATTCGTTACGGGAAGGATCAAGATGACAAACAAAAGACCATTAAAGCTTACCAGATAGCCAAAAATGGATTGGCTCGTGAGCTGAAA
This sequence comes from Exiguobacterium sp. BRG2, assembly GCF_031844245.1. NCBI lineage: Bacteria > Bacillati > Bacillota > Bacilli > Caryophanales > Exiguobacterium > Exiguobacterium sp. BRG2. The sequence continues at coordinate 70,944 of NZ_JAUZUW010000012.1, forward strand.
AGAATCCAGCAAGTGCGGTACGAGAGGTTGTTTAGGCACATTGTCTATCACGTAAACTGGTAAGTAGAGATCGAGTTGCATCACTGGGAAGAGTGAACAGGTTCCCGCAATTACGTATAGCAGAAAAATACGATCTTTGAGAATAAGTCGATAGCCAGACCACTTAGACTGAAACGCATATTTAAGTGGGGTCGTTACATCTTTTTGCTTGGATCGGACAGGTAAGGTTTCACTAACAATAAAATAGATCGTTATGAAGTAAAGAAAGAGAACTATTGCACAGGTCCACAATAACAGTTGACGATGTTGAAAAAAGAAGACTGCTCCAATGATTGGTCCTAAAACGGCACCAATATTGTTCACGGTCATAAATGTCGCATACACTTGTCGCAATTCATCTTTTGGAACTGTGTCCGCTATCATCGCTGAACTAGCAGGACGATAAAATGCTGCGCCTATATTAATTCCGATAAAGGCAACATAATTAATCCAAGGAGAAGAAGAGACAGCAAATAGAATAAACATGGTCATTTGCAAAAATGTTCCGATCAGCATCACAGGACGTCTCCCTAACGTATCCGCAAAGCTTCCTCCGGTTAAACTTCCGACAATACTTATTAAGGGGGGCAGTGCCATTATTAATCCAGCAGTCTGTAACCCTAGTCCTTTACCAAAATAGACCGTTAGAAAAGGAAAGTACATCCAAAATAGCAGATTGAAAAGACCTTCTCCTATCAGTCTGACTTTCACATTAGGATTCAATGTAGTTTTGTTCATAATAACTCCTCTCATAGTTAACGAATAGCGTCTTCTTTTCGTAGCTTTACTATAGAGAAGATAGTTATCAAGATATAGACTTATATTTTGATATGGATTATACTAATATTATGAAAATTAAGTAAGGACACTTTTATTTAAATTGTCACGTAAAACGAACGTATGTTTGTTTTGAAACGAAGTGACATATCTTTCTGTCTTACTTTTTTCTATCTCTTAAGAATTTTAGAATTACCGACGATATAATTGTTCGATAAGAAGCAGTTCCTGTCTTTACATGACAGGAACTGCTTCTTATCGTTTAAGTTCATAGACTTTTACTTTATCGAGAAGGAGTAATAACGGACCAACTAAAAAATAAAAATTTCTTATTTTTAACAGAATTATTTACTACAAGAAGAAATTGCGATTTATTGATGTCGTTTGTAATAAATTTAAGTCTGTAAATTAGATTTCACGGATACTTTACTTTCATTCTTCTTTTGGGATTCGTTCATCAACGATCATTTAATGTGGTGGACTGAAGGGAGTCGATGAATAAGGAATAGGCATGGTCGATTACATGAGAAATAGCATATCCACCCATATAACTATGTGATGCATACGTTGAATGCGTCATTTTATCAAATTGTAAATGACTTTCCTCACTCTAATCTGAGTGGTTGATTTCTATAATTTGAAAATTCATTTGTCAGTCTTTTGATTTGCTACTGTGCTTTTGCAAGTGCAATCGAGAGGATAAAAAAAACAAGCTACCTCTATAGATAGCTTGTTTTATCATGATTTGCGAAATACCCAATAAGACTGACCTAGATAATTTAACCCCGTATAGATAATCATCCCGATCAGAATCGCTCCAGTCTCTTGTAGATTTGGCAATACGTAATGCACTCCCCATAAACTAAGACGATAAGCGATGAGATAACTAATCGAAACGACGATCAAAAAACGTATCCAATAGGGCCATCCTCCAGCCTCTTGACGAAAGGTGAAGCGACGATTTAGCATATAGCTGACCCAAACACCACATGCATTCCCGATCGCCGTCGCTCCCCAATAACCAGTATGCAAGACATGAAAACAAATCAGTGTCAGCGTCAGACCAACCAGCGTATTAAGAACTCCTACTAATAAGAAACGAAGAAAGGTCATCATTCTCGTTTTTTCTCGACGACATAACGAGGACGTCGTTTGACTTCCTGATAGATTTTACCGATGTATTCTCCTATCAGTCCAATACCTAGTAATTGAAGTCCGCCGATGAACCAGATCGACATCATTAAAGACGTCCACCCATCCATCGCTTCTCCTTCATATCTACGATAAAGAGCATATCCGACAAAACCGATCGAGACGATGAGCATGAATAGTGAGACTAAAAATAACAACTTAATCGGACGAACACTAAACGAGGTCACCCCATCCCATGCGAGTGCCATCATCTTTCGTAATGGATATTTTGATTCGCCTGCTGGACGTGATTGACGTGTATAGGTCACTTCTGCTGTTTGAAAACCAAGCGAAGGTACCATCCCCCGCAAAAAGAGATTGCGTTCCGGATGTGCACAAAGTGTTTCGACAGCTCGTTTGCTCATGAGACGATAGTCTGCATGATTGAAGATGGTCTCTACACCCAACCAGTCGATGAAGCGATAAAAGCCTTGAGCAGTCGACCGTTTAAACCAGCTATCGGTCTGACGATCTTCTCTTACCCCATAGACGATATCATTCCCTTTCGCAAATTCACTTAAAAACTGTTCAATCACTTTTACGTCATCCTGAAGGTCCGCATCCATTGACACAACACAATCCGCATCGGTGTGTCCTTCGACAAGACCTGCGAACAAAGCATTTTGATGTCCTACGTTATGTGCTAATTTTAATCCTCTAAACCGACCATCTTGTGCGTGTACATCTTCAATTTGGGCCCAGGTATCATCCTGACTTCCATCATCTACGAACAAGACAAAGGAGTCCTCAGAAATGAGGTGTCGTTCTCGCCACTCTGTTAAGAAACGGTGCATCGTATGGACCGTCAAGCGTAATACTTCCGTCTCGTTATAACACGGAATAATTACGCCTAGCGTAGGGATTGTCGTCATCGTCATACCATTACTCCTCCTTAAATGAACTTACTTCGTATTCTCTGTAGTAGCTTGGATACGGTATAACCTAATCTTCCAAGCAGAATGTTGATCTTCAAACGTTTTTTCGTACTGCAATCCAATGGCTGCAGCATTTTTGATTGGTACAGCAGACAAAAGATATGTCGCACCGATTTGCTTCAACTGTGCTGTATTGATAGATAATTGTCGAACCGGTACTTGATGCTCCTTTGTGTACTCGTATTCCTTACCGAGTTCAGATGAAAACACATAGACTCGATTTCCCCACGTATCAAAATAACGTTGTAATAGCTTACTTTTATCCAATTCTCCAGCAATCACCTTTCGGAAAGATGCTTTATAGCGTAATGGATAAAAGTTCACATAACCATCCACGGTTTGCATACCATTGTATTGTGCGATCGCAGGGTGCATTCCGAGAGAAGCGACCTGATAGTCTTTCGTTGGTTGGTTGATGAAGCGTTTAATGTCAGAAAACTGAGAAGTCGCATAAAACGCTTCATAGGATGGATGATGACGATAGAGGAACTCGGGATTCCATGCAAGCAAGACAAGGGTTTGGGCTACGAGCAAACAAGTCACCCATTTTCGTTTGGCAGTTCGCCATAGCCAGTCGAGCATCAAGTAAAACAATGCATACCACAACATCGGTTGAAGGAAGTGGAATCGTGAGAAATTGAAAGTTCTAATGAGAGAGACATGTTGCTTTAAAGGATTCCACCCCTCATAAAACCAAAACGCATACCACAGCGATAGTCCAAATAGAAACCACATCAAAGTTCGAATTCGTCTTGCTGCATGATCTTTTTGACGAAATACTAGAAATCCAACAATCAGAAGTGTTAGGAGGATGATGGGCGATTGTACTGCGCGATCATGTGTATGACCAAACACTAAATTCTTAAAAAATAAACGAATACTTGCCCAAAATCCGTTATTCCCTGTTTCGAAGTCATTTCGACTCGTAGGCTCTTCTTCCCACAGCATCGAGAAGACCAGTCGATATTCAATTAATAAGTATAAAAGGACCTGAAGGCCATAGGCGATCCAAAAACGGCTATGAAAACTACGTGCGCGTATCTCCTTCACCATATGGTAAATGGCAAGCGTTGCTAAAAAGAAAACGATTCCTAGCACGAAGCTCGAATAGAACGGAACCACTAACAATACGAATGCACTCGATTTTATTTTCCGTCCATGCCAGATATTCCAATAAGCCCACAATAAGAGTGGCATCCCAAGCGTGCTGAGCATGCCCGATGGCCAGAATGGTGTCCAAGAAAATAGAACTGCTACCCACAACGCATATGATTTAGGAATAACCCCTTTCGCATAATCACGTAGTAACAAGTACATTCCTAAGAAAGCAAAGATTCGGACCAACGTTTGACTGATCACGTATGCCGTAAATGGTGGGAACCATTGATATAGCCACACGATACCTGTAAACTCACTGACGAAAGCATTTCTCGAGACGACCCCATTCAATAAGTCAGGAACATTTGCATGAAGGCTTGCGTAAATACTATTGGTATCGACCAATGTTTTATACCACGTGATGTTTGAGTCTAGATTATCATGAATACGGACATGTGCATGTTCCCCCAGTAAGACCATCGGTAAAATATAGAGGCAAGCTAGTAGCAGCCCTATTAATATGCGAGTTTTTTCTCTCATCATACCTCTCCTTCATCTACTTTAAGATTTAATTCTTTTGTTAGTAGTTTCAAGAAATCAATTGCCTGTTCTTTTCCTCTTATAACTTTCTTTATGGTATATACTCCCTAAGAAACTATTTCCAATGATACCTTATATCACAATAGGATAGGTGACATTTATTAAATTTACTTTTCAGAATTAAAGTTAATTCAATTAATAAATTAGTTAAATGGAGATTAGAAGAATTAATCAATCTTGACCAGACCTCTTCTTCTTTTTCTACTTTTCCCTTTTATGAATGACTAACTATAGATTTTTTTAATTCTATCGAGGAACTACAAAGAAGCATCGTACCATTTCTGTTAAGAAAAGATACGATGCTTTTGGGTTCTTAAATTTACTTCATCAGCCTTCGAAAAGGAGAACAAGATTTGGAGACTTTGTTTTTTATATGACGAAGTTCCATAAGTACGTGTAAATTTAAAAATGATTTTAAGATCGAACTAGAAAGTAACCTGGATTACGCTATTCTCCTAAAAAGCACAAAATAATTAATTACTCAAATGGAGTGCGTTAAAATGCATATTCAAACTATAGATGCTTCAAAAAAGATTTATTATGATGAACTTGGCTGGTTAAGTGCATCTGACTGGTTGCATTGGTTAGATATGCATATACAGTGTCATTTAAGAAAAAGATAGGCACTACATTACTCCTTATTTACAAAACTAATCATTTTTCATGATCGACTACATTTTTTCTCTATACGAATTGTAATATTAAGT